>CAZWSK010000071.1:0-11935 GCA_964636445.1 uncultured Chloracidobacterium sp.
GTGCCTCAGGCGTATTAAACCTCATCGGATACGAGGTGATGAAGTTCTCGATCACAGTAGAGACCCGTGAGCCCTGGCCAACGTCACGTGTTAGGCGATATGCCGCAAACAACGAGACGCGTGATGCGATCTTCGCTGCGACCTCTGCAAACATATAATGGTCGCGAACGAAGAACTGGCTGAAGCCCTGCCTTAACTGCCCGCTCACCGGCACAATGATCGGCGTGTAGCTGGTCAAATACCGATAGGTGTAGCCCGCATTGAAGCCGAACCGGCTGTTTGGATTCCAGTCGACTGTGCCCGAAAAGTTGCGGTGTTTGATGCGCGTCTCAAAATCGACGATCGGATTGACGATATTGAACGATGGGTTCGTATTGTCTTTCGTTATCGCCGATAGGTTGATTCCCCATCTATCAAAGGTCCACCGGTTCCGGATGCGAAAACTCGTATATTTATAGTTCTCGACCCGTGTGAAAACGTTGTCGGCCGATCCTTTTTCAACATCAGCGAAGATCACCCAGTTTTTAGTCGGCTTAATCTTAGTACCGCCGATGAAGGCATGAGTGTTGTTGTGCTCCTCACTGCTGATAAACGCTGGGTTTGTGGGCGAAGGGGCCGACGTCAGAGTCGTATCGATCCCAGAGCCCTCGACGTTACGCTTTGTGTAGCGATACCCGACGTGGAAAGCGAATCTGTTCGATACCTGGTAGTCCAGCTCGCTTGTGTTTGTAAGGCGACGGTACTTCGTCAAGCGATAACCCGTCGACCGTGTGACCGTGGTAGCCAGAGGATTGCCGGCGGCGTTCCGTCGGAACAGAGACTCCTGAAACGCCTCGTCGCCGCTGATGGAGAACCGATCAAAGTTGAACGTATTCGAGAATCGCAGATCATCGGTGATCATCGCCGTGAAGCCGAGATCAACGCGAGCCTGGATTCTTTTCGCGTCCGCTCCGATGATGAACTCATCAAGGTCGACGAAGTTGTTGCTGTTATCGCGGGCCGTTATCGTCTCGATCATTTGCATAACGGTCTTGCTGATCGAGTAAATGCCGCGGCCCGTAAAGTCGAACCTCTTTCCGAATGTTCGGTTAACAGTGCCACTTGTATACGTGACGTCGCCGTCGGTCGGAAAGATGCGGCGAAACGTATTGAGGATCGCCGTGTTCGTCGGATTGTTACCCGGCTCAGGAACGGTGATGCTGTAGCTGGAGCGATCACTGAAGTTCCTGAACCCCTGTGTTAACCCCCAGTTGAAGCCAGCCAGCTTCCCTTCCGCACCGACACGAAAGTCAATATTCTTGACGTTCGCGAAGGTGTCGACCGGAAACTCGTCGCTATATGCCCTGGTCGTGTAGGTCCCGGGACCCTGGGTGCTGCCGTATGACGCCCCAAGAATGACGCGAAACCTTTCACTCTGCGGGAGGATCGTCGCGTCCAGGTCGACCATTGAATGCTGCGTATTCTGGTTGTGTTCGTTAAGTGCGTGGTTGACCAGGTTGTTGAAATACTTCACACGGCGAACCGTCAGATTGGCTTTGTAAACACCCAATTTGTCGGCATTGATACGAGTAAGCCCTGTCGGGTCCGACCCCCAACCGGTCACCGACACGAGTAGCGAGTCAAAGGGCTTCCCTTTCCCGTTTTCGGTCTCGAGTAGGAGATGGCTGTCGAAAACGCGGAAACCGGCCCGATAGTTCAAGTCGCTCCGGTACTTGTTCTCGTTGCCGTCGATGTCCTTCATTCGGAAGCCAAACTCACTTGACGAGGTGGCTCGATAAGGTCCCCAAGTAACGTCTTCAGGTGATGGTGTCGGCGTCTGGGCCGAGATGCCAACGACGGACAATATGCCTGCGGCGAAAAGAAGGCAAAGCTTGTTTGTTATGCTTGATCTGCAAAAGTCTACTCTTTTCATTTCACTTCACCTCCTTATCTAAAGAACGCCTTATGCGCATTGGAACCGTGTATAGCGGCGTGGCACACAGTGCAATCTTTATAGCGGACCTGCGCCTGATTATGGAAGGACGGCGTGCCTGGGGCAGCTTGTTCGGTAATGCTGCTGTGGCACTCCATGCAGAGCTGCCTTACAGAGCTGCGGTTAAGCATCTTTGGATTGCTCGTTCCGTGGGGCGTATGACATGCGGAACATCCTTCGGTCTTCAGGGGAGCGTGCTCAAAAACGAATGGCCCCTGTTTGTTCGAATGGCACTGAATGCAAGAGGCGTCTGCTCCAACGGCCAGCTTGGTCTGCTTAGACTCGAAGCCGCCATGCGGATTGTGACAGCTGCTGCAATTCATCGCACCCTCGAGCACCTTGTGGTGGAACGGTTTTGAAAATTGAGCCTTGGTTTCCGAGTGGCAGGTCAGACACAGCTGCGGCTCGCTTTGCTGAAGCATCGCGACATTGGCCAGGCCGGGCTTTTGATGCGTCGTTTCGCCGACGAACGAGATCGAGCCGGGTTTGTCGTTAGGCAGCTTAGTACCGTGAGCCGTGTGGCAGTCGGCACAGCCGACGTCATTCCTCCAGTGCTCGCCCCTTCGGAAGTTATTATGCGCCTCCCGACCGGTGTGGCAGGCCAGACACGTTTCCGATGTCTGTTTCGAGTCCTTATTCTTAAATGAAACCAATGCGAGACCGGCAGGGTTTGTCGGGTCCTCGACGTGGGCCTTGCCCGGGCCGTGACAGGACTCGCAACCCTGTGTCTTATCTTTCCAACTTGCGACTTGCTTAAGCTTGCCGTGCTTCGTGGCGGCGAATTCCTTGAATTGGTCCTCGTGACATGCCGCACACGTATCTGTCCCGACATAGTCGTCCGCACTAGCATGAGCGGGGATCGGAACCTCCTCAAGGGTTTCATTACTCGCCGCGCTTCGGCCGAGGCCCGGCAGAGCCCAGACGAGCACGAGCAATGAAAAGAGGCCTAGAAGCACTAACTTGATACTCCTAACCGAAATAGTCATATTGCCTCCTGAAAATTAAATGCTCTTCTTAGCACAAACCGATGATAACTGTTTCATCTACAAGATATTTGTGAGCCTTGTCACAAGCCGTGACCATTTCCTCTCATGTCTTGCCCCATCCGCGCGAAGGCCAAAAGGCGGTCGCGATTATGAATAAGAAGGTCATGTCCCTTGAGCGTGGCGACCTCGCTTTCACGAAGGTGTTTGAGAGCCCGCGTGATCGTTTCGCGGGAAACGCCGATCATTTCGGCCAAAGCTTCGTGAGTGAGGCCGTTCTCAAGTCGGATCGGGGTCAGCTCGAGCGGATCAGAGCCTGCCCAGTCGAGAAAAAGCCTGGCGAGCTTGTTCGCCACCGTGTCGGATGACGCTAGGGAGCACATTCGCTTAAAAGCGGCTTGATAATCGCGACTAAGCTGTTTGGCAGCGTTCAGGCAAGCATCTGGATGGGTGCGGAGGAAATCCTTTAGCTCGTTCCCTGCCAAAAAGTTTGCCTGGCAATCCTCGATCGCCTCAGCCGTGGTCTCGTACTCGCCCTCGGCGAGAGCCGCGCTGAGGCCGAGAATGTCGCCGGGAGCTGCGGTGCCGAACGTGACAACACGTCCGTCAACCGAGCTGTTAGACAATTTCACCCGGCCCTTGCACAGGATAAAGGCACCCACGGCTGCCTGGCCCTGGCCATACAGCGTCGAACCGGCCGCGTAAACTCGCTTGAATCGGATCTTAGACAGATCGGAAAGTTCTGTTACACGAATGTGGCAAAAGGAGTTCGCCGCAGCCGTTTCGCAATGAATGCAGTTATCTTTAACTGGGAGCATTTTGTTGGTGTCCATATTGGTTAGTTTCCCGTAGATCGGAGTGCAAATAGCGTTCCGCAAACACGCCTACAAGAAAGGCCTAAATATTGGAGATATAAGCGTGTTGTGAACCAGCATCAACCAATAGGGGCCAATTTTTTCGGATCGATGCGGGAAATTTCGCGCAAGCGGATAAAAATGTCAAGCCACCTTCTCGAACCGAAGGATGGTCATGGACCCGCCTTCGTCGACAACGTCGAGTCCTTCGTCTTCGGGACCGAGCCGCAACGCGATGCTCGACACTTTTCCTATCTCTCGCCGCATGTCGCCGAGCGTAATCGTTAGTCGAAGCCCATAGGGGCCTTCGTCCAGGTCAAGGCCGTTGAGCGGGAGGCCGCTCTCGAGCCAATAATCCGTGACGCCGGAGTACTCAGGGCGGAAGACACCCAGTCTCGTCGGGCGGTCGGAATGTTCATGCAGAAAAGCCCGGATCAGATCGTGTCGATGCTTGGCTCGTGATCTCGGTTTCATAAGGTTCTCCTTGCGCTGTACGCTCGGGAAGTGATCTCAGCCGCTCCTCGAGCAATTTCGAAGAAACTGTAAGAAAATCGTGCGCCGTTACGAGGCCGACTAGACGTCCTTCCTTAACTACCGGAAGACAGCCGATGTTGCGCTCCCGCATCAGCTCGAGTGCGTCAGTCGTGGGCGTGTCGACCGCAACGGTAACAAGATCAGTTTTCATTATCTCACTTACGGCTATGGGGCCGGTCTTGGCCAAGCGTCCTGACGCGAGCAACTTGATCAGGTCCCGGTGCGACACGATGCCGATCAGGCGACCGCTGTCGTCCTCGACAGGAACGTGGCGCACGTGTTTCCAATGCATTAGGCTCGCGGCTAGATCGAGAATATCCTCTGGCCGGACGGTGAACAGATCAACTGCCATAAACTGCTCGACGGTCTTGTAGTTATCGACCCATTCCGAGCGTATGGGTATCTCAGCAAGCGGCCATGTGTGCATGGCAGAGCCCGACTCCTGATGACGTTGCATAGCGCACGTAAGGGTCCTCATCCGCACGTTCGCCTTCGCCCTCGGGTCCATCGACGCGAGTGAATCGATCATCCACCTCGCTCCACTCTTTTCTGCTGTGACCCGTTCTTCTATGACGTCGAGGTATCGTGTTTGGTCCTCGGGGTCAATGCCGGAACGCTCAAGGCCTTTGCGGGCCCGCGGTAGGAGTTCCTCGAGGATCAGGCGACCGACTCGTCTGCTCTGGCCGTCCAGGCCGCGGATCTGTCCATTCAGGCCGTAGCGGGCGGCATTGAAGAAGTTATTCTTCGCGTCGTCAAACGACATATACTCCCTGATATCGCCAAATTCTTCAGGCATTTCCGCCATCAGTCCGAGAAAGAAGGCAGAGTTTGCCATCTCGTCGATGATCGACGGGCCCGCGGGCAGATAGCGTGCCTCGATCCGAAGGCTCGGTTTGCCGTCAATGATGCCGTAACACGGCCTATTCCAGCGCCAGATCGTACCGTTATGAAGTCGCCATGCTGCGAGTCGCGGGGTCTCGCCCTTCGATAGCCTGTCGAGCGAGTTTTCCTCAACCGCCTGGGTCAGCAGGATCCTAAAGCGGATAGCATCCTCGCGAAGTACCTCGATGATCGATTCGTCTACCCAACGCTCCCCAAAGTTTACTCGGGGCGGCTGGTTTCGTTCTTTGTGAACAAAGGACCGCGTGTCGGTGGCGTGCTGAAAAAGCGCGAGCCTCGTCTCGTGCCATAAACGGTGGTTCAGCAAGAGCGGCGAATTCACCGCAGACGCCAGAACCGGGGCGGCCATCGCCTGGGCCCAGTTGTAATAGCGAACAAAGTCCCTGGCACCGAGTTGAAGATGGATCTGAAAGCTTGTGTTGCAGAACTCTATGAAGGTGTCCTGCAAGGTCAGCTGAAGCTCGTCAAGGCCCTTGATCTGCACAAACCGGTTGTCGCCGTGGAGTTTCGTAACTACCCGGTCGATCTCCTTATATCGTGGGATCGGCGTAAGATTGTCTCGTGTGAGATCAGACGCCTGTATAGTCGGCAAGATGCCGGCGAGTACCGGCCCTGCATTGAACCGTCCCGCCGCTAGGCGGACTATGCCGATGATCTCGTCGAGTTCGGCTTCCATCTCGCTAAGACATCGGCTGGTAAATTCTCTCGGGGTCAGATTTGCTTCAAGATTGAACTTCCCGATCTCGGTTGTTAGTCGCGGATCGCATGCTTCCTCAATGACCTCGATCGCTAAACCGGCGGGGTGCATCGAATCATCGACCAGGAACATCTCCTGCTCGGCACCGATCCGCCGGGTGTCGTCGTCGAACAGGCCCGCGTCGAGCATATACTCCAAGGCCTGCAGGTCGTTAAGCACAGCGAGCGTGAAAGCACGCATTTGCTCCTCGTCATAGCTTGTTGTGACCTGTTTATCTCCCATTGTCAGGCTCATCGAAATGGGCTCACAGCGTCATGCCGGCGTCGGCTGACGACCAGTTTCTGTGCGGACCATCGCCGCTTCCTAAAGCCAAGCAGGTGAAATATCTGCAGGGGGACAAGCCGAGCTATCCGCGTGTCAACGATAACCGTATATGGGTCTTTTGGGTCGCGCGAAACGCCAGGGAGAAGCGGCGCCAGCGCTGGGATCCGTGTTTTGCGAAGCAGCCATGAAACGGCCAGCCAGAATCTCTTAACACGCCGCGCAAGGAAAAATCCATCCTCGCCGAGCTTCTGGTAAAGCGGCATCATAATGACACCGGTCTCGGGAGAGGTCACAGGCCCGTATTCATCATGGGCGAGGACATCAGCCTTTCGAACCGTGTCGAAGTTATTAAATCCCGGCTTCATCACAAACTTGTCGCCGTCCCTTACGGGATGTCGATAACGAACCTCGTAAATTCGCCTGCCGCCTGCTGCCCGGGAAAGATGCTCTTCAAAAGGCCCAGTAAGGGGTTCGCAATTTATTATCCCGGCATGCTTCAGCGCGGCCATTACAAGGGCCTCATGATTCGCAACAGCGTCCTCGGACTTGTGTTGCCCTCCCTCAAAGCCTAACGTCACTGCGCCGAGATTATTAAAGAATTCGAGCATCGTACCTTCTAGCTGTTCCTCGATCCCGAGAAGGAATGTTACGTTGAACTTCTGTGCGAAGCTTCGGTTACGCAGTGTATCGCCGACAGTCGCAAAGGGTTTACCGGATGCAGAGGTGGAGTGCAAGTCCAGGACATATACCTCATCGCGTGCTGTCACGAGGATGTGATCGAGGAGAGTTTGCAATTCCCGAAGTTCCAAGTCCTCGGAAACCGCGTCCTGCAGCGTGGAGCTGCCGACATGTGCGTTAGTCCAGTAGCGATTCAGGTCGGCGTCAATGAAGCGCTTCCCTTCTGCGAGAGCACGCGTATTTCCGGCGACAAGATATAGGCGGCCATTGAGATCCCCCCTATAAGTGCGGAGGGTATCCGCCACGCGGGCGAGAGCTCGCGTCCCCGAGGGTTCGTTCCCATGAATGCTCCCGATGGCGATCAAGGTCGGCCCGTGCGCGGCCTCTGCGTACGCCGCGATCAAATGATCACCCTCGCGGACCATCGCCGGTGGAACCACGCGTTCATTGTCTGCACCCTTCATCCTCGTTCCGGTCGACATGGTATTTAGTAACACTCGTACAAAAGCAACCCGTATGCCTGACTCGGGCCCGTTGCCGGTCAATCCTTTACGGAGGTAGCGACAGGCCTGATCGTCGAAAAACACGAACTTTTACAATACGTGCGCGAGAAAATTCGCAACCTTGAGCAGCGCTACGCGATTCTGCCGAAGGTTTTGGTTGGCATACCGATTGCGATATGCAGGTCGCTTGGTGGACACTCCGCTTAGGCGGTAGTGAAAAACACGGAGGCGATGAATGAAGATTCTTATTGGTTTTAACGGATCGGATGCATCGAGGGCGGGCCTGGGCGAATTATCTAGAATGGGTCTATCGGGATCAGAAAAGGTCCTGGTCATGGCCGTCGCAGAGTCGTGGCTCCCGCCAACTACGCGTTCCGATGCCGAGTTGATCGCTGAGGGAGCTGTATCAGCGATCAAGGCCGCATACCCGGCGATGAAGGTCCGATCGGTTGTGCGAGAGGGCTCGCCCGCACATGAGATTATCGCCGAGGCAGACCGTTTCGGGGCAGATATGATCGTGGTCGGCGAACCAACGCTAAATGGCCCCGCGGCTAACCTATTCTTAGGACACACGACGCAAAAGATACTTAACGAGACAAAGTGCAGCGTCCGCATCGCGCGCGAAGGAGCCCCGGATCACCATCCTGCTCGTTTGTTGGTGGCATTCGACGGCTCGGCAGGGGCGATCAGTTCGGTAAACGTGATCGCCGAACGTAAGTGGCCGGCGGATACAGAGGTTCGGCTGGTAGCCGTTGCTGACTCATCAGTACTAGGATCGATCGGGCGTTTCACGCCGCAAATGCGCGATTCCGCCGTTGAGGCGAAGTTCGCCGCGCAATGGGTCGAGACACTCGCCGCGTCATCGCTCCAACGGCTGCACTTGGCGAATATTCGATCGTCGGTCGATATACGATTCGGAAACGCGAAGGACGAGATCGTACGCGAGGCGGACGAATGGCAGGCGGACACGATATTTGCGGGCCCCCACGCAGCGTCCAATTCGTTTGAAAGGTTCCTAATAGGCAGCGTTTCTTCCGCCGTGGCGGCGAGGGCGCATTGCTCGGTGGAAATAGTCCGCAGATAACGTTCCCCCTGCGGACTAACCGCGGATAGCACGGGCGTCGAGAGGCGTCCCGTGCTATTTGCTTTTTGGGGCTATTGAATTACCTGAGTGAGGCGTTTAGCTGCTCTATCGCTGCCGAGCCCGGACATAAAGCGTCCTTCTCCAAGGAATTTAGCGGGCGCTCTGAGGTATTGAGCAGTGCGTGAAGATCACTCGAATTTTCGTCAATATACAGTAGACCGGTTAGGATCTCGCCTTTCTCCTTCGCGGAGTGTATCGCAGTGACGGCGGAAAGCCGGTTCATCGGGTCCCAATCCTTCGCTAATTTGTGCAAATGGATCGAAGAACCGTCGTGCATCGTCAATTCTTTGACCGATCCGGCCTCGTAAGTGGTCAAAATCTCCCTAGCGATGGGGACAAAATCCACAGTCGAGGTCGCGTCCATGTGTTCACGGACGTAGTCGTAGGATTTCGTCGAACCGGGATTATTGTTGAATGTAACGCACGGCGAAATGACGTTCAACAAAGCAAATCCCTGATGTTTCATCGCAGCCATGAGGAGCGGCGTCAGCTGTTCTTTGTCGCCGGAGAAGCTCTGAGCGACGAATGTCGCGCCCAGCTCGATGGCCAGCGACGCCAGATCGATCGCCTCGAAAAGATTCACACTTCCGGCCTTGCTCTTTGAACCGGCGTCGGCTGTCGCGGAATCCTGCCCTTTGGTCAGGCCGTAGCAGCCGTTGTTCATCACGAGGTAGACCATGTTCAGGTTTCGCCTGACCACGTGAACGAACTGGCCCATCCCGATCGACGCCGTGTCGCCGTCGCCTGAGACGCCGAAATAAATAAGATCGCGGTTCGCGAGATTCGCACCCGTCGCGACAGATGGCATGCGGCCGTGGACCGAATTAAAACCGTGTGAATTGGACAGAAAGTACGCCGGCGATTTGGATGAGCAACCGATGCCTGAGAGCTTCGCAACCTTGTGCGGTTCGATGTTCATCCGCCAGCATGCCTCGACGATCGCGGCATTAATGGAATCGTGCCCGCACCCAGCGCACAGCGTGCTGAGGCTGCCCTCGTAATAGTCCACGGTATAGCCCAGGTCGTTCTTGGGCAGGGCCGGATGGCGAAATGTAGATCTTACGTATGTCATAACTGCGTGGTAACTATGTCGTTATAAACCTGCTCGGTTTCAGCGATCATCCGTTCAACCGAGAACCTGTCTCGAACCGAGGTCAGAGCGTTCTGCGCGAGACGTCGGCCTTCGGTAGGATCGGCCAGTAATGCGCGAATAGCCTCATTCAGCGCAATTGTATCACCGATGGGAACGAGGCGTCCCGTAACGCCATCATCGATGATCTCGAGCGCGCCTTCAGACCGCGTAGCAACGACGGGAACGCCGGCCGCCATTGCCTCGACCATGACCAGGCCGAACGGCTCTATTCGCGAAGGGCAAACGAATATGTCTAACATCTCAAGGACATCGCGGACATCGTCCTTCCAGCCCGTGAGTATCATACGATCGGCCAGGTCGAGTTCGGCGATGAGTTTTTCTATTTCGGCCCGGTTACGGCCATCGGACTCTTTATCCTCACCGACGAGAAGGAAATCGACGTCGTCGCGCTCGGCGGCGATCGCTGCCGCGGCGCGGATAAATATGTCCTGGCCCTTGATCGGCGACAAGTGGCCTATCATGCCAACGAGCCGTCGCTGAGACTTCGGTCGAGACTGACGCTGCGAAAAGTGGTCGATATCAATGCCGTAAGGTATCGACACGATCTTCGACTCGTCAAAAAGGCCCTGCTCGCGAAGAGCCGCGGCAACCGATGCCGATGGTGCGATCACTTTTGAGACACCACTTAGAAGTCGGCGATGAAAGCCCTTCATCGGAAACACAACATGACGGCTGATCATGTATGGCCGTGCTGATAGTTTCGACGCTATCGCGGCGAGTGGGTAATCTCGAGCGACATGAGCGTGAATGATGTTGATCTGACGCTCTAGAACAATACTTGCGAGCCGGCGAGCGCCCATTACGTTAACGGCGTTCCGCATTCGGACCTCTTCGATGTGCTCACCGGGCAGAAATGCCAATTCCCCGATCAAAGGCGAGTCAGGGATGACCGCGGCATATACGTCATGCCCGTGAGCCGCGAGGCCGCGAGAAAGATCGACCACATGGCGTTCGCCGCCGCCGATCTCGCGTGCTGAGCAGATCTGCAGGATCTTGAGCGGTGGCATCAACCAAAGTGCGACGCGATCTGACGGTAGATATAGTCGGCAGTGATCGGCATCCCGTCGTAATTGAGAACCGATACAAGCTTTGCGGCGTCAGTCCCTAGTTCGATCATCATCAGGCTCCGGAATTGGGCGTCGCGGTTTTGCTCGATCACGAAGATACGCTCGTGCGAGTCGACGAATTCACGAAACACTTTACCGAACGGAAAGGCCAGCGGCCTCATTGCGTCGAGCGTGATGCCGTCGCCCTCGAGCATTTCGAGAGCCTCTTCAGCCGCGTAGGTTGATGTGCCGAAAAAGATCACGCCGTCCGCGACGCCCTTGCTTCCGAACGGAAACTCCGGCCCGGGCACCAGTTCCTTCGCTGTTTCCCATTTTCGCAGCAGACGATCGACATTCCGGCGATAGGCGTCGGCGTCCTCGGTATAAACGCCGTATTCGTCGCGAGACGAACCGCGAGTGACAAACGCTCCGCGGGTCGTGTGCGTTCCGGCGATCGTCCGATAAGGGATGCCGTCGTCGTCGATGTCAAGGTATCGTCCCCACTTCCCTTTGAACTGCTCGAGCGGCTGCGTCATGTTGTGGTCGCCATGGGGCTGGGCATCGATCTCGCTCAGGAGGACATCGGCAGCGCCAAACGCATTATCGCGAGCCGAATCCTGCAGGGCCTCGTGTGTGCCGTTCCCATTCACGTCCGAGTGAAGTCCATAGATCGCGTTAAGCTGTTCCTGCGTGAGTACCTTTCCGCGGTTGTAATCGCGGCTGTCGTCCCAGACGAGCGGGTCGGTCACATGGTCGTTCATGCCGAGGTCGAGGTCCGTCATGACGATGACAGGCGATTGGAGCTGTTCAGTTAGATCGAAGGCGAGCGCTGTCATCTCAAAGCACTCTTTCGGGTTAGCCGGGAGCAACAGCGGATGCTTCGTGTCGCCGTGCGATGCGTAGGCGGCCAGCAGCAGATCGGACTGCTGCGTTCGCGTCGGCATTCCGGTCGACGGGCCGGCGCGCTGGACGTCTATCAGCACCGTCGGCACCTCGGCAAAGTACCCCAGGCCGAGGAACTCATTCATCAGCGACACGCCCGGGCCGCTGGTGGCGGTGAACGCCCTTGCGCCGTTCCACATTGCGCCCATGACCATGCCTATGGCGGCAAGTTCGTCCTCGGCCTGAACGATGGCGTAATTGTTCT
>CAZWSK010000072.1:0-11934 GCA_964636445.1 uncultured Chloracidobacterium sp.
GTCGACAGCGAATCGCGCAGCCGCATCACCTCGCGGTCCATCGTGATCGATTCGAGTGCACGGTGGGCGGCCATCAGGATCGTCACGCCGGGCGTCTCGTAAACGCCGCGTGACTTCATCCCGACAAAGCGATTCTCGACCACGTCAACCCGGCCGATGCCATGCTCGCCGCCGAGGTAATTGAGATGTGAGAGCAGATCGACCGGGCCGTGAGCGACGCCGTTGATCGCCACAGGCTCGCCTTTCTCGAACGAGATCGTGATCTCTTCGGGGTTATCGGCAGCGTCCTCCGGTGACTTTGTCATCAGGAAGATGTCCTCAGGCGGCGCGGCCCAAGGGTCCTCGAGAATGCCGCCTTCGTAACTGACGTGCATGAGGTTGCGGTCCATCGAGTATGGCTTCTCCGCAGTCGCCGTCACCTCGATGCCGTGCTGCTCACAATAGGCGATCAGCTCCGAGCGGCCCTTGAATTCCCAATGCCGCCACGGGGCCACGACCTTGATATCAGGCTGCAGAGCATAATACGTCAGCTCGAACCGCACTTGGTCGTTGCCTTTACCGGTGGCTCCGTGGGCCACCGCCTCCGCGCCTTCGCGCCGGGCGATCTCGATCTGGCGTTTGGCGATCACGGGCCGGGCGAGCGAGGTGCCCATCAGATAAACGCCCTCGTAAACGGCGTTTGCCTTAACGGCCGTCCAGACAAGATCCTTGACGAATTCCTCACGCAGATCCTCGACGTACAGCTTCGATGCTCCTGTCGCGAGCGCCTTTTCCTGGAGTCCTTCGAGCTCTTCGCCTTGTCCGACGTCGGCACAGTAACAGATGACCTCGCAGCCATAGGTCTCCTTAAGCCACAGCAGCATTGCCGACGTGTCGAGGCCGCCGGAGTACGCAAGAACTATCTTTTTGACCTCGCCTGCCATCTGTCGTCGTTTGATAATTACCAATTATTAATTATTAATTACTTATTCGCTTGCGCCGAACGGGTCTTTTCTTTGTGGCGTCGAGCCCTGTGTCTAATATCATAAAAGCATGGCAGAACGACAAGACCTATGGGGCGGCAGATTTACGGAGGCGTCGCATACGACGTTTTCGGAATTTAATGACTCGTTCCGCTTTGACCGGCGGCTCTTTGCGGCGGACGTGCAGGCGAGCGTCGCCCATGCGAATGGCCTCAGCCGTGCGGGCGTGCTCACTGAGCAGGAAGCCGAGGAAATGGTCGGCGGCCTGACGCAAATGCTGATCGATGCAGAAAATGAACCGGAATACTTCTCATCAAATGCAGAGGACGTTCACACCTTTATCGAGGCCAGACTCGTCGAGGCGATCGGCGAAACGGGCCTAAAGCTCCACACCGGCCGCAGCCGAAACGACCAGGCCGCGACAGCTTTGCGGATCTGGCTGAGAGAAGAGATCGAGCAGATCGCGGGCCTCATCCGCGACCTGCAGGCCGCATTGGCCGATATCGCCGAGGGTTATCGGGATGCCGTAATGCCCGGCTACACGCATCTGCAGCGTGCCCAGCCGGTACTTTTCGCTCACTGGTGCCTCGCCTATCTCGAGATGTTCAAACGCGACCGCGAACGCCTCGGCGAGGTCTTCGCTCGCGTAAATGTGATGCCGCTTGGCTCGGGTGCGCTTGCGGGCACTGGCTTTCCTTTAGATCGAGAGGCCGTTGCCGCGGAGCTGGGATTCAACGGCGTTACGGCAAACAGCATCGACGCCGTGTCGGACCGTGACTTTGCGGTAGAGTTCACCGCCGCGTGCTCGCTGATAATGATGCACCTCTCGAGGCTGGCCGAGGAACTGATCATTTACGCTTCGTCCGAGTTCGGATTCGTCACCCTAAACGACTCGGTCTCATCGGGCTCGAGCCTGATGCCGCAGAAGAAAAATCCGGACGCTCTCGAACTACTTCGCGGGAAGGCCGGCCGCGTTTTTGGCCACAATCTCGCCCTGCTGACCGTGCTCAAGGGCCAGCCGCTCGCCTACAACAAGGACCTGCAGGAGGACAAAGAGGCGTTATTTGATACCGTTGACACCGTTAAGGTCAGTCTGCGCGCCGCCGCGGTCGTGGTCGAGAATGTCGTTGTCAACGAAGTCCGGACTCGCGCGGCGGCCGCGAAGGGTTATCAGAACGCCACCGATCTTGCAGACTACCTCGTGAAGAAGGGAGTACCTTTTCGTACCGCCCACGAGGCCGTCGGCCGCGTCGTTCTTTTTGCACTGGAGCAGGGATTGGACCTCGGAGAGTTGACCCTCGAGACCTTCCAAAAGTACTGTCCCGAGGTCGAGGACGACGTCTATGCCATTCTAACCCTTGACGCCTCGCTCGCGTCGAAGGCCGCGGTCGGCGGCACTTCTCCTGAACGGGTGGCCGAGGCGCTGAAAGCGGCCCGAGAGTACCTTAAAAATTAATGGACAAGTCTGAACTCCTAAAAAGCGTCGCCGACAACGAAATGCTCCGCTTTCTCGGGGTGAATATCGAGATCGCCGAGCCCGAGCGCGTCGTCCTGACGATGGAGGTCACGCCAAAGGTGCACCAATATGTAGGGATAATGAACGGCGGCATCTCGCTTTACCTCGCCGAAACGGCGGCCTCTATCGGCGTGGTAGCCGGTGCCGACCTTACAAAGGTTACGCCCGTCGGCGTCGAGATAAACGCCAATCATCTTCGCGCGGTCAGTAAGGGTGTCTTAACGGTCGAAGCCAAGCCGATCCACACCGGCAAGACGATGAGCGTCTGGGGCATCGAGATCACCAACGACCGCGGCAAGCTCATCTGCGTCTCAAGGATCACGCTGCTGCATCAAAAGCGTGCAGCATACCAGCCGTGAACGTATTCCTTCGCAACCTCATCACCGAATGGCGCCGGCTGGAATTGCCGGCCGAGTCCGAAACGGTTGTGATCGGCGTTTCCGGCGGGGCCGATTCTGTGAGCCTGCTGCTAGCGATGCACGAACTGAAGAAGGCCGGGAAGCTCGACCTGCGGATCATAGCCGCGCATTTCAATCACAAACTGAGAGGCGACGAGGCGGACCGCGACGAAAAATACGTGCGTGACCTCACGACCGAGCGTCGTATCGAATTCGCCGTAGACCACGCCGAGACGAATGTCGGCGGCAATCTCGAGCAAAACGCCCGCATCGCCCGATACGAATTCCTCAAAAGGACCGCCGAAAATGTCGGGGCATTTGCGGTCCTCACGGCCCACACTATCAACGACCAGGCCGAGACTTTTCTGATGAATCTCATCCGCGGCAGCGGCCCGTCGGGGCTCGGCGGCATCAGGCCTATCCGAAACTTTAAGGGATCGGACCTTCTGCTGATCCGGCCAATGCTGACTTGGGCAAAACGCGAGAATACCGAGCGCTTCTGCCGCGATTTGGACGTCGACTACTGCTGCGACACGATGAACGAGGACACCGCCTTCAAACGCGTTCGCATCAGGAAGGTGCTTCTGCCGCTGCTTGAGGACATGAACCCGAACATCATCGAGACGCTCGCGAACACCGCCGGGCTGATGCAAAGCACGGCGCCGGCAGAGCCCGCCGATCCGCCGAGCTCTGACGACCTCAAACTCGCCGACCTTAAACCGCTTCCGCAATCCACCCTTTACGCCACCGTCCGCGATTGGCTCAAAATGCACCGCGGAAGCACTCGCTCATTGGAACTGAAACATATCCAGGCAATAGAGCGTTTGGTCAATAGTGCCAAGAGCGGGCGTGTCGCCGAGGTGCCCGGCGGTCGCGTGGTCAAATCCGGCGGGCGCCTGAGGTATGAGGCGAATAAAGGTTGATAATTGGATATGCGCCCCTTAGAATCGAATATTGACGTTTAGCCGGGCGTCGTACGATGGGAACAACGCTCGGACGGCAGCTTTCATCAAAAGAAGTTGCTGCGGAGGCTATTAAATTTTGAGTTCTAAAGCGAAACAAGTTCTTCTGTGGTTAATGATCATCTCGAGCGCCCTGCTCTTCGTCTGGTACCTCCAGACCAAGCAGACGACGCCGCCGAAGGAACTGTCCTTCGACGCTGCGCTCACGCAGATCAAAAACAAAGACATCAAAGAGGTCACGGTCAAGCAGGATTCGCTCGATCTGGTCAACAAGAGCGACGTTAAGTTCACCGCGAAGCTCGACGCGAGCGACTCGGCACGTGATCAGATCCACGCGGCCGCAAAGGACGCCGTGACCGGTGAATATCACACCCAGGTCAAGCTCGAGCAGCCGTCGAGCGGCCTCGGCTGGCTCGTTCTCGTAAACGCACTTCCGTTCATCCTGCTGATGGGCTTTTTGGCCTTTACGCTTAGGCAAATGCAGGCCGGCGGCAACAAAGCCCTGAGCTTTGGTAAATCCAAGGCGAAGCTACTCAATAATCAGCAGAAGCGCGTCACTTTTAAGGACGTCGCGGGCGTCGATGAAGCGAAAGAAGAGCTTCAGGAGATCATCGAATTCCTTAAGGACCCGCAGAAATTCCAAAAGCTCGGCGGCAAGATCCCTAAGGGCGTTCTCATGGTCGGCCCTCCGGGAACCGGTAAAACATTGCTCGCCAAGGCCGTGGCCGGTGAGGCGAACGTGCCGTTCTTCTCGATCTCAGGTTCGGATTTCGTCGAAATGTTCGTCGGCGTCGGTGCTAGCCGTGTTCGCGACTTGTTTGAGCAGGGCAAGAAGAACGCCCCGTGCATCATCTTTATCGACGAGATCGACGCCGTCGGCCGCCATCGCGGCGCCGGCCTTGGCGGCGGTCACGACGAACGCGAGCAGACGCTCAACCAGCTTCTCGTAGAGATGGACGGCTTTGAGTCGAACGACGGTGTCATCCTGATGGCCTCGACCAACAGGCCCGACGTGCTCGACCCCGCGCTGCTCCGTCCCGGCCGCTTTGACCGGCGCGTCGTCGTCGGCCGTCCCGACGTTCGCGGCCGCGAGGGCATTCTGAAGGTCCACACGCGGAAAATTCCTCTCGACGAGGGTGTTGATGTCAGCGTCATCGCCCGCGGAACGCCCGGCTTCACCGGTGCCGATCTCGCGAACATCGTCAACGAGGCCGCTTTGAATGCCGCCCGTTACAACAAAAAGGTCGTCACCATGGCCGATTTTGAGATCGCCAAGGACAAGGTGATGATGGGCGCCGAGCGTAAATCGATGGTCATCTCCGACGAGGAGAAGCGGATCACGGCCTATCATGAGGCCGGCCACACTCTCGTCGGCTTGAAAGTTCCGAACATCGACCCCGTTCACAAGGTCACGATCATTCCCCGCGGCATGGCCCTCGGCGTGACGATGTACCTGCCTGAAAAAGACCGTCTCTCGGCATCGAAAGAGTACTTACTCGGGCAGATCGCTATGGCCATGGGCGGACGCATCGCTGAGGATATCTTCATCGGCAGCATCACGACCGGAGCGTCGAATGATATCGAGAAAGCGACCGAGGTCGCCCGTGCGATGGTCTGCGAGTACGGCATGTCCGAGCTCGGGCCGCTGACCTTCGGTAAGAAAGAAGAGCAGATCTTCCTCGGCCGTGAGATCTCGCAGCATCGCGATTACAGTGAAGACACGGCGATCAAGATCGACCAGGAGGTCCGAAAGATCGTCAACGAACAGTACAAACGTGCCGAGACGATCCTGACGGAGAATAAAGATGTCCTCGTCCGTCTCGCCGAGGCCCTGCTCGAGTACGAGACGCTCGACGCCGTTCAGATCCGCCGCGTGGTCGCCGGCCTGCCGCTCGAGGGCACGTCGTCTTCGAGCAACGACGGTGAAGGCTCGCGCCAAGCGTCGCAGTCTGAGGACGCGTCGAATATCCCGATCCTGCCGATCCCCGGTAACGATCCGGTGACCGCTTAAGCGAGCTCACAGCTTGTAAATGGGCCCTATCGGTCGTATATGACCTTTAGGGCCTCTTAATTTTTATGTACTGGAAAACCGCCCGCCGGACCATCGAGATCTCTCGTCCGCTCGTGATGGGCATTCTCAATGTCACGCCCGACAGCTTCTCTGACGGCAGCGAGTATGCCGCTGCCAAAGACGCCATTCGTCGGGCCGAGCAGATGATCGCGGACGGCGCCGACATCATTGACATCGGCGGCGAATCGACGCGGCCCGGCAGCGTGAGCATACCGGCTCGAGAGGAAACAGGTCGCGTTGTTCCGGTCATCGAGGCGATCGCTGAGCAGTCTGACATTCCCGTCTCGATCGACACATCAAAGGCGTTCGTCGCCGCCGCGGCCATCGATGCGGGCGCCGAGATCATCAACGACATTGCGGGGCTGCGTTGGGAGCCCGAGGTCGGAGACGTCGCGGCCGGGACGCGTGCCGGCCTCGTACTGATGCACTCGCGCGGAAGTTTTGAGACGATGCATACACAACCTCCGGTCGATGACATCTTCTCAGAGGTCTCAACCGGACTCGCCGAATCTATCGGGACAGCGACAAGCCGCGGCGTCGCTGAAGGCCAGATCGTTCTCGACGTCGGCCTCGGTTTTGGTAAGACCTTCGAGCAAAACTTAGCGTTGATCGCAAAGCTTGATAAACTGGTAAGCGAATTTGCAGCCTATCCGATGCTCGTCGGGGCGTCGAGAAAGTCGTTTATCGGCAAGGTGCTGGATAACGCTCCCGTCCCGGACCGGCTTGGCGGCAGCCTCGCGGCAGCGATGATAGCAGTTCAGCGGGGAGCACACATCGTCAGGGTCCACGACGTAAAAGAGACGGTCGCGGCCCTTCGGGTGATGGGTGCCTTATCTGTTTAAGAAGTTAAGACAATGAACATCAAATTACTCGCGTCCTGCGTAACGATCATCGGACCCTTCGCCGCGGCGGCACACGCCTTCAAGGCAGGCCCCGGTGAAGAGGCCGGCTCGACCGACTGGAGTTTTATCGCCATGGCGGTCATGGTGACTCTCGTGGCCGGCATAGTGCTCGTATTGCTCGGACGCAAGTTTTTGAAGAAAGGCGAATGAAAAACGCTGTTAAAGCCACGCTCATGGCGGCGGTCTTTCTCGCCGCGAGCGGGTTCACCGAATGTTATAAACCCGTAACTAATTCCGGCTTGCCGCGCCACATTCGCACGGTGGCAGTTCCGGCGTTTCAATTTGAATCGCGGGCACTGCGTTACCGTGTGGAATCGCGCTTTACCGATGCCGTGGTGCGCGAGATCATCCGCCGCGGCAACGGCCTGAAGGTCACAGCATCACGCCTCGGCGCCGACGCCGTACTCGAGGGCACCATCCGCGATTTTAGTTTCTCGGGCGTGCTGCTCGACAGCGAGGGCCGCGCACGCGTCTATGAGGTCACCATTGTCACCGCCGTGACCATTCGCGACATCCGCGAGAACAAGATCCTTTACGACAATCAGAATTTCGTCTTCCGCGACTCGTTCGAGTTCACCTCCGACCCGCGCTCGTTCTTTAACGAAGAGGACCCCGCCGTCGAACGCATGGCCCGCTCCTTCGCCGAATCCGCCGTGTCGGCGTTCGTTAACGGTATCGGGGTGAAGGAAGAGAAGAAATAGATGGACGTCTCTCAGCTCCGCGACCAGATACGCCGAGGCGAATTTGCGCCTGTCTATTTGCTGTACGGCCGCGAGACTTATCTTCGCGATCTTGCGGTAAAGACCCTGATATCACGTGCATTTAACGAGGGTGATTTTCGGGATTTTAATGAGACCACATTCAGCCTAAATACCGAGGGCAATTTGAAAGAAGCTCTGACATCTGCCCGGCAGCTGCCGATGATGTCCTCGCGGCGAGTCATCCGGATCACCGACATTCGTATTTCGCAGTCTGGCTTTCGCGATACGATAACAGAGGAGCACGAACCGGTGCTGACGGATTATCTCAGTTCGCCCGAGCCGACCACAATCGTCATCTTCGTCGCCGACGAACTTAACAAGGTCCGTAAGATGGGCAAGCTCCTCGAAAAGCAGACCGCGGCCGTGGAGTTCGCGCCGCTCACCGGGCCTGCACTCGCGGACTGGGCCCGAAAGCACGTTGCCGACATCGGAGCTTCGATCGAGCCGGCCGCGTTGCAGTTTCTGGCGGCGCGCGTGGGCGACAATGTCGCTCGGCTGTCGAATGAGATAGACAAACTTGCCGCGGCCGCCATGCCGTCCGGTCAAATAACTAAAGAACTGATCGACGAACTCGTCGCCGATTCGAGCGCTATCGATAACTTCGATTTCGTCAACGAGATCATTGCCGGCCGCGGCGATCGCGGCCTGGCTCTTCTCAAAAAGACGCTCGACGACGGTGCCGAGCCGATCGCGCTTATCGGCGCGATCGCCTACAAGTACCGCACGCTGCTCACCGTCAAAGACCTTATGCAGCGCGGCGTCGACCGGCGTGAGGTCGCGGCCAAAGCAAAAATGCGCTACAGCGATCAGGAGGCCTTCTTCGCAGCGGCGCGACGCACTGACGTGAACTGCATCCGCTCCGCGATCAAACGTATCGCGCAGGCCGACCTTGCGATCAAGACCTCCGTCGGCGGCAGCGGCCCCAAGGCCGCTCGTATGCAGATAGAAATGCTCGCCTGCGAGCTCGCCCTCGCCTAGACCGGCGCGAGGTTCGCCGCACGGTTAAAGTAATTGTAAAGATCGTTGTAATCGCCGAGCGAGCGATTCAGGATCAACGGCAGCTGCTCGAGATCGTTCGTGTTTACTATCAGGTTCAGGTTGCGCAAAAAGGCGTCGTGGGCGTTCATGGTCGTGCCCTCGTCCTCGAGCGAGATCAGATACAGCCGCCTCCGCTCTGAAGAATACATCGCGTTCGCCCTCTGCTGAATGATCGCCGCACCGCCCATTTCCGCGGCAAAATCGGGCGAGAAGATGAGTATCTCGGTCTTACCATCGCGAAGGCGCTCATTCGCCTGCGCGGGCGTCTGGGCGACATACACCTTATAGCCGGACTTAGCCAGCAGCCGGGCCGTCTCGTCCGCCTTGTCACCAAGACACAGCAAGACACGGCGCGGTCTTTCCGTCTCCTCGTCCTCAGCAACAGCCGATCTGTCGGTCTGCAGGGCTGACAGTAGCGACCTCAATGCCGCGTTCACCTGCAGCTCGGATTCCTTCTGAGCAAAATCGGCCGGGCTGTCAGGCGAGGCCTCTGCGGGCTTATTCGACGCGAGCTGATCGACCGTCGAAGGCGCTTTCCCTGAGGCGTCCTTCTGCACGCGCAGCAGGTTTTGGCAACGCGGGCAGCGTACCGAAAAGTTCCCCGACGGTATCTTTGACTCGTCGAGCTGCAGTGAAACAGAGCAATTGTCGCAACGGATGATCATAGTTGTCAGTGGTCAGTGGTCGGTGGTCAGTTGTCGATGCCAGCCAGAGGTCTTCCAACCACTGGCCACTGGCCACCGGCCACTGTTATTCGATCATATTCAGCACGGAGTCCGGATTTTCCGGCGGCGGCGGCGGTACGGCCTGCTTCGGCATCGGCCGCGGAGCGCTTCGCTTGAGGTAGTCCTCGGTCGAGGACAGGCCCTTGAGCTGCAGCAGGAGGTTGTTCTGATTCGTAGCGAACGATAGCCCGTCGTCCATCGTGATCAGGCCCTTCTCGATGTAATCGCGGATGACCGAATCAAAATCCTGCATGCCGTCGATCTCGCCGTCGCGGATCGCGTCGAGGAGTGTCTTTCCTTCCTGTTCACCCTTCTCGATGTATTCTCGTGTTCGCGGATTTGATCTCAGGATCTCGACCGCCGCGATACGCCCGCGGCCGTCTGCCGTCGGGATCAGGCGTTGCGAGACGATGTAGCGGAAAGTCTGTGCAAGGCGCGTGCGGATGATCCGCTCCTCGTTCTTCGGATAAAGCCCGATGATGCGGTCGATCGTTTTTGACGTATCGATGGTGTGCAGCGTAGAGAGGACCAAGTGGCCCGTTTCGGCAGCCTCAAGCGCGATCTCAGCCGTCTCAAGGTCTCGCATCTCGCCGACGAGGATCACTTTCGGTGCCTGGCGAAGAGCGGCCCTAAGCGCCGAGGCAAAATCTTTCGTATCCGCACCGACCTCGCGTTGGTTAATGGTGGATTTCTTGTGCGTGTGCAGGAATTCGATCGGGTCCTCGATCGTAACGATGTGATAGGCCTTCGTCTCGTTAATGCGGTCGATGATGGCGGCGAGCGTCGAGCTTTTTCCGGAGCCCGTCGGCCCCGTGAGCAGCACGACACCGTTGCGGATGTCAGCTATCTCAGCCAGTTGCGGCGGCAATCTGAGCGCGTCAAAGGTCGGTATCTCGTGCGGGATGACACGCATCACGATCGAGTACGAATTGCGCTGCTGAAAGATGTTTACGCGAAAACGGCACTTGCCCGGCAGTGCATAGCTCAGGTCGGCGGTTCGGTATCTCACGAGATGATCGGCCGCGTCAGGATTGTCCCTGATCAGCGCCATCGCGATCATTTCGGTCTGGTAGGCGGTGAGTTTCCCCAGCCCGAGCGGCGAAGTCGGATACAGAACGCCGTTGATCTCGACCTGCGGCTTTTGCCCGCACGAGAAATTCAGGTCGCTCACATTCTCGCTGGTGAGCAGCATGTGCTCAATGATCGGCGCTACGTCAAGCAAACTCATTTAATGGTTCTTCTCCCGCAAAAAGGAATGCGCAAAATATGGCAGGCTGGGCGGTCGGTACGGTGTGGGCCGCCACCGGGGCCGTCAATCAATTATGGTGCAACGCAGACGGGAATGCAAGAAGATTTTTAGCAATGCTAAACGCGGTTAGGCAAATTGTGAAAGAAGTTGAGCTATTCGTAGCTCAATTTCATCGGGCCTCGAGACTATATCGGCGATCATTGCGGCGGAGTCCGCACCCGCGGCGATCACATCCGCAATATTCTCCGCCCGAATACCGCCAATAGCGACTAGCGGCATTTCTCCGATGGCCGATCGAACGGACCTAACGCCTTCGAGCCCGACGACCGGCGACGTATCGTCTTTTGTGGTCGTCGCAAATGCCGGCCCGATCGCGATGTAATCGACCGGCAGCTTTGCCGCCGCGACCGCCTGCACGACCGAATGCGTCGAGTAACCGATGATCGCGTCCGGCCCCAGCAGCCGCCTCGCGGCCTCCACCGGCATATCGTCCTGCCCGAGATGCACGCCATCCGCACCGGTGCATAAGGCGATATCGACGCGGTCGTTGACCAACACCTTAACGCCCGCATCATGCGCGATCCTCACCGCTTCCCCCGCGTGGTCGTAGAATTCACCGGCCGGCACCCGCTTCTCACGCAGCTGAATAAACGTCGCCCCGCCCGCGATCAGCCGCCTGACCTGCTCGGCATGCGTCAGGCCGGAAAGTTGGGTGTCTGTGATGGGATAAACCTTTGGTAGTTTCAAGTTCCAAGTTCCAAGTTCCAAGTTTGCATCAGGACCAACTTGGAACTTGGAACCCGGCACCTGGAACTTCTTAAACGATCGCTTTCATCATCAAAAAGCAGTCTTCGCCGTTGTTATAGTACC
Source organism: uncultured Chloracidobacterium sp. (assembly GCA_964636445.1). Taxonomy (GTDB): domain Bacteria; phylum Acidobacteriota; class Blastocatellia; order Pyrinomonadales; family Pyrinomonadaceae; genus OLB17. The sequence continues at coordinate 11,455 of CAZWSK010000072.1, forward strand.
TGCCGATGCGCTGAACGATCATAAAGCCGCGGCGATGATACAGCTCTTGGGCCGTGATATTCGACACGCGGACCTCAAGCATGATAGTCCCGACCCCGCGTGCCCGCAAGGCGTCCTCGATGTGATCGAGCAGCTTCGCCGCGATGCCCCGCCGGCGATGCTCAGGAGCGACGCCGATCGTAGTCAGATGCGCGGCGTTGTTCTCATTGACCATCACGAACGCAAACCCGACGAGATCGCCTGCGTCATTCACGGTCCGATAGCTTAGCGTCCGCGGCTCGCCCAGCAGGTACTCAAAAGTATGTTTAGTGTAATTATCGCCGTTCCTAAAACATCGAATATTCACCCTTAGAACGTCCTGCAGCTGCTCGATCGTCAACGGCCTGATGTCATACCGCGACGCCGGCGCCGGCACCACGACCTCCGGCTCGGCCATATATGCCGGCACGAAGAGGTTACGAATGGACTCAAGAACAGCCA
>CAZWSK010000073.1:0-11899 GCA_964636445.1 uncultured Chloracidobacterium sp.
CGGAACCGCGTTCAGGCCAGTATCAGATCGACGGAGCCAGCGGTGCCGAGAATACATTCATTATCGATGGACAAGAGGTTACCGATGTTCTTTCGGGTTACCTCGATCGGAACACGAATCTCCCGCTGTCGATCCTGCAAGAAACGCAGGTGAAGACGACGGGTTTTGAGGCAGAATTCGGCGGAGCGACCGGCGGCGTCATCAACATGGTGACAAAGGGCGGCAGCAACCAATGGCACGGCGAGGCCGGAGCCCAGTTCAGGAGCCAGCGTTTTGAGCCTCGGCCGGGACAAGCGTTGATCTCGTACGGGGCAAGCACGAACACGCTAAATGCCAACCTGAACATTCCTCCGCCGAGCTACCATTCGGGGCCTAAGTCGCCTGAGAAAGAGTTCAATCCTACGCTGACATTGCTCGGCCCCATTTGGAAGAACCATGCGTGGTTCTCGGTCGCCTACGCCCCTCAGATCTGGGAGCGTGAACGCGACATCCGATACTTCAATCTTTACGATTCGACGGTCAACCCGCCTCTGAAGCTGGACGAGCGCATCGAGCACTATGAGTTCTATCGACGGAACGAGAAGATCTTCGCCCGTGTCGATACCTCATTATTCGATAAGCTGAGCCTGTACGGGACGTACAAATGGAGCCCGGAACATAACCGCGGCGGCATTCCGGGCTATACCGCGGAATACAATCAATCACTTACGTGCTCAGGCTCTCTCTGCGGCGCGGCCTTTACCAATCAGACCGGCGGCCGCATCAACTCCGTAAATGCAACTGCGGGAGGTTCGCTCCTGGTTACTAGTAAGTTTATCGTGAGCGCCAGAAGGTCACACTATTTTATGAACAACCGCCTTGGGACATACGGCATTGGTGATGTTGGCATTCCAAGGATCGCTTGTACGGAGATGCGGAACTCTGCTTTCGCTACCGGGCCGGTTTATGGACCGAACGGTACAACCGGGCCGATCCCGCCTCTCGAGCATACGATGTTTCCGGCCGGTTTTGGCTGTAACATCGGCGGCGGCAATAATGCGCCTGGTGTCAACCTCTCACTGGTTGACAAGAACATCCGCGACCAGTTCGATGCGGACGCCACGTATAGTTTTGAAGCTGGCGGACGTCATGAATTCAAGGGTGGCTACCAGGACAATAAGATCTCAAATAGTGTCGATAATCGCAGCAACGACCAGATCAGCCTCTATTGGGGACGAATCTATCAGCTCACGGCGTTTGCGACTCGCAATATGCTCTCTCAGGTGTCCGGCTTCAACATGCCCATGTCACCTAATGCGACCGGCGTGGGACGCCTTACGCTGTATTCCGCAAAGAGCAACAGCCGCGGCCTCAACCGGGCGTACTACATCCAGGACAAATGGCAGGCCCACCGACGCCTGACCCTTAATCTCGGTGTACGCATCGAGGATGAAACGATCCCGAGCACGTTTGAGGGTTTCCCTGACATCAAGTTCGGGCTCGGCTCAAAGATCGGCCCGCGTATCGGCGTTTCCTATGATCTGAAGGGTGACGGAAAGACGAGGATCTCGGCCTTTTACGGCAACTTCTACGACCGGTTCAAACTCGGCCTTGTCCGCAGGACATTCGGCAACTCAGAGATCTTCCATGATCTCTACTTCGAACTGTTCCCGGGCGACACGATGGCGAGCATCAACAGGGAACTGGTCATGGGCAATGGTACCCTGTCGCAGGGGACAAACTGCCCGACAACTGGCACCACGCCTATTTACGGCCGTGTCCGTTGCGATAAGGACCAGGGCTTCTTTGGCGACGGAACGCCCATCGATCCGAACATCAAGGCCTTCAAGCAGCGTGAGGTGACATTCTCTGTTCAGCATCAGCTGAACAAGGACTACATCTTCTCGGCCCGCTACTCCCGCAAAGAAGTCATCGATACGATCGAAGACTCGTCAGTGCCGGACGCTTCCGGTGGTGAGGTGTTTGTCATCGGTAATCCGGGCCAGGGACTGATCAAAGAACGTTTTGATGAGCTTGGACTTATCTCGCCCCGTGCACAGCGCCAGTATGACGCGTTGGAGCTCAAGATCGATCGCCGGTTCGCGAACAGCTACTTCTTCAGTGCGAACTACACGTACAGCCGTCTTTACGGCAACTACGGCGGCCTGATCAGCTCTGATGAGGAAGGCGGCCGCGACGATCCGTATATCCAGCGTTACTTTGACACGCCGGCCGCGGGCTTCACCGCTGCAGGCGGCCCGGACAACGGATTGCTGGCGACTGACCGCCCGCACGTTCTGAAGGCGTTTGGTACGTATCAGCTCAATTGGGACAAGTTCGGCCTTTGGAAGAGCCACTCGACAGACATCCAGCTCTTCTACACGGTGAGCAGCGGAAGTCTGATCACGTCGTTCATCGCCGTTAACGGCAATGAGCAGATCATCCTCAGCAAGCGTGGAGATCAGGGCCGTACGCCGATCTTCTCACAGACTGATTTTGCTCTGCGTCACAACGTTAAATTCGGCAGGGACGGCCGCTATATTCTGAAGTTCGACGTTGATATCATCAATGCCTTCAATCAGAATATCCTGATCAATAAGGGTGCAAACACCCTGTCCGGCCAGGCCGGAAACCTGATCAGCAGGCAGCAGTTCAACCCGACGACCCCTGTCTATGGCCTTATCAGTCAGGCTCGGATAAACGAATGTACGACCACGAACACTATGCTCACTTGCTGGGCAGAGGCGTATCGTAACTTCCAGGCCAACGGCTCGCAAGAGATCCTCTCGCAGGCGCTCGGCGGAGTATCACCTAACCCGTTTTACAACGTGCCGCATACGTGGCAGGGCAAGCGGACGGTGCGTTACGGCGTACACTTTAACTTCTAACGGCAGCAGCTGTTGGGATAAGAAAAGGGCCGTCGCTTGCGACGGCCTTTTTTATTGCCAGGAGCGATCATCGCGCCTTTGATTCGAAATCGCGTATCAGCTTCTTTACGTTCTCAGCATTGGCTGCGTTCGGGTCGACCTTGAGGTAGAGCTTAAGCTCCTTTGCGGCGTCGGCATATCTTTTGAGCTCATTGCCATAAAGCAGTGCGAGTTCCCAGTGCATCTCGGCGGTCGGTGTTCCGGCGAGCTCCTTTGCCTTGACCAACTGCTTCTCCGCTTCATTGAAGCGTTTAAGGCTGCGCAGGAGACGGCCGTGCAGGAATATGGCGTCAGCCGACGTCGGCCTTAGTTCCACGGCTTTGGCGCCGGCCTTTAGCCCTTCCTCATAGTAGCGGAGCGAGTGCCGGGCAAGGGCAAGGCCGTACCAGCTTCTGAATCCCCGGGCATTTATCCCCGTTGCGGTGTTGAGAAGCAGCTCAGCCGCCTGAAGGGCTTCCGGTTTGCCGAGCTGGATGTACTCGAGTCCGAGCCTTTCAAGTGCGGCGTAATATTTCGGAAAAGCCTCGACCGCCGATCTGAGCTCGGCCAGCCCCTCAGCGGTTCGTTTCGCTTCCAGGTCTGCTACGCCTTTCTCGTAGAGCTTTTGAGCTGCGGGCGGAACGTCCTGAAGGAAAACCGGCTCGGCATTGGGCGGCGTCACTCCACGCTTGAGTCGCAGGTAAAAAACAACCTGTTTTGTGTCGCGCGCGTTGTCGGTGATGTTGTAGATCTCGACGCGCTCTTCCCGCTCTTCGTAGTCGGTCCCGGAGGTTAGTACCCGCAAGATAAAATTGCCTTGGCCCAGCCCCTCGAAGTTAAACGCCCCGGCGTTGTTCGTTCGCTGGCGAGCGATCGTCCGGTTCAGGTCGTCGTTAAGTTCAATGTACATGTCAGCCATGGGCCGGCGTTCATAACCGTAAACAAACCCTTCGATAGAGTTGCTGCCTCGCTGTGCGGCGGCGTTCGACGCGGACGAAACAACAAAAAGCAACCCGGCGAATATGGCGACCAGTGGACGGTGTGATGATGTCATGTTGAACATATTAGCAACGAAGTGCCACGCGGCGGAAAGCTACACACGTCCGCGGGCAGCGTGCGCGATGTATGTGTGATGCGGGAACAAGCTTAACAGTTGGGAGCGCGGGCTTCTGTTATAATCAGCATTGTTTGGAGGGATCTTCGGCTTATCAGTACGATACACGGCTTCACGCGCGGGCTAAAACAGAATCAGATCAGGCGGATCGAGAAGCTTTCGACGCGTCGTGTCGCCGCTGACCAGATCGTTTCACCCGAACTTGCGCGCCAGATGGCTGAAGTTTCGCATGAAACGGGCAGGCAGGTGGGCGTTTTGGTCAACCGAAAAGGGCAGGTCGAGTACGTGATGGTCGGTACGGCCAAGCAGATCGAGATGCCTGATTTCGGGCGAGCCCGCGTTTCGGAGGATCGCTTTCGAGGACTACGGTGTGTCCACACTCACCTTCTCGGCGAAAAACTGACGCAGGACGACCTGACTGACCTTGCTCTGCTCCGGCTCGACCTGATGTCGGTCATTCAGGTCGACCGGCGTACCGGCCTGCCGGGGCTCGTATACTCCGCTCACCTTGTGCCGTCGAGTGCGGATGAATTGTCGGCTGACGGCCATTCGCTGCCGTACGCCTATCTTGAGCCCAACGTCCCGTCGCAGTTGGACACGGATTTCGGCGCATTGATCGAATCCCTTGAGGACGAAATGGCTCGCGTGAGGATGACGGCCCGGTCGCGCCAAACCGGACGCGATAGAGCGATACTGGTCGGCGTCACGACCGGTGATCTTGAAACGGAGGAAGAGTCGCTCGCCGAGCTTCGCGAACTTGCGGAATCCGCCGACGTGCTGGTGCTCGACACAGTGATACAGCGGCGCCCAAAGATCGATCCGAAAACCGTGATGGGGAAGGGAAAGCTCGACGACCTTTTGATCCGATCTATGCGGCTCGGAGCCGATCTGCTGGTGTTCGACGCCGCATTGACGCCCGCGCAGGTCCGTGTGCTGAGTGAAACGACAGAGCTCAAGGTCATCGACCGCCCGCAGCTGATACTCGATATTTTTGCCCAACGTGCGCAATCGCGCGAGGGCAAGCTACAAGTCGAACTCGCCCAGCTAAAGTACCTGCTGCCGAAGCTGGTCGTGGGACAGAATTCCGCGTTCTCTCGTCTCGCCGGCGGCATCGGCGGTCGCGGGCCGGGCGAGACTAAGCTTGAAACAGATCGCCGGCGTGTTCGGGATCGTATCGCCCAACTTGAGCGACAAGTCGATAAATTACAGCACCAGCGTCAGGAAAGGCGCAAGACACGCGTACAGAAGCATCTGCCGATCATCTCGCTAGTCGGTTATACGAACGCCGGCAAGTCTACCCTTCTCAACGCTCTGACGCAGAGCGAAGTTTACGCGGAGCGGAAGATGTTCGCAACGCTCGACCCGACGTCACGGCGTTTGCGACTGCCGTACGATCAAGAGGTCATCATTAACGACACGGTCGGTTTTATTCGCGACCTGCCCGATGCTTTGGTGTCAGCATTTAGGGCGACGCTCGACGAGATCGCGGACAGCAGCCTGTTGGTACATGTGGTGGACGCCGCGAATCCACGGGCGATGCAGCAGATACTATCGGTCGAAAGCATTTTGAAAGAACTTGGGCACGCCGACGTGCCGCGGATCATAGCACTAAACAAGTCCGACCTTCTTAGCCCGGAAGAACTTGAGGGGATACGGCGCGAGGCGGGGTTTGAGACCGGGGCGGACACGGTCGCTATCTCGGCAGTTCGGCGTGAAACGCTGCGTCCGCTCGTCTCCGAGATCGCAGCGATGATGGGCCGATCTGAAGACGCGCACGGTGCCGCAGCCAAATGAGCAAGCGCATACGAGATCTAAACTCGCCGGTATCGCGATGGAGCAAAAAGGCCGTTGCATTTGTAACCGCGCCCCTAAAACGCTTGTCCGAGAGCCAGCAATTTTGGCTTGGCTTCGCGGTGCTTTCGATCGGTACTGCGGTGGTGATCCACAATCCGTTCTGGCGGGACCGCCAGGCACCGGAGTACCGCGTGGGCGACGTTGCCCGCGAACAGATCATCTCACAGGCTGAGGTCCATATCGTCAACGAAGAGGTGACCGAGCGCGACCGGGCGAATGCGCGGCAGGCTATAAGGCCGATATTCCGGTATTCTGCCAATCGCGGCGACACAGCGGTGCAGGCCTTTGTTTCTGCATGGGAAAACCTGCAGCATCGAGACAACGCGAAGGGAAAATCCGCGAACGTTGAACCGCCCGAAGGTCAATGGCCGGGAGGGGCGGAGGTCGCGAGAACGTTGTCAGCCCGGCGCTTTACCGCGAACGAGGTCGAATCCGTCAAGAGCGCCATTCGCGAGGCCGCAAGCGGCTATATTTATGACGATTCGGAGCGGCAATACTTCGCCCAGGAGGTGACTATCTTTGACCGGTCACGTCCGGGAGCCCGTTCTGTCGTCACGATGCCGGAGACTAACTGGACGTCGTTGTCAGATGCGCGCGAATCCCTAAAAACTCACCTCTCGGCGATGAAATCGCTCTCGGCTCGCGAGGTCGAGGCATTCGCTGCGGCAGGACAGATACTTATCGAGCCGAACGTGACGTTCGACAGCGTCGCGACGGAGGCGGCTCGCGAGTCGGCCGCAGCAGCCGTCGAGCCTCGGTCGATAGATCTGAAAAAGGGGCAAAAGATCGTCGACGATGGTGAGGTCATCACGCCCGAGGCCCTTACGATCATAGCCGCAGTTCGCGATCACACCGCTGCATCGCGTCAGACGAGCCGGTTTTTCGGGCTGCTCGTTATAATCGCTGCGCTCTACTGGATCGGATGGCGTTTCGTACAACACAGGGGGATCGTGCCGAGGCTTGCACTCTCCGAGCGAAAGACGTTTGCCCTGCTAGGCTTCGTCGTCTTCGTGCAGACGCTCCTGAGCACTGCGCTATTCAGCTTGGCGCAGCTTACTGCCGCACAGAATATCGCGACGCCTCTGAATGACACGATGCTATGGTCGTTGGCTATTCCGATGGGCACGGGCAGCCTCGTGATGGCGCTGCTTGCCGACAGGCCGACCGCCCTCGTCGCAGGCGTGATCAATTCATTGATAGTCGGACTACTGGCCGGACGCGGCGTCGAAATGGCGATCTATTCGGCGATCATTTCGGCGGTTGCGGTTTATGGCATTGATCAATATCGAAGCCGCCAGACCGTCACGATCGCCGGAGCGATCGTCGGCGGAGCCGGGGCTCTCCTGGGCGTGGCACTTGCGGCTATGGTCCAGCAGCAGTTTGCCATAAACGGGATGTTGCTGGCGATCGCGTGCGGGCTGGCGGGCGGCATGCTCACGGCGGCATTTACGGCTGTTCTGTTGCCCATCTGCGAATCGCTCTTTGGGATACTGACGGACGTAAAGCTCCTGGAATTGTCTAACGCCGATCTGCCTGTGCTCGGCCAGCTCGCCCTGCGTGCGCCGGGCACGAACCAGCATTCACACGCCGTCGGCCAACTTGCTGAGGAAGCATGCCGCGCCGTCGGAGCTAACGGCCTGCTTGCCCGCATTGGGGCCCTCTACCACGACATCGGCAAAACGGCTGCGCCCGAGCATTTCGTCGAGAACCAATTGAAGGAAAACCCGCATGACCGGCTGAATCCGATACAAAGCGCAAAGATCATCATCAGCCATGTGACATATGGGACGAAACTGGGAAGAGAGATCGGCCTGCCGCCGAGGATCGTCGATTTCATCCCGCAGCATCACGGCACGCGGACGCTGCATTACTTTTTGAAGAAGGCTCAAGCGCAGGCTCGGCCTGACGAGGTTATCGAGGAAAACGATTTTCGTTATCCGGGTCCCAAGCCGCAGTTCAAGGAGGCGGCGATCATGATGATCGCAGACTCTTGCGAAGCGGCAGTGCGTTCTCTGGCAGAGCCGACACCCGAGAATATTCGCTATATAATCACGAAGATCGTGGACGCGATACTTGCTGACGATCAGCTCGACGAATGCGACCTCACCTTACGCGAACTCACGCAGATCCGCGAGTCGATGATCAAATCGCTCGTGGCGATCTATCATACGCGTGTCGACTATCCCGGCTACGTGCCGCCTTCGTCGGGGCAGTTTCGGTTTCCCGAGAGTGTCGAGGCCACGGGCAAAACGAAGTATTCCGACCCGTCGGAGATACCGGTTTCGCTGGGCGGTGAGATCGAGGACGAAGCGATCGACCGGTCGTCACAACCAGACCGCGCCGGGGCTACAGGGAACTAACATGCTGAAAAGGTACACATTCTGGCTCGCCGCCGCAGTTATCTTTCAACTGATCACGGCGACAGTGCATTCATTGAGCTTCTTTCTAAAGCCCGTCCCGGAGAACGAGACTGAAAGACAGCTCCTCGCATTGATCGGTTCGTATCAGAACGACCTTGGAGCGGGTTTCCACAGGACCTATGCCGACCTGTTTACGGCATTCAGTTCTTGCTTTACCTTCGTGTGCCTGCTCGGCGGTCTGACGCTGGGTTATCTAATGGTTAAGCAAACGGAGCCGTCCGTTATGAAAGGGATCATCGGGATAAATGTGATCGTTTTCGGGGCGATCTTCGTGGTGATGGCGGTCTTTACGTTTCTACCGCCGATGGTCCTGACCGGACTGATATTCGTGAATCTGCTGGCAGCGTACCTTGTCGTACCGAAGATCGAATCGGCCGTCTAGATATTTCCTTTCAATCTCTTATAGGTATCGGTTAGCGTTTCGGGGATCGTGCGCGTTTGGCCGATAGCGGTCATGAAATTCGCATCGCCGACCCAGCGGGGAAGAGCGTGCATGTGAAAGTGATCCGCAACGCCCGCTCCGGCGGCCTTACCAAGGTTCATTCCAATGTTTATGCCGTCGGGAGAATACGCTTCAGCCAAGGCGGCTTGAGCGCGCTTCGTCAGGTCCATCATCTCGTCGGTCGCGGCCTTTGATGCCTTATCGAGAGATGCCAAATGCTCGTAAGGCACGATCATCAAATGGCCGGAAGCGTACGGGTAGAGGTTAAGGATGACAAAATTATACTCGGCCCGCGTGAGGATGAATTTCTCCTCATCGGATGCCGAGCTTTTGAGTATCTCGCAGAATACGCAGCCGCCGGGTGACGTTTCCGGGCCGCGGCTGACGTAATCAAACCGCCATGGGCTCCAAAGAACGTCCACTTAGTCGCCCTTGTTGATGAGTTCCTTAAGCTCCTTGCCGGGTTTGAAATAGGCCACTCGTTTAGCCGGAATATCGACGGTCGCACCCGTTTTGGGATTGCGTCCTTTACGCGAATTCCGCTCGCGAACCCGAAAACTGCCAAAGCCCCGGAGCTCGATCTTTTCGCCCTGATTCAGGGTGTTTGTGATGCTGTCAAAGATGATCTCGACCAACTGCTCGGCATCCTTTTTGGTCATGTCGGCCTCGCGGGCTACCCTTTCGACCAGATCAGCTTTTGTCATTTCGCTCGTTCTCCAAAGATCGTAGATCCCAAACTGCCCTTAATTAATTTGAACTCTCGGCTGCTTTTGTCTCAGAGTCGTCAGATGCGGCCTCGCTTTCTGAGGCGGGAGCATCGTCAGCCGCTACTGCGCTTTCGTCTGCCTCGTTCGACGCCTCTTCCGGGGCGGCCTCGGCTAAAGCTTCAGGTTCCTGAGCCGTGACTTCCTGGTCGGCAACGGCTTCCTCAGCTTCAGCCTCGGGCGTTTCTGCGACAGGCTCGGTTTCGGGAGTCGATGTCTCAGGTGCGTGAGCGGCCGTTCCCGAGGTAGGCTCCGCTTCTGAAACCGGTGCCTCGTCTGCGGATCCCTCCGCAGCGGGACCTTCCGGTTCGGCTGCGGCCCCTGTCGAGGCCTCGGGTGCCGCCGGCTCCTCAGCCAGCTTCTGTGGCTTTTCCTTTTTCTTCGGAGCTTCTGCCGCGGGCGTTTCAGCAGCGTCATTTCCGAATTTCAGATTGGCCAATTCGCCGAGCGACGCCATACCGCCCTTGGCCTCGGTCGAGTAGATCCGCGTATCGACGATCGGCTCGTCGTCCTTGCCGACAGCACGACGCGAAAGGCCGATCTTCTGATCGCCCGGCTCGATGCGGAGGATCTTAAAGTCGAGTTCCTGTCCAAGCTCCGCGACCGATTCCGGCCGGTCAATTCGTTCGTCCGACAGTTCCGAAATGTGGCACAGTCCCTCGAGCCCCTCGCCCAACTCGACAAATACGCCGAAGTTCGTGAATCGCGATACCTTGCCCTTTACAACGTCGCCGGGGCGGTGCGTGGCCTGGAACGTTTCCCAGGCGCTCGGCGTCAGGTCCTTCATCGAGAGCGACAACCGCTGGCCGCGCTTGTCGATGTTCGTGACGATCGCCTCGACTTCCTGGTCCTTGGCGAGGACATCTTTCGGATGCTTGATCTTCTTAGCCCAAGTAATGTCAGAGACGTGAACGAGGCCGTCGATGCCTTCTTCGAGCTCGACGAACGCACCGAAATCGGTAAGATTACGGACACGACCCTGAACGCGAGCCCCGACAGGGTAGCGGAGGTCGACCGTGTCCCATGGATTGTCCTGGAACTGCTTCATTCCGAGGCTGATACGCTTTTCAACGGTATCGACGCCTAAGACCTGCACCTCGACCTGTTGGCCCTTGTGGAACATCCGCTTCGGGCTTTGCGCACGGCGCGACCACGAGATCTCGGACACGTGAACCAGTCCTTCGACACCCGGTTCGAGCTCAACGAAGACGCCGTAATCGGTTACGGACGAGACCGTGCCGTTTAGCTTCGCATTTACGGGATAAACCTCGAGAACTGTTGACCATGGATCAGGCTGAAGCTGTTTGTAGCCAAGTGAGACCTTCTCTTTTTCGCGATCCAGTTTGAGGATCTTGACCTGAAGCTGTTCGCCGACGCTGAACTTATCGCTTGGATGCTGAATGCGGCCCCACGACATATCGGTGACGTGCAGCAGGCCGTCGATGCCGCCAATGTCAACGAAAGCACCGTATTCGGTAAGGTTTTTGATCGTGCCGTCAATGATGTAACCGACGTCGATCTTCTCGAGGGTCTCTGCCTTTTGGGCGTTGACGACCTCGTCGGTAATGACCTTTCGAGAAAGTACTATGTTATTCCGGCGGCGGCTGAATTTGATGATCTTTGCTTCGATCTCTTCGCCGATGTAGCTGTCCAGCCCGCGGATCGGCCGCGAGTCGATCTGCGAGCCGGGAAGGAACGCTTCGACCCCATTCAGGTCGATGCGGAGGCCGCCTTTTGTCTTGTCGACGATCTTGCCGGTGACGGGCTTCTCTTCGCGGAATGCGGTCTCGAGTTCGTCCCAGACCTTTCTGCCAAGGGCGTCGATGCGAGAGAGTAGCGGAGCACCCTCGCTGGAGTGCATGCTGCGAATAACGACCTCGACCTGGTCACCGCGATTGGCGGTTACCTGGCCGTCCGGGCCGGTGAATTCTTCGATCGGAACAAACCCCTCAGATTTATGGCCAAAATCGACCAGCACGCCGCGATCATTGATCCCGACGACGGTTCCGTTCACCAGTTCGCCGCTTTCAAAATCCGCTTGATCTGCCTCGAACTGTTCGAGGATCGCACCAAAGTCGATATCGTTCGCCGCCTGCGACTCCTCGCCGACAGGCGATGCTGGTGCCGCAGCCTGCGGCTCAGGCGCGGCCGGAGTTTCCGGGGCGCCGGCTGCTCCTGCAGGTGCGGAAACCTCGATGGCCGGGCCGTCGGAATGAGGGATCGGCTCGGCGGGTGTATCGACAGCCGCCTCTGTCTGGGCCTCGGCCGATGCATCGGGAGGGGCGGCCGCGGTCATTTCCGGCGTTTCCGTTGCGGTCTGGGCTTCAAGTGTGGGTGATGCCTCTGTAGTTTGTTCACTCGCTGTTTTCTCGATCGAATTCGATTCCTCAGCGTCCAGGTTAACCTCGTTTGTCATTTAC
>CAZWSK010000074.1:0-11851 GCA_964636445.1 uncultured Chloracidobacterium sp.
AATCACTGTCAGCCTACGCCCGCCAGTTCCTCGAGCGAATGGACAAGCCGGACGTCGACGAGATCCTCGGCATCGCCCCGGCCATAGCCATTCGGCAGAAGAACTCGACCAAGAACCCGCGTTCGACCGTCGCGACCCAGACCGAGATATACGACTACCTGCGGCTGCTGTATGCGAGAGCAGGGCAGACGTTCTGCCACGTTTGCTCACGCGAAGTAAAGAAGGACTCGCCCGAGTCCGCCGCGGACGAGATCCTGGCCGAACTGCCGGACGGCACGCGATTCTACGTTCTGTTCCCGATCGAAACCGGCGAGGCGTTGCAGAAGCCCGCACGAAGTAAGGGCACCCGTGCGAGTGCAAAGCCAAAGAGCAAAGCTTCGACCGACCTCAGCACGCAAGCCTTCCTCATGTCGCTGCTCCAGCAGGGCTTCTCCCGCCTACACCGCAACGGCGAGATGATCGAATTGCAGCGGCCTGAGGATTACGCCTTCGCCGATTTTCACGACACGTACGTGCTCATCGACAGGCTGAAGGCCGATGCCGAGATACGGCAACGACTGGTCGATTCGCTGGAGACCTGCTTTCGCGAGGGGCACGCGGCCGAGATCCGCGTGCCGGAGTCAGAGACGGTGCTGAAGTTCTCAGACCGCTTCATCTGCAAATACGACGGCACACGTTACGAGGAGCCCGAGCCGGCGTTGTTCAGTTTCAATTCGCCCTACGGCGCATGTCCGACGTGCCAAGGTTTTGGAAACACTATCGGTATCGATTACGGGCTGGTTATACCTGATCCGCTCAAATCGCTCGCCGACGGTGCGATCGAGCCATTCACGCGGCCGCAGCACGCGTGGGCACAGAAGGAACTGGCGAAATACACGGCTTCGGCACGTATCCCGATGAAAGTCCCTTTCGCCGACCTCGACGACTATCAGCAGAACGCGATCATCTACGGCGACGAGGGCTGGCGTGGCATCAAGGGCTTTTTTGAATGGCTCGAGACGAAGAAATACAAGCTGCACGTCCGAGTCTTCCTGGCCAAATTCCGCGGCTACACACGTTGTCCCGAGTGCGACGGCCACAGGCTGCGGCAGGAAGCCCGCGACGTAAAGATCGGCGCCCGCTCTCTCCCTGAGATCGTCGAGATGTCGATACGGGACGCGTATGATTTCTTCGAGGCGTTGGAACTCGACCCGGAGCGCACGCAGATCGCCGAGAAGGTGCTCTTAGAGATACGCCGCCGCCTTAAATTCCTCGTCGAGGTCGGCCTCGATTACCTAACGCTCGGCCGTCTCGCAGCTACGCTCTCGGGCGGGGAGGCACAGCGAATACAGCTTGCGACGAACCTCGGCTCGCTCCTCGTCGGCACGCTGTACGTCCTCGACGAACCGAGCATCGGGCTGCACCCGCGCGACAATGCCCGGCTGATCGCGATCCTCGAGAATCTGCGCGACATCGGCAACACCGTGGTCGTCGTCGAGCATGACGAGGACACAATGCGGGCGGCCGATCACGTTTTGGATATTGGTTTGCACGCCGGCGAGTTTGGCGGGGAACTCGTGTTTCAGGGCAATTTTGACCGGCTTCTAAAGGACGACAACTCGCTGACTGCGAAGTACCTGCGCGGCGAGCTCGAGGTCAAACTGCCTCGCAATCGCCGGCCGGTTACGAAGCGAAAGATCGAGATACTCGGCGCCCGCGAGCATAATCTGAAGAACGTAACGGTCGAGATACCGCTCGAAATGCTCGTATGTGTGACCGGCGTTTCCGGTTCCGGAAAATCAACGCTGGTGCATGATGTGCTCTACGCGGGGTTGAAGAAACAGCGAGGCGAATGGAACGCCCACGTCGGGCTGTTCAAGGAGATAAAGGGTTCGGAGTTCATCGACGATGTGATACTCGTCGACCAGTCGCCCATCGGCCGCACGCCAAGGTCAAATCCGGTGACGTACATCAAGGCCTACGATGCGATCCGTGAGGTATTCGCGGGCACGAATGCCGCGAAAACTAAGGGCTACAACGCGTCGCACTTCTCGTTCAACGTGCCCGGCGGCCGGTGCGAGATCTGCCAGGGCAGCGGTGTCGTGACGATCGAGATGCAATTCCTCGCCGACGTCGAATTGACCTGCGAGGACTGCCGCGGGATGCGGTTCAAATCCGACGTTCTCGAGGTCAAGTACAAGGGCAAGAATATCCACGAGGCCCTGCAGCTGACGGTGCGCGAGGCGATCGCGTTCTTTAAAGACGTGCCGAAGATCGTCACACGGCTAAAGGTGCTCGACGCGGTCGGCCTCGGCTATCTGCGTCTGGGACAATCGGCCACTACGCTGTCAGGCGGCGAGGCACAGCGGGTAAAGCTAGCTTCGCATCTCGCCCAGAAAACCGCAGACCGCACGCTGTTCATCTTTGACGAACCGACGACGGGACTGCATTTTGACGATATTAACAAGCTGCTGTCGGCCTTTCGGGCGTTGATCGACAACGGCGGCAGCCTGCTCGTGATCGAGCACAATCTGGACGTGATCAAGACCGCGGACCACGTTATCGACCTTGGCCCGGAAGGCGGCGGCGGCGGCGGGGAGGTCGTCGCGTCCGGTACGCCCGAGGAGATCGCGCTGGTCGACTCGTCGCATACAGGCAAATTTCTGCGCACGGTGCTGCCTAACTGATCTTTGACAATCAGCTACTGAAAGTTCTTCTTCGCGCAATGCCGGCCGTGCGGGCATTCGCCGACCTGGACCCATTCGTAGAACTCGTTGGTGTCACCCTCGATCGCGTAATAGACCTTTCGGATCGACGGGAATTGCGTCAGCGTCTTTTCCACCATGGTAAAGAACGCGCTGCCGCAGCTGGTCGTAGCGTTGCCCATCTGTTCGAGAGTTCGGCTGGTGAAGTTCACATACGCTGCCCCGTTCTTGATGCGAATGCTCTTCAGGATGCCGTCAGTGTCGGGCGGGCCGAATCCCCAATATTCCTTAGCGGATTCTTCCTTCGTCGGGCCCTTTAGAAGCTCATCAAGGGCGGCTCTCGCGATCGCCTTTGTTTTGGGAATCCGGCGGGTCACAGGGAAGACCTTATTGCAATCTTGTGCGTTCGGATTCTTTATCTCGTTGTGAAAATAGAGCTTGATCGGCGTCGTCCGGGTCTGTGCCTGCAATATCGTGGGGAAGATAAACAGGGCCAAAATAAAGGAAGCGATCTTCATCTTAGGTTTCCTCAGTCGTCTCCAAATTTGCCGCGCCACGCGGGCGCGATCTGTTCCATGACCTTACAATCGCAATAGCCGCCGTTCTCGTTGAGCCACGAGGTCAGCCGCGGAAAGTCGAGCCGGTGGTCCATCATGAACTTCATGGCGTGCCGCAGGTGGTGGTCGCACTCAGCATCGTACAGCTCGTCCTCAATAAAATCGAGCATCGAGCTGATCGTTTCCTGCCCGGCTGGCAGGCTGTCGAGGAATGCGCGCAGTTCCTCGCCGCTCATCTGCTCGAGATTCTCGATCTGTCGTTTTTTGACTATCGGCATCGGGTCGTTATTTTAGCATCAGTTGTATTGGCATACGCAGCAAATTTGGTATCTTTATCTCTGATAATAGTTGCAACCTTCGCAAGGTTCGTTGGCGGTAGCCCATACGGCCGCCAAAGTTGAAATAGTGCTCGCTCTTCTATATCTAATTCTCTTGCTCCTGCTGGGCGATGCCCTTTGCAGGCGGTTTTTCAAATTCGCGTCAGGGCCGCACCGCTTCGGCGCGGCGTTCCTGACCGGCGCTCTCATCGGCAGTTGGTGGACTTATCTCTGCGGATACCTGTTCGCCTGGACCGGCACGCCCCTGTTGTGGGGCAATCTGCTGTTCTTCGTGATGTGCACGGCGCTGATCTATTGGCTCTGGGCAAATCCCGCGAGCCAGGAATTCCAAACGCGTATCGATAGCGATCAGGTCGGATTTAACCGCTGGGATTGGGTCGCGGCCGGAATGTTCCTGATCTACGCGTGCTGGCTAACATTTGCCACGTTCTCGATGCAGGACGGCAAGGTCGCGATCGCAACGCACCAGTGGAGCGATTTCGGCTCGACGGTGTCGATCATGCAGTCGTTCGCTAACGGGCATAATTTCCCGACCGAATATCCGCATTTCTCAGGCGACCGCATACGCTATCACTTCCTCTTCTATTTCCTGGCCGGCAATCTCGAATACCTCGGCTTTAGCCCGCCGATGGCGAATAACCTGCTCAGCATCCTGTCGCTGATGTCGATGCTGTTCGTCGTGATGGCGCTGGGCGTCGTGATGTTCAACTCGCGGCTCATCGGCCGGATCGCGGCATGTCTGTTCTTTTTTCACGGGACACTTTCGTTCATCCTGTTCGTCCAAAAAAATTGGCCGTTGGATAACGTCATCGACCAAATGTGGAAGATGCGAGACTTTCTGCCGTCGGGCTTCAACTACCGCGGCGAGCTCTGGGGCGTGTGGTCGCAGGTGGTATATGCGAATCAGCGTCATCTCGCGAGTTCTATAGGGATCCTTCTTTTGGTGATGTTCTTCCTGATCGATCGATATCGGGAAGCCGAACGCCACAAACGCGCCCTTCGTGCCGCGGCTGTGCCGGCCTATGGGCCTGAGCCTGAGCTGCAGACTGACAGCTTTGCAGATGAGGACGGGTCAGACGTTGAGCCGGCTGAGGACTCGGAAACTGCGAGTTCCGACATACCTGCAGCCGACTCTGCTGCGTCCGAAGCGGAACTTCCGACCGCGGCCGTTGAGCCCGTATCTCCGTTCGATACCACCGTCGATGACGACGAGCCGTTAACTGACGTTGAAGCGGCGGTCGCCGCGGATCCCGAGACATCAGAATTCGACGCAGAGCCGCCCTCCGTGCAAAAGCGAAACGACGCTGCCCCGGGCGAGCTCTTCCGCAAACTCTACACCGGCCTCGGCCGCGTAACGCCATTTATCTTCGCCGGGATGCTTCTCGGCCTGCTGCCAATGTGGAATGGAGCCGTTTTCATGGCTGCGTTCGCCATTCTCGCGGTGTTCTTTGTCGTATTCCCGTATCGGCGGCAACTGATCATTCTCGGCATCACGACCGCCGTTTTCGCCCTGCCGCAGATAATCTACCTCAAGACCGGCAATCTGCCGCCGGGGCCAGCGCTCGTGCAGTGGGGCTACACGCTGGGAAGCCCCTCTGTTTACGACGTGCTCTATTACCTCGGCTGGACCTTTGGTGTTAAGTGGCTGCTCGTGCTGATCGGTGTGGTGACCGGAACCTGGCTGCGAAACCGTGTGCTGATCGCTGTCTCGACGCTCATCGCCGTCACATTCTGCCTGCAATTCAGCCCCGAGGCGTTGACCAACCATAAGTTCCTGAACATTTGGCTCGTGGTCGCTAACCTTTTCGCCGCGGCCGGGCTGTGGTGGCTCTGGAGCTTCAAAGGCATTAAAACAACGATCCCCGGCAAATTGCTCGCAATCGTCCTCGCGGCCACGATCGTCATCGGAGGCGTGTTGGACCTGTTCCCGATCAAGAACAGCACCTGGATGGCGATGGAATACCGCGGTGACCCGCTCGTCGAATGGGTAATGGCAAACACCGACCCGAACGCGATATTCCTCTCGAACAGGCATGTGAATCACAAGATACTGCTCGCCGGCCGGCGGTTGTTTTACGGACACCCGTATTACGCATGGGGCGCCGGCTACCCGACCGGCGAACAAGAGGCGAAGTATAAGAAGATGTTCGAGTCGCGCGACCCGAACGAGGTCCTGCGGCTCTTGAAGGAGAACAATATCAGCTACGTCGCCTATGACAACGGCGTGCGAAAGAACGATATCGTCAAAAATCCGAATGAACTCCTGTACAAGGCTTATTTCCCGGTCGTTTTTGAAGATACCGAGAACAAGTATGACGGCTTGAAGATCTATAAGGTCACTGACACGCTCGGCCAGCCCGACCCGAATGTCCAGATGCCGCCTGCGGTTCCAACACCGACACCGGGAGCCGCCACATCGACCGCCTTTAACGGAGGTGAGGGAACGGGCGGCGGGCAATTTATGAAACCGCGCGGGATCGCGGTCGACCCGATAGGAAATATCTATGTCGCGGACACGGGTAATGACAGGATCCAGAAATTCGACTCGACCGGAAAGTTCCTGCTTGCCTTTGGCAAGCCGGGCAACGGCCAAGGCGAAATGAAGGAGCCGAACGGCATCGCGGTGACCCTCGACGGTTTTGTATTTGTTACCGATCCGGTCAATCAGAAATTGCTTAAGTTCGGTGCTGACGGCGCTTTTCAGAAGGAGTGGACAGGGCCTGATTCAGGATTCTACGGGCCGCGCGACCTTGCTGTCGGTTCGAACAAGGAATTGTATATCGTCGATCAGGGCCGCACGCGCATCGTCAGGTTTGACCCCGCGGCTGAACGATTTACGACATTCGGCACGCGTGGAAGCGGCCCGGGCCAATTTCTCGAATCGACCGGCATCGGTGCGGGCGACGGGCAGATCTTCGTGGCCGATAACGGAAACAACCGAATCCAGGTATTTGATCTCGAAGGCGGGTTTATCAGGGAATGGGAGGTCCCGCAGTTCGAGCGATACGTCTGGAACTATCCAGACGTGGTCTATGACCCGATCTCAAAGCGCCTTTACGTGACGAATAGCTGGAAAAATGAGCTGCTTGCGTTCAACACCGATGGTTCCTCGGCCGACCTTGCCCTCGATCCGGGCCAGAACAGCCGGTTGAGCAACCCGACGGCGTTAGCGGTCGTACGCACAGGGAATACGTCCACCGTACTTGTCCTGAATAACAGCGGGGCGAGCGTGTCGAGCTTCGCCGCGAGAGGGGCGGCGGCCAAATAATACCCTGATGGATACGAAACTTGAAGCCATCTGCAGGGAGAACCCCGATCTGACGGCTGAGCTTGCGGCCGAACTGTTAAGGCTGGCGGGACGCGGGACCGCAGGAGCGCTGTCGCCCGAGGCTGGCAAGGGGCACATAGAGGTTTCGCTCGTTTTCCCAACCTTCAATGAGGAAGACAACGTCAGGGAGCTATACAGGCAAGTGGCCGCTGTGCTTGAAGAAAATGGGGTCGTAAACGCCGAGTTCCTGTTCGTGAACAACGGCAGCTGGGACGACTCTGAGAAGATCATTCGCGAACTTAAGGAGAAAGACCCTCGCGTCAAGATGATCAGCTTCTCTCGAAATTTTGGGCATCAGGCTGCGATCACAGCGGGCATAGACTTCAGCTCGGGCGACGCCACGATCTTGATGGACGCAGACCTGCAGGATCCGCCGCATGTCATTACCGACATGCTCAAAAAATGGCGTGAAGGTGGTGAGATCGTTTACGCCGTCAGAGAAAAGCGAGGGAGAGAACCTATTTGGAAGAAAGTGTTCGCATTCTCCTTCTATAGAATGCTCCAGTACATCTCGAGCGTCGACATCCCGCTGGATACCGGCGATTTCTGCCTGCTCGACCGTAAGGTCGTCAGCTATCTCAAGGCCATGCCTGAGCGGAATAGATTCTTACGGGGGCTGCGAAGCTGGCTCGGCTTCAAGCAGGTCGCGGTCACATACGAGCGGCCGCCACGCTTTGGAGGCGAAGCCAAGTACAATGTGCGCCAGTCGGTTAAGCTCGCCGTCGACGGTATTGTCGGCTTCTCGACGGTACCGCTCAGAATGGCCGTCTACGCGGGCTTTCTCTCATGCGTGGCGGCTGCTCTGCTGCTGGTTTATACGGTTGCGGTTCGATTTTTCGACCCGACCGTTTCTAGTCTCGCACGCGGCTGGGCCTCGCTGATCGTGGTGTTGCTCGTCATCGGGGGCATCCAATTGATCCTGCTCGGCTCGATCGGCGAATACATCGGCCGCATTTACGATGAGGTCAAACAGCGTCCGAACTACGTGATCCGGGAGATCGTTGATTAATATCAATGGAGAAAGAGGCAGCAGCAACTGAGTCGCCGCGGCGGGGAACTCTGACTAAAATAACGGATTGGGTCAGCGACAATCGCATCCCGCTGGGCGTTATCATCGGGTCGATCATCATCGTTTGGGTCCCATTTCTCGGGAATTTGTGGCCGCCGCTCGTCGATCTTCCGGAACATCTGCTCGTGAGCAAGCTGCTGTGGGAAACGCTCGCCGGTACGTCATCGCTCGACCTGCAGATATCGTGGTTTCTCGGCTACAAATTCTTCCCGTACTTTTCGCTCTTGTTCATAGGCCTGTTAAAGTTTCTGGGCATCTCGCTTGTCTACCTGCCTAAGCTGATATCCTGCGTGCTCATAGCACTATTCGCCGGGATCGTTGGAGCAATAGGGACGGCCGAACTCAGGGATCGCGATCTGCGCAGCGTGGCGATCGCGGCCTGCTTCATTCTGCCGGCGGCGGTCTGCATGTATGTCGCATGCTGGTTCATTGGTTTTGTGAACTACACGCTCGCCATCACATTCCTGATACCGGGCATCTATTATGGCGACCGGTTCCTGAGCGAACCGGGGCCGCGTCCCGCGATTCTTACGTTCATTTTCCTGGCACTGGCATATCTCTCGCATCCGTTCGTTCCTGCCTTTTGGGTGATATGGTGCTTCGGCCGCGGGCTGGCGTCGATAGCGCTGTGGCGGCTGCCTAAGGAGTGGCTGCGGCTCATCCTCCTCGGGCTAATATTCGCGCCGATCGCGCTTTATCATGTTGCCGCCACGACAGGATCGCCGCTGGCTCCGAAGACCGATATCATGTGGCAGACGTCGCCGTTCACGCCTTTCTCGGAATGGATGAAGAACAGATTCTGGCCGATGTTCGACGGGATGTACTTCAAGGCGGACGACGTGACCGACGGCTCTGTTTTTGCGCTCTTCGCGCTTTTATTTGTCCTGGTCGCGGTATTCGTCGCCTTTTGGTTTCGAAAGGACGACAGCTCCAGGCCGCTGATCCTTTCGGCCGTTTTCGCTGCGATAACAGCCTCGGTCATCAACGAGAAATTCATCCCGGTACCTGCGGGGCATTGGCTGGCGTATGATTACCGGTTTGTGTCGACCACCTACGCCATATGCGTGGTGAGCGCGATGATCGTTATCGTTCGCCATCTGCCTGACCTGCTGGGCAGCGCGGCGTTTCGGACGGCAACAAGCATTCTCGCCGCTATCGCCGCTATCGCGTCGCTGTGGCATGTTGCCGGTGTCCGGTCGGCGTACGCGAGATTTGATACGGCGGCGCGGCCGTTTATGGAGAAGGTGCTGAACAACGAGCAGCCCACGGGAATGTCGCTGCCGCATAGCCGATGGCATCCTGACGGAACGCTTATCAAGCTCTATATCTGTATGGAGCAGATCGACTGCAACCCGCCGGGCACGACGTTCATACACGGCTATTCGGGCGATCTCTATCCGGTCAAATATGGTTCCAAGCGGCCGCAGAACACCCAGGTCCAGCCCGAGCCGGCGAAGGCCCCTGCCGCTCCGGGAACATCATCCAAGCCTCGCGGCATTGCCACTGATCCAAAAGGAAATTACTACGTTGCCGATACTGGAAACGGCCGCGTGCAGGTATTCGATCCGACAGGAAAACTTATCTCCGCGTTTGGCGAAACAAAACTGAAAGAACCCAACGGCATCGTCATCACCGCCGGAGCGATCTTTGTGACCGACGCGGCAGACGGGAAGTTGAAGAAATTCGACTCTAGCGGGTCTTTCCTAATGGAATGGACAGGCCCGGCTCCCGGTTTGTATGGGCCGAGGGACATCGCCGCCGGTCCCGGACAGACCATGTATCTGGTCGATCAGGGCCGGGCACGGATCGTCCGTTTTGATGCAGCTACCGAGAAGTTCACCGAATGGGGATCCCAAGGTGACCAGCCTGGGCAGTTTCGCGAGCCTACCGGGATCACCGTCGCCGACGGGACAGTGCTCGTCGCGGATAATGGGAATGGACGCATTCAGGCGTTCGACCTGGATGGCAAGTTCCTTCGGCAATGGGATGTTCCCGAGTGGGAGCGTTATGTTTGGAACTATCCTGACCTCGTATACGACGGCGAGACGCTGTACGTATCGAGCGGCACATCAAAGCAGATCCTGGAATTTGACCTCTCGGGTAAGCCCCTGGATAGTACGTTAGAGGCTCAGGTTCTGGACAGTCCGTCGTCTCTGGCTATCGCCGCGGCGAATAAACAAAGGCACCTGCTCATCTTAAACACGGGGAATTCGACAGTCACGCAGGCGGCTCTGCCGAGCCGGTAACTTCGCCGCTAAGGCCGCTCTAAATACGCGGTGCAGTTTTCTCGCCGCGGCCTGCTGCAGGCGTAAAACTGATAAAGCGATAGAGCGTTGGCAATCCCAAAGGAGCTTCCTCGGACATCGGTAAAAAAGTGTCTCAGCACCTCTTCGATTTCCTTCGCCGTGTTGACGTGTTCGTGCCGCATCAGGATCTCGTAATCGAGGCCGTGTTTGCGTTTGAATTCGAGGCCGGTGGTCATCGTGTAGCCGAGTTTCCATAGGATGGTGCCTTCGCTGGGGATGCCGCAGCGTAGGCGTCCCCCTTCGTTGAGCATCAGGCCGCAGCGGGCGATGACCGCGGGCAGGTCGCAGATGTGTTCGAATACCGCGACTGAGATGATGCGGTCGTACTTCGTGCCCTCACGTATCTCGGATACGTCTGAATAGACGTTGTCGACACGGGCTAGGTCAGGCGAGTCTTCGTAGAGTTCGCGGAACGGTTCGACGATATCGTAAATGCCGCCGTGGTTCTCGTATTTGATCTGATTGAGCGTGCCGGCGCCGATCTCGAGTGTTGAGCCGGTGAAATCAGGGCCTGCGTCGGCAGCGACCTTTTTGTGCATCCAGCTCTCGAGCTTTTGGGCGAGGCCCGCCGCGGTCGAACCGCCGTCGCGATTCTCCTTATATTGCGCTGCGTAGATCTCTTGGAATTCCGGCGGCAGCGGCGGCCGTTCTTTGGGAAATTTGTCCAGTATGCTCATTCTTTCGTGTCGATCTTGTTCGATATCAAATACCGCGGCCTAAACTTGATCTCCTCGTAGATGCGGGCCAGATATATCCCGATGATCCCGAGGCTGATCATCAGGACGCTGCCGATGATAAGCAGCAATAGGATCACCGTCGCAAAGCCGCTTGCCGAGTGTCCCGTTATCTGCAGCACGAGGGTGTAGACACCGAACACGATCGAGAATAGGAGGAACGCGAGGCCGACAAAGGTCACCAGCTGCAGCGGCAGCGACGAAAAGCCTGAGATGCCGTTTACCGCCAGGCTGAGCTTTTTGAATACCGACCAGTTCGACTGTCCGCCGGCCCGCGAGGCTACCTCGAAGGGGACTTGTGCTCGATCGAAGCCTATCCACGCCGTCATTCCGCGGAAAAACACGTTTCGTTCGTCCAATTGCAGATACGCATCGGCGGCGCGTCGGCTTAGGAGCTTGAAATCAGACGCGCCGCGAATGTCGAAGCCTGAAAAGCGGCTCCAGAGCGAATAGAAAAGGCCGGCACCGGCTTTGCTCAGCAGCGTTTCCTTGCCGCGATCGCTTTTAACTGCTTCGACGATATCGACACCTTTTTCACGCCAGGCGGCCAGCATTGCCGGCAGCAGAGAAGGCGGATGCTGGCCGTCGGCGTCCATTACGATGACGGCGTCGCCGCGAGCCATGTCGAGGCCGGCAGTGAGGGCCAGTTCTTTGCCAAAGTTACGGCTCAATCGCGCGGCTCGCAGCATCGGGTGCTTCGCCGATTCGGCCTCGAGGGCCTCCCAGGTCGCATCGGGCGAGCCGTCGTCGATCAGGACGAACTCGAACTGCTCGCCGGCCTCTTCGAGCCGCGAGCGCACGTCCGCCAGCACGTCGCCGATGTGCGAGGCTTCGC
>CAZWSK010000075.1:0-5459 GCA_964636445.1 uncultured Chloracidobacterium sp.
GCCGTCCGGATCGTTCTTGATAATAAAATTGACCGAGCCGTTGCAAAAATTGCAGACGCCGTCGAATAGAACGATCCTTTCCATAAAAAAATTATAGAGCAAGAAACGGATAGATTTCAGTCCGGCGAGTGTATAGACTCGCAGACATGGAAACGGAACTCTACTGGAAGGCTGTCAAAGCGAACGACGCGAGGTTTGACGGTGCGTTCGTGCTCGGCGTTAAAACGACCGGCATCTACTGCCGCCCGTCATGCCGTGCGCGGCTGCCGAAGCGGGAAAATGTCGATTTTTACGCATCGCCACAGGCTGCTGAGCAAGGAGGGTTTAGGGCGTGCAAACGATGTCGTCCCAACGATGTCAATTCGATCGACCCGCAGGTCGATCGTGTACTGCGTGCGTGCGAGCTGATCAACGGTGACGCTTTTACGCTTGATGAACTCGCGTCGGCCGTCGGGCTCAGCAGTTATCACCTGCAGCGAAGTTTCAAGGACATCATCGGCGTCACGCCGAAAAAGTATTCGGAGGCTAAGAGAATGGAAAAGTTCAAGGATGAACTGCGCGGCGGGAGCGATGTTACAACGGCTATGTACGAAGCCGGCTTTGGATCGAGCAGCCGTTTGTACGAAAAGGCCGCCAAAGGCCTCGGCATGACGCCTGCGGTGTACCGGAAAGGCGGGGAGGGAATGAAGATCAGCTACGCGGTCGCCGACTGTGAACTCGGCAAGCTGCTGGTCGCAAAAACAAAACGCGGCGTTTGCAGCGTGATCTTTGGCGACTCGAAAGAGGCACTGGTGACCGGGCTGCGGGCGGAATTCGCAAACGCAGAGATCGGCGAGGACGCTGAGGGATTAAAGTCCCTCGTGGACGCCTTAACGAAATATCTCGAGGGTGACAGCAAGCGTCTCGTACTGCCTCTCGACCTACGGGCGACGGCGTTTCAGATGCAGGTGTGGGAATTCCTGCGAAAAATACCTTATGGTGAGACGCGCAGCTATGCTCAGGTCGCCGAGGCTCTTGGCGACAAGAAAAAGATCCGTGCGGTTGCACAGGCCTGTGCTAAGAACCGGGTCGCGGTATTGATCCCGTGTCATCGCGTCGTTGCGAGTGACGGCAAACTGAGCGGCTACCGCTGGGGCGTTGAGCGCAAAAAGGCCCTTCTCGAAAAGGAATCTGAGAGAGCCTGAAAAGGTTGACATTTCCGGCCGTCGAATATAGCTTTGTGAAAATACTTTCACACCAAGGAGGGAACAATGAGTTTTCGACTTTTTGGGGCTGCTACGCTCCTAACGGCGGCGATGTTGGTGTCCGTTTTTGCGAGCGACGCGAGCGCACAGATCACGATCAACATCCCGAGTTTTCCTAAGATCAGGAAGCAACCAAAGCCGACGCCCACGCCTGAGCCCGTGAATACTACCACTGATGAGGTTTCGGCTTCCGACTCGGGCACTACGGCCGATAGCGGCGAAGACCGCCCCCCGGCGGCGCCGGTGAAGAAAGGCTGCGAAGACGATGTCGTCTTCCAGGTCCATAACGAGAACATCACAAAGACCATCGAGGACGCCGCCAGCTACAGGCCGGGGTCGCGGGATTATTACGTGCAGGATTTCAACGACGGCCACAATGAATATCTGAAGGCCGCCCTTTCGCCCTCAAAGAGAAAGGAGTACGTCGACAAATGGAAGGATCCGGTGCTGGGTAAGTGCATCAATGACAGGCTAAATGATCTCGAGGCAGCGGCCGCCAAGACGATCGGCGGGTACAAACCTACGGGCTACACACTCGGCACGCCCGCGGAAAAGGCGGCACTGCGAGCCGCGGTTACGGACATTGCGCAGGCGACCGTTCACAGCGTAGGGATAAAGGATAATACGTGGAAGATCGTCTACAACGACTACGGGATCCCGCGTGGGCGCAAAAAGCTAGGTAAACTCTGGCTAAAATATCCGCACAATAAGTACTGCACTATCGTCTGGGCAAATGTGTGGCAGCCGTATGCAGGCGGCGGCACATACGGCGCGAGCGAACGCGATTTTATCGCGTGGGAATTTGCCGGGTGCCCCACCGGTAAGTAAACGTCTTCCAATGGATCGATGAGCGGGCCTTATGGGCCCGCTTCTTTATTGCTTTTGCGGGATATCTTCGCCGTCCTCGAAAAATTCCAGAGAGGCCGAATTCAGACAATACCGCAGCCCCGTCGGCTCGGGCCCGTCCGGAAATACGTGGCCCTGATGCCCGCCGCAGCGGGCACAGCGGATCTCGACGCGGCGCATACCATAGCTGTTGTCTTCGATGTTAACAAGGTGGTCCTTATCAAACGGGGCATAAAACGACGGCCAGCCGGTGCCTGAGTTGAATTTCTTCTCGGAACTGAACAACGGCAATCCGCACAGCCGGCAAGCATAAACACCGTCCATCTTGTTGTCGAGCAGCGTCCCGCAAAACGCCGGCTCGGTACCATGGTTCAGCAGGATGCGGTATTCCTCTTCGTTTAGGTCCTGCGCGAGCCGCTCGATGGCCTCCTCGTCCAACGGTTCGATGTTGTAGCCTGAATTTGATGTCATACTTCCTCGCGGCCCCCGAAAACCTTCTTCTCCAGCTTCCTCAATCTTGACGCCATCTCGCCTAGTTTCCTAAACGCCGCTGTCGATCGCAGCCAGTCGCGGTTGTCGAATGCCGGTATGCCCGAGATAACCTTGCCCGGCGCTACATCGTGCGAGGTCGCTGATTTTGCCGTGATTATCACGTCGTCGCCGACCTTTAGATGCCCGGCAATCCCAACTTGGCCGGTCAGCAGAACTCGCTTGCCAATGTGCGACGAGCCGGCGAGCCCGGTTTGAGAACAGATGAGACTGTCTTCCTCGACCGTGCACGAATGGCCGATCTGCACAAGATTGTCTATCTTTGTGCCGCGTTTAATTCGCGTCTCGCCGACCGATGCGCAGTCGATGGCGGTATTAGCCCCTATCTCGACGTCGTCTTCGAGAACGACGCGGCCAGTCTGCGGTATCTTGAGCCAGCGTTTGTCCTCGGTCTTGGCGTAACCAAAACCGTCGCAGCCGATCGTCGTATTGTTGTGAATAATGCAGTTACGGCCGATCTCACAATTCTCGCGGATAGACACTCCCGAGTGTATCGTCGTGCCCTCGCCGATACGCACGCCGGCATAAATGGTCGCGTTCGGCATGATCCGAACGCCGCCAGCGACTGAGCAATTCGCCCCGATGACCACGTTCGCGTGGATCTCGGCATTTTCCGCGACGTTTGCAGATGGATCAATGACGGCTGTCGAATGAACGAAAGCCTTTGCCTCCGGGTCGGGAAAGAAAGCTCTGAGTGCAAGAGTATAGGCGACATACGCATCCTTCGCCCTTAGGACGGCGATGTCTTCACGCGCGATCTCGACGCCCTCGGTTAGGAATATCGCCGCCGCTTTTGTCGCCGCGACCTGCGGCGTGTATTTGGGATTCGCGAGAAATGTGACGTCCCCGGGACCGGCAATATCGAGCCCTGCAGCGGACGCGATCTCCGTATCGGCATCGCCTCGAGCGATAGTCGAATCTGTGATCGCGGCTATTTCAGAGAGCTTCATCAGAATAGTGTTGAAAAAAAACGGACGGATGTGCAACACTAGTTTTAGCAAACAAAACTGCTCCGCTCAAAGCCCCAAGCTTTCGCGTCTCTTCCCCGAGCGTCCTAAGTGTCAGCAATACAAGGAGTTACAAAGACATGAACCAGCCCCCAGTAGAACGATCTGGAAAGAAGACAAGCGTCGATGATTACATCGCCAGTGAACGGCGTTCATCGCATCGGAGCGAATTTATAAACGGCCATCTGATGCCGAAGCCTGCCGCCAACCGATGGCACAACTTGATCGCGACCAACACCGCGATAGCCGTCGGCAGCCGATTGAACGGGGCCAAGACGGAAATCTACGTTAACGGCATGCTCGTCCAGCTCGGCAATAAGCTGGTTTGCTATCCTGACGTGGTCCTGGTCAGCGGCGAGCCTGTTTTCGCTGATTCTAACGCCGACGTTCTGCAAAATCCGACAGCCGTCATCGACATCTATTCGGGTTCGACGAATATCGCCGACAAAACCCAGAAACTCGAGAGCTATCTCGCCATTCCAAGCATCAAGGAATGCCTCCTCATCCGAGCCGACGAGATGCGCGTCGAGCAGTACGCCCGGCAGAACGCCAAGCAGTGGATCTATCGCATCTACGACGAGCGGGACAGTGTCGTGTCGCTCGATTCTGCCAATGTCAAACTGTCGCTGTCAGAGATATACGCTCAGACAAACTTCAAACAAGCCGAGTTGAGTTCAAAGGCTGTTAACTAAGACGGAACCACGAAATTACACGAAAGGACACGAATGGCAATGTCTATTTTTGTGTCCTTTCGTGTTTTTCGTGGTTACCTCTTTACATCAGGCTGATCGGATCGATCTCCACGAAGACGCTCCGCATGTCGCAGCCGCGGTTTTCGGCGTCTGCGAGAGCGGCGTCGAGCGTGTCCCGCAGCGCGCGGCGTGACGCTCCTTTGATGATGATCTGGATACGGTATTCGTTCTTAAGCCGACTGATCGACGCGGGTGCCGGGCCGAGGACGCGAACGTGGCGTGCGACGTTGGCAGCGTCCAGGCATTGCCTCAGCAGGTTCGCCTGCTTCATCGCGTGGCCATGATCGCGGTGCTTGACCATGATCGACGCGAGCACGACGAATGGCGGATACGCCAGCCGCTCACGAAACCTTATCTCCTCCGTATAGAAACCTTCGTAATCCTGCCGCATCGCGTGCCGCAAGGCGTAGTGCTCGGGATAATAGGTCTGGATCAGCACCGTGCCGGGTTTTTCGCCACGGCCCGAGCGGCCGGCGACCTGGGTGATGAGTTGGAATGTCCGCTCGGCCGACCTTAGGTCGGGCATCCCGAGGCCGATGTCAACGCCGATCACGCCGACGAGCGTGACGTTTGGAAAGTCGTGCCCCTTCGCGATCATCTGCGTACCGACAAGCATGTCGAGGCCGCCGGCGGCAAAATCGAGCAGCACTTGGTCAAGCTCTCCCTTATGCGCCATCGTGTCGCGGTCGACGCGAGCGATGCGCATCGCAGGGAAGCGTTTAACCAGCTGGTCCGCGAGATTCTCAGTGCCCTCGCCGATGAAATATAGATACTCGCTTTCGCACTTCGGACAGGTCCGCGGCGCGGTGATCTTGTAATTGCAGTAATGACAAAGCAGCTTGCCGTCGCGGCGGTGGAACGTGAGCGTGATATCGCAGTTGCGGCAAGTGATCGCCTCTCCGCACGACCGGCAGAGCACGAACTGCGAAAACCCGCGCCGATTGAGCAGAACGATCACTTGCTCGCCGCGTGCGTGGGTGGCGGCGATCGCCTCCAGCAACTCGGGGGACAGAGCAACGTCCTTGCCGGCGATCTTAAAAACCTCGCGCATATCGACGATC
>CAZWSK010000075.1:5559-11798 GCA_964636445.1 uncultured Chloracidobacterium sp.
TGCCCGAGGCGAATTCGCCGCCACTCGTCATACCGCTCGCCGGCGCCGAGGTTGGAATGCAGTATCGCGACCTTTGACCCAAACACCGACCTCAGCCGCCGCGAGAATATCGGCGTCAGCGCGATCTCAGGCACGAGCATCAGTGCCGACAAGCCTTCGTCCAACGCCGCGCGCATCGCGCGGATGTAAACCTCTGTCTTCCCACTGCCCGTCACACCGTGCAATAAAAACGCGCGGTAGTCGCTCTTGCCCAGGACCTCAACGATCGGGTCCAACACCGCCTGCTGGTCGCCCGTCAATTCGAATTTCTCGACAGCAGGGAACTCAGCCTTGTTCAACGGATCGCGTCTCACGTTCTCGACGTACACCTCGATACAGCCGCGTTTGACGAGCGTGTTCAGCGGCGACGCGCCCACATCGGCCTGCTCCATCACCTCGGTCCACAGCATCGTGCCGCCGTTCGAGGCAAGCATCTCAAGCACCCAATGCTGCTGGTCGGAGAGCGGTTTATCGCTGTCCAGAGGAACGTCGCTGATCAGCCGAACGGCCTTCCGCCTCTTTGGCCGCACACGTTCGGCATGCAGTCCTGCGGGCAATGCCGCCTTCAACATCTCGCCCCAAAATGACGCGTAATAATCGGCCGTCCACTCGGTGAGCTTCAGTATTTCCGGCGTGATCAACGGCTCTTCGTCGACGACCTCATAGACGTCCTTAAGCTTCGCCTCGTCGAGATCTGCCGGAGCTTCGTCCATCAGACCGACGGCGTAGCCCGTCAGATTTCGTTTCCCAAACGGCAGCTTCAGCCGTGCGCCGACGACGATCTTGCCCAGCCATTGCGGCGGAATTCGGTAAGTAAAAACGCGCCTCAGCGGCACTGGCAGGGCGACCTCGACGTATGCAGGATGCGGATTTTCTTTAGCGGAACGCGCGGGCATTGATATTCACAAAATGATATCGCAACAGACCCTTGCACCAGCCATCGACATAATTAGTAATTACTAATTATCTAATTAATAATTAACTGTTAGACATTTTGTCAGCTAAAATCCATCTATGGCCGACCTGTTCACCACGGAGAAAAAACGCCGTATCAACCCGATATTTATCATCGGCGCCCTTGTCGGCCTCGCACTCGTTGGTGTCGCGATCGCCCTGCTGATGCGCACGCCGTCCATCCAAGACCAGACGGCCGCGATCCTTGCCGACGCTCACCGCGAGGGGTCACCCGAGTACGTCGAACTTCACAAGGACATCATCCTCTCCACTGACGACAGGACTGTCGAGTCGCCCACCGGCCTCGGCACGATCTCGATGTTCATCCACGGCAAGGTCCGCAACAAAGGCACGCGAACCATCAACATCCTCGAGGTACACGTCGCTGTCGTAACTCAATTCGGCGATGTCCTTAAAGAACGCCGCATCCTGGTCGTGCCGGTCCAAAAGGCAACGCTCGGCCCCGGCGAAACAATTCCCATCACACTCACGCTCGACGGGTTTTCACAAGAAGACGACCGGGCGAATATTCGCTGGAAGGTCACCGCTATCAGAGCCCAGTGAGCTATTGATCGAACAGAACTTTCACACCCAGATCAGGATTAAAATACCGCGGCCGCGAATCCGCTTTGGTCGCCGTTAAGAGCGACGGAAAGCCGCGTTTGTCACGCAGATCGGGCGGATAGCCGAACAGGTCGAGCACGGTAGGGAATACATTCGCGTGCGACGCCTTATAGCTTGTATCGACCGGCCCGGGGAGTTTTCCAAGAACAAATAGCGGCACTGTCGCCTCTTGTCTGGAATTGCCGCCGTGCGATGAGCGTCCGTTGGCAAACAGCGTCTGGCCGTGGTCTCCCGTATAGATGATCACCGAATTGTTCGGCAGGTTTGCGTGGTCGTCCGCGATATTCATGAAGAACGAATCAACGTTATACCTTATGGCGTTGTCATATGCATTGACGACCGCGGGCAGCATCGATCCGGGAGGTATGTCGTATTTGTCGGCCGTCTCATAGCTAGGAGCCCAAACGGTCCGGTCCGCGGGAAAGTCGATGTTATAAGGGATATGTGCTCCGTGTTTAAAAACGAAGACAAAATTTCCGGATGAGGAAGAAATGATCGTTTTCACCTTCGCCGCGATCAGATTATCGAGGTCGTATGTCTCAAACGCCCGATGATCGCTGACATCGAGCACGCCCTGCCAAGTGTCGAAATAATTTCTGTCGTCCGGCACGCCGCCCCAATAGGCGTTCATTTGCCCGTCAAAAAAATGGGTCGTATAGCCCATCGCTTTTGCATACTGAAAGAGCGTCGGGAATGTATTGACCTTAAACTCGGTCTTGTCTGGAAAATCGTCCGGCGTCAGTCCCGTCACGAGGGCTGTATATGTAAATCGGCTTCCCGTCGACGCCGCAGCCGCAATGCCCCAGTTTTGGATGAGGCCGCGGGCCGCAAGCTTATCCAGAAACGGCGTCGTCTCGCGCGAATAGCCATTGAGGCTGAAATGGTCCCCCATCATCGACTCGTCGACGACCAGGACGACATTATTGGCCGGCCGATGCCCTTCGGGAAGAGGCGGGCGAGCGACCTCGCGACGGCGGACCTCAATGCCGGTCCAAGTTGACGCCCATGTGCCGGTCGTGATCGGCCCGTTGACTGTGAAGTCCACGCCCGTGCGAATGAATGCGTTTGTCGCAAAAGTCGGGAATTTCTGATCGACAACGAATGGAAATAACCCGAAGCCGATAACGATCGGGAAAAACCCGAGGAGAAAGCCGGGAGCGTCGCGCGCCTTTTCGCAGCGAACCACGAAAAGGATAATAAGCAGGACCACGCAGGGCACTATAGCCCAGCGGTTGAAATACATTAACACCGCCGCCGTTTGTTGATCGGGCGTGGCCGCAAGAGCCGTTTCGACGTCGATGCGGTCGGAAAAACGACCCAGAGCCTTTTGATAACCGTATTCGACGACGAGGGAGGCGGCGACGATCAAAAAGCCGACCACCTTATACGGCCACGCCGCGCTCATCAAAAACGTGACGAATCTGAAGAAAAGATACGCCGCGATCAGGATGGAAATTACCGCGATAACACCGAAGAGGAGCGTTTGCGAGTCCAGCAGGTAAACGAAGTAGTTTGAGTGATCAACGCCGATGACATAGGCCTCAAAGGCAAAGATGAGAAGCGTGAATACAAACGCGACGCGGTGTATCTGTTGATCGGCCAAGGTGACGTGCATCGAGGGCGTTATTTCATCTTGTTGACAAGTAAGTCCTCGAGAGCTTGCTTGACGGGCTGGATGGCGACGAGCCGCCCGCC
The DNA here is from genome assembly GCA_964636445.1 of uncultured Chloracidobacterium sp. GTDB lineage: Bacteria > Acidobacteriota > Blastocatellia > Pyrinomonadales > Pyrinomonadaceae > OLB17. The sequence goes on from CAZWSK010000075.1 coordinate 8,872, forward strand.
CGCCTCACGAGTGATGGCGAGCACGGCCTCGACGTCGGACTCGTCGATGACCTCGATCACCGCGCCACTCGGTTTGGCGGCGAGAACGGCACCCGAGATGAACTCGACTTTCCCGCGCACTGCCTCGGGATCGACGCCCTGGACGGTTATCTCAAGTGCTCGCGGCTCGGCGCTCTCCGATATCAGCTCGTCGAGCCGCCCGGCGGCTGCAAGCCTGCCGCCGCGCAGTATCGCGACCTCGTCGCAAAGGGCTTCGATGTCGGAAAGGATGTGAGTGGACATGAAAACGGTCGTGCCTTTGTCACGCAGCCCGGCGATCAGCTCGCGGATCTCGCGGCGGCCGACGGGGTCGAGGCCGGACATCGGTTCATCGAGGAAGACGATCTCTGGGTCGTTTATCAGTGACTGCGCGAGCCCGACACGCTGGAGCATTCCTTTTGAATACTTTCGGAGCTGGCGTTTGCGGTCCTTTTCAGCGAGGCCGACGGCGGTCAGCAGCTCGTCAGATCGGCTCTTGCGTTCAGCCTCGCCGTATCCGAATATGCGGCCGAAATAGTCCATTACCTCGTTCGCTGTGAGGTAGTCGTAAAAGTATGGGTTCTCCGGACAGTACCCGATCCGCCGGTGCATATCGACGTCGGCAATATCAGTGCCAAGGATCTTCGCAGAGCCCTCCGTCGGAAAGATCAGGCTCATCAGCAGCTTGATCGTCGTCGTTTTACCGGCACCATTACCGCCGAGAAACCCGAATATCTGACCGCCGCGCACCTGCAGGTTCAGGCCGTCCAACGCCCGCACCTTCTTCTTTTTCCAGAAGCCGGTTTCGTAGTCCTTAGACAGGCCGTTTGTCTCGATCACATGTTCCATAAGAACGATACTCAACCAAAGTAACTCGCCGTCCGGAAGGGCCTTGGCCCCGCTCGTTTGGCTTATCTTATTGGCAATTTTGTCCTGCCGACATCCAGCCCCACCTTACAAGCTGCCTGATCTAGCACATACGGCGCACCGGTCGGGTCGACCAGCCGTCGCTGTGCGTCGACGCGAAACTCACGTCCGTTCGACAATTTCGTTGCCATCAGCAGGGGAGTTATCTCTGCGAACGACTGTGCACACCGGCCGCTGCGATCGCGGAACTCTGCCAATGCCGCGTCGATAGCATCGCGCTCGTCCAGCGAGTCGAGCTCCATTAGATTCTTCTCGGCTGTCGACCTTACGGCCTCGTCGTCCGACTCCTTCACCATCTGCGAATAGATAGTCCGCGCCGTCGACCGGCTGCCGCCTTCGGTTTTCATGGCCGCGGCCATGAGACGCATAAAGGGTGGAGCTCCCTCGATCTTTGATCCCTCGTCAAACGCTGCGGCCGCGTGGTCGTACTGCTTCAGCCGCCAATAAACATAAGCGAGGTATTGATGCAGCCGCCATTGCTCCGGGTTATTCGCAATGCCTTTTTTCGCTATCGCAATTGCCTTTTCCGGGTCGATGGCCGGCAGCACGATCGCGCCGTACGAGTACGCGATCATGTAATGCGGGTCGAGGTCCGTCGCGCTGTCCAGGAGCGGATACAGCAGCCGCGGATTCAGGTCCCGCAGGTCGTCGAGGTTGATCTCGCCCTCTTTTTTGACAAGCTTGTAACCGATGTATTGCAGCGATCGAATAAAATACCAATCAGCCACCAGGCCATCCATCCCCAAAACAAACCCTCGCAGACCTTTGCCCTGCACTTGCAGGTCGCTGTCGATGTACTCGTCGGGGAGTGCCGGGCGGACTTTTTCGATACGATTCGATAGGAGGGCAGATGAGGCAATGCCCACGGCGATCGTAAGTCCTGCGATAAGCTCTCGTTTTCTCATCTTAATGGCCTCTGGCCAGATCAGTTGCCTTCAGCTTTAGCTGGAGGTTAAACTTATGCGACAAAGCCGCGATCATCACTCACTTAAAATTCCGCCTGTTAAAAACGACCACCGCGATCGCCAGCAGCACCACATCCCACACAACGGCATATGCCAACGACGTTCCCAACATCGCCGGCGGCGAGATCATTCCATTCGCTGTCTCGGTGATAAAGCTGAAATGCGAAAAGTTCGGAAGCAGATAATAGACGCCGTCGAATACCAAGCGAGCGGCCTGTGACGGCATTGACTGTGCGAGTTCGCGCAGGCTCGTGCTGAAATGGCCGATGACGAAAACGGCAAAGGTCAGCATTGCTGAGAGCGCGGGCGTCGAGAACGACGAGAACAGTATCGCGACCGCAGTAATGACCGTAAGCTCTAGAAAAATAAGCAGTATCGCGGGCCAGATCGCACCGATCAGCGGTCCGCCATCCACCCACAGCAGAGCAAGCGTCACGCCGATGCCCATCACGGCGGTGTTGACAAGCAGTGTCAGGCAGAGGCCCAGATATTTGCCGATGATGAACTGCGAGCGGCGGACGGGCTTTGAGAATATCGAGTAAACGGTACGTTTTTCGATCTCTTTCCACACGAGGCTCACGCCTACGAAGATCGAGATGAACGTGCCGAACACCAGCATCGCGCTCAGGCCGAGATTGACGATCACGCGTGCCTCCTGCCCGACGGTCAACTCGCCGATAAACACCGCGCAGGCCGTGATGATCAGCACAAACAATATCAGGTTATAAAGAATACGGTCGCGCACCGCCTCGCGAAAGGCGTTGCGTGCGATCGTAGGTATCGGAGAACGGATCGAGTTGGCACTCATTGGGACGCGACTATTCTATACTAAATGCGATATATAGGACACATAGGGACTTATTGGAATTGCTAATGTGCGGGCACGGCATCCAGATACTGCCTTACAGCATTGCCCGGAACAAGGTCTGACGGCTGGGCCATTGAGGCGTCGTTTTGGGCAGCGTAGAATGCCGCCACGCTGCCTTGTGTGATCAGCGCATGCCAGCCGTTGGCTTG
>CAZWSK010000076.1:0-11712 GCA_964636445.1 uncultured Chloracidobacterium sp.
GAAAACCTGTTGCACGGCGGCTTAAATGTGTGATAAATAGAGAGTTGCCGCGGGCCTTCATACTTGCGGCGTCCTTGGGCTTAGAACCCTTTCACATAACAAAGTCCAGCCAACGATACAGTTTTTGAAATCATCATTGCTGACGGACAGCCCCGCTGTTTGGGAGGTCCGGCAAGTTTTAAGCAAAAGCAGCGTTCTATAGCTGAGGCCCAACGGGCCATTGTGAGGTCAAGAATGAAGCAGGAATCGGCAAAGAAAAAGGAGCAGGCTGACAATAAGGGCGTATTGCTCGACCCCGAGCGAAAAAGCCCTCGTGCAGCCGAGTTTGAGGACAAACTGTCCGCCCTCATCGTCGGACAGGAGCGTGCCGTGCGCCGCATGAGCGGGCTCTTTCAGATCTACCTCGCCGGAATGAATAACCCGTCGAGGCCGATCGGGACGATGCTGTTCCTCGGGCCGACCGGCTCGGGCAAGACCCGCGTCGTCGAGGCCGCCAGCGAGGTGCTGTTCAACGATCCTCACGCTGTGGTCAAGATCGACTGTGCCGAATTCCAGCACTCGCACGAGATCGCCAAGCTGATCGGAAGCCCTCCGGGCTACCTCGGCCATCGCGAAACCTCGCCGATGCTGACGCAGGAAAATCTCGACAAGGCGCACACGGACGACAACAAATTGACGTTCGTGCTGTTCGATGAGATCGAGAAGGCGTCTGATTCGCTTTGGCAGCTGCTGCTGGGAATTCTCGACAAGGCGACCCTGACGCTCGGCGACAACCGCCGCGTTGATTTCTCTAAGACTGTCGTCATCATGACCTCAAACCTCGGTGCTCGCGAGATGTCCGAGATGATCTCAGGCGGCATCGGCTTTGCTCCGACAAAGACCGACGCCAAGAAAGAGGACACCGAGATCGACACGAAGATCTATCGCACCGCTCTCGAGGCGGCTAAGCGAAAGTTCTCGCCCGAGTTCATGAACCGCATCGACAAGGTGGTCGTGTTCAGGAGCTTGAAAGAACATCACCTGCGGCAGATCCTGGACATCGAATTAAAGTCCGTTCAGGACCGCATCACTGAGTCGGCGGGGACGAAATTCATTTTCGAGTGTACCGATGCGGCGAAGGAATTCTTGCTCGGCGAGGGCATCGACCTCAAGTACGGTGCCCGCCACCTGAAGCGTGCGATCGAACGGTTTCTCGTCTATCCGCTGTCGAACCTCGTCGCCACCGAACAGGTCGCTACCGGCGACTATGTGATGGTCGATTTTGACAGGGAGAAAGACGTGCTTACCTTCATGAAACAGGAAGGCAAGATGATCATCGCCGACAGCCACGGCCGGAACGAGCACGATGACGAACCGTTGGTAAGCGCAGATGCTGTCGGGCTCCCGCTGCCGTCCGCTGCGACCGCCCCGCAGATGAGCAAGTCGAAGGGTGAGGACCCGCGGGAAGGCTAGGCCGCTTAGGTATTTGAATTGACCAGGGGAGCGGGAGTTCCGCTCCCAATTTTAGGAGTACGATGTACCGCAGATGAACGACTGTGCTACGCCGTGTTACCCGGCAATTGCCCCGGCATTGACTCACATATATGCCTAACGTAATATGTATGCCAGCTCCGGAGGATATCGATATGGCAACTGATATGGCACAACTAGAGGCGTTGTTTTTGGCCCTGGGCGACCGGACACGGCTGCGGCTTCTTTCACTGATGGCTGCCGGCCCCGTGTCCGTCAGCCACTTGGTGGACGTGACCGGCGAAAGCCAGCCGAAGGTGTCACGACACCTCGCGAACCTGCGTAATTACGGTATTGTGACGACGGAACGAAAGGGAAAGCAGGTCTTCTACGGTGTCGATCTAAGTAGTGATACACAGTCGACACACATGCTGGCTGCCGTGCTCAGTTCGCTAACCGGAAACGAGGCCCCGAGCAGGCCGCATAGGCAGGAGAGGCGCCCGCAACGGACAGAAAAACCCGTGGTTGAAACGGACACATATGTGCATGCAGATATATTAGAAGCAGAGAGCCGGCACATCTCGTACGACGAAGAGGCCGGCAGCAGGACCGAGTGGAAACCCGAGGAGGGTGAGATGGACGTGTTCTTACTCTAGAGGCGGTTCCTCATCGCCGTACGGACAATGGCGGCACTGATTATTGCAGCAATAGCCGCGATTCAGGAGGTATCGGCGAGTGAGGACCATCAGGCCATTCTCGAAATAAAAATCGAGGCCTTCGACAAATGTCTGGGTCTCGTCCGTTGGTTGGGGTGAGAGTTCACTTTGCATATAGTGCGAGAAATTCCTTGTTGCCTTCTGCTCCGAGTATTGGCGAATCAATGACACCGCGAATCTTGAGATCAAGGTCCAAGGCAAAATCATTTATGTCTTTTACGACTCGGTCATGCTTTTCGGTTTCGCGGACGATGCCGCCCTTTCCGACCTCGCCGCGGCCGACCTCGAACTGCGGCTTGATCAGTACGATCAGCTTGCCGCCGGCGGCGAGCAGCGGAATCACGGCCGGAACGACCTTCTTGACCGAGATAAACGAAAGGTCCATAACGGCGAGGTCAAACATCTTGTCAAAATCGCCCGGCAACAGCTCGCGGGCATTCGTCCGTTCCCGGACCTCGACGCGAGCATCGCTTCGCAACCGCCAGTCGAGCTGGTTTGTGCCGCTGTCGACGCAGACGACGCTTGCCGCTCCATGCTGCAGCAGGCAGTCTGTGAAACCGCCGGTCGATGATCCGATGTCGATACAGGCCAGACCGGTAGCGTCTATCTCGAAATGCCGCAACGCCGCCTCGAGCTTTAGCCCGCCGCGGCCGACGTATCTTAGCTCTGTAGACGTTCCCTTGAGGCGAATGGTTGCGCTCACTGAGAACTTTTCTGAAGGTTTTTCGACTCGGGCGTCATCGACAAGAACAACGCCCGCCATGACCAAAGCTCGTGCTCGAGTACGAGTCTCGGCAAGGCCGCGGTCAACGAGCAGTTTGTCGATGCGTTGTTTTTCGCCTGGTGGCGGCATACTTGATTTTAACGCAACTTCGGGCGGCACGGGCCGGGTGATATTCTAGAAATACTGCTGAATGGCCGATAGACAAAAGCTGACATCGTTTGCGAAATACGCATGGTTCACGCTTGCGTGGAACCTCGTCGTCATCCTGTGGGGCGTGTTCCTGCGTGCTTCAAAATCCGGCGACGGCTGCGGACAGCATTGGCTGACGTGCCAAGGCGAGGTCATACCGTCGGCGCCTGAACTTAAGACCGTCATCGAATACTCGCATCGCATCACGAGTTTCCTCGCGTTTGTCGCAGTGCTGGTCCTGGTGATCTGGGCATATCGGGCATTTGAAAAGGGAAGCCGTCTTCGGCGAACGACCCTTCTGTCATTTATCTTTGTGGTCACCGAGGCACTTGTCGGCGCCGGCCTCGTACTGACGGGAAACACTGCGGAGAATCTGACCGCAGTCCGGCCGTTATGGATGGCGGGGCATTTGATAAATACATTTATCTTGCTGGCTTTTCTGACGCTCACAGCAAGGTATGCCTGCTGCGGCGAACCGCCGCCTATACGGCTTGCGGGGAAATACAAGGCCGCGATAGCCGTCGGGATCGCCGCCGTTTTCATCGTGGGCGTAACCGGTTCGATCGCTGCGTTGGCCCACATGGTCTTTCCATCGGGAACGCTTGCCGAGGGCGTTGCGAAGGATCTCGATCCCGCAGCGAACTACCTGGTGAGGCTGAGGTTGCTGCACCCTATTACGGCGATCTTGACGAGCGTTTTCCTCGTATTTTTGACCGGCTGGCTCTCAAAAGAATCGGGCAACGAGGCGAGCGTCAAACGATGGTCAAACATCCTTGCGCTGTTGGTCCTTGGGCAGATCGCCTTTGGCTCGGCGACGCTGCTGATGCTGGCACCGATCATGATGCAGTTAGGCCATTTGTTGCTGGCGGATCTGATATGGATAAGTTATGTATTGCTCGTCGTGAGTTTTGTCTCGACAGATCCGGGCATCGTAGAGGCAGACGGATTAGAAACAGCTTAGGCGATGGGTTATTATCTGCAACAACGGAAACGATCGAATCGTAATTTAGGGTAGCCTCTTCCCGCGCTTTTATGCAGCGACAGATCCTGATCATCGATGACCACGACGACCTAGCGACCGCCCTGGACGAGGTGCTGACGCACACCGGCCATGTAGTGCGGATAGTCGAGGATCGTGATACGGCATTGGCGATCGATGATCTTGCCTCGTTCGACCTTGTGATAACCGACCTCGACCTGCGGCCCGACGACCCTGTTTGCAGAAACGGTGCTCCCGGCCTTTGCCCCGAGGAGGCGATAAGGGCGGGCGAACGCGTCAAGGTCTTCAAGCTAGCTGCCGGACACTTTCGCCGCGACCCGCTCGACGAGGAAGAACTCAAGGCGATGACAGCGACAGTGCTAGACTATAAAGCCCGATATGTGGACACGGCCGAGCTTGTTCAGGACCTGCGCGAACACATTGTGTTTGAACTTCCCAGCGCTATCTCGCTGATGCACATCGTGCTCGAATACCTGATGAAGCGCGTCGAAAAGCTCGGAGTTTGTAAGCCCGAACAATCGAACTTATTCGTCGCCCTCGACGAAGCATTTGTTAACGCCGTAAAACACGGAAACAAGTACGACTCGGCTAAGCTCGTGCGTATAGCCGCGGACGTTTCGCGTGACGAGGCGCGGTTTACAATTGAGGACGAGGGCGAGGGATTTGATGTTGACGCTATCCCGGATCCTCTCGACCCGGAGAACCTTTTTAAGGCCAGCGGCCGTGGAGTTCTGTTCATCTACAACATCATGGATGAGGTGAAGTACAACGACCGCGGCAACCGCCTGACAATGGTCAAAAAGGCCCCGAAGCCAGAGGAGCAGACCACCTAGGTTTTACGCGATGAAAGTAACGATCGCCCAGATCAATACCACCAACGGCGACCTCGCGGGCAATACTTCCAGGATCATTCAGGCTATTGAAAAGGCCAAGTCGGTCGGTTCGGATCTGATCGTTTTCCCGGAGGTCTGCACGCACGGCTACACCTCGCAAGACTGGTTTCAGGACGCCGATATTGTCGCTCACGCAGATGACCCGCTCGACAGCATCGTTCCGGCAACGGCTGGCATTACCGCAGTTGTGGGAACGATCAGGCAGAATGACGACGCCAATGGGCGCCGACTTTTTAATTCGGCCGCGGTGGTCTCTGACGGGACAATGGTGGGCTTTGCCGATAAATCACTCTTGCCTGAGTACGATGTTTTCGACGATCCTCGGTACTTCGAACCGGGCGGATCTCGGCGGATATTCGATGTGAAAGGCATTAAGCTCGGTGTCGTCGTCTGCGAAGATTTTTGGAACGATAAGACCTTTTGGAAGGAGCGGTTATACGAGCACGACCCGACCGACGAGGTCATCGCGATGGGAGCCGACGTGATCGTGTCGGTCAATGCCTCGCCCTATAACAAAGGCAAGATAAAGCTGCGATGCGACATGGTCGCTCATCGGGCAAAGCTGCAAAAGAAGCCGATCGTTTTCGTAAACCTCGTCGGCGGGAACGACGGCATCATCTTCGACGGAGCCAGCCTGATCGCTGACGAGGAAGGCGACATTATTTTGCAGGCGGCTGCGTTTGAAGAGTTTGTCGAAACGGTCGAACTCGACTGCCGTAAACCTGACGCCCGCGGTATCACCGGCGGCGAGATCGATTCGATACATCGGGCATTGGTGCTGGGCATCCGTGACTACGCCGCGAAAAATGGTTTCACAAAGGCGGTTCTTGGCTTATCAGGCGGTATCGATTCGACCTTAGTTGCCGCACTGGCGGCCGAAGCACTCGGGCCCGAGAATCTCCTCTGCGTGATGATGCCTTCACCATTTTCGTCCGAGGGCAGCATCAAGGATAGTGAGGAACTTGTCCAAAACCTCGGTTGCGAAAGCCGCATTGAGCCGATCTCAGACACGTTTGAGGTGCTCCTTAAGCAGATGGACTTGCATAAACCGACGAAGGGCGGCGAAAGCCTCGCGGCCGAGAATATGCAGTCTCGACTCCGCGGCGTGATCCTGATGGCGATATCAAATTCCGAGGGCCGATTGCTGCTCTCCACCGGCAACAAGAGCGAACTGGCCGTGGGGTATTGCACACTCTATGGCGACACCAACGGCGGCCTCGCCGTGCTAGGTGATGTTCTTAAAACCGAGGTCTGGGAGATCGCTCGGCACATCAACGAGAAGGCCGGCCGCGAGATCATCCCGAACAAGATCATCGACAAGGTGCCATCTGCCGAACTGGCGCCGAACCAATTCGATCAGGACACATTGCCTCCTTATGAGCTAATGGACCCGATCTTGAAGATGTATTTCGAGCAAAAGGCATCGCCCAACGAGATCATCGCCGCGGGCCACGATTCAGAACGTGTCTACTGGATCCTCAATAAGGTCGAGCACCCGGCGAACGAGTTCAAGCGGCAACAATTGCCGCCCACGCTTATCATTTCAAAGAACGCTATCGGCGTGGGCCGGCGGCGGCCGATCACTCACAAATACCGTCGGACGCCAGACGGCTGACTTTTTCTGCAAGGCCGCTAAGCGCGCTTCGTTCATCAAACATCAGCAACTGCTGAATTCTGATTGACGGAGTTATTTTATGACCAGGTCCGATAGCCCGCTGAACAATATTCACATCGCCAGTCCATGCCCGGCCAACTGGGATGAAATGTACGGCGACGACCGGAAGAGGTTCTGCTCTGAGTGCAAGCTGAACGTCTATAACCTATCAGGTATGACCCGCGCCGAGGCTGAGAGCCTCGTGACAAATCACGAAGGCCGTCTGTGCGTCAGCTTCTTCCGACGAGCCGATGGCACGATCCTCACAGCAGATTGCCCGGTCGGATGGGCAAAGATAAAGCAACGGACACGACTCTACGCAACTGCCGTCGCGTCGCTCGTGATGGCACTGTTCACCGGAGTTCTATTCGTTTCCTTATTTTCAAAGAGCAAGCCGACGATCGGTGATCTGAGGTTCCCGTTCCCGATGCCGACGCCGGAGCGGATCGCAGGAGGGATTAGTCCGATGCCGCCGAAAAACAGTAACTCCAATGTGCCTACCACCGGCGTCATGATAAACCGGAATTCTCAGAAGCCGATCCCCCTAAAACTCGAAAAGGGCGAAGTATCTGTCCGGACGGGAGACGGCGGCTCGGGCCACGATGGCTAATTCTTCACATAATAGCCCTGTCGTGCCCTGACGCGAACACCGCTGCGGCCCGGTATCGACACGTCCAGTTTTACGTACTTATTCAGCGGAAAGTCGGCCTCCGAATAGTATTGGATCAGATACTGGGAACGCAACTCACTCGCTAGTTGACGAAATATTCTGTCCAGCGTCTCGGCATTCTTACGGCGGTTGTTCGCGTTCTGGTACTCGTCTTTAGTGTCGATCGGCTGAAACTTAGGTAGAAAGGCTGTGCCGCCGGTATCATCAGCGAACTTCTGCATATTCTCCTGCCCGAACATGCTCATCTTGTTAAGCTGAAGGGAACTCCCTGCCGGGTTGATCGAATAAAAAACAGTGTCGGCGTTCTGCAGAGTCTGAAGCACGCGCAGGCGTTCAGCGACAGCGGCTTTGTTTCGGTTGGCGACGGTCAACTCGTAACGAGCCTTTTGGTCGAGCGTGTTAAGCCGCTCACCCATCCTTCTGTACCCATCTTCAATGGCCTTTGCCACGCGATCGCTGTTTGTATCCTCTCCGTCTGAGATCACCAGCATAACGCGACGGGTGCCGTCAGGGGCATTCTTGCTAAGATACTGAGCCGCGGCCCCCACCGTGTCGTAGAATGCCGTATAACCTTTACGGGCCGCAATGGTCTGCACTGCGGCGGCCGATCTTTCCCCAGTTCCGCGGGGCTGGAACAAGACCGGATCGTTGCCGATGGTAAATATCGTCGCGCGATCCTCAGGACGCATCACGTTGCGGAGGAACTGGGCGGCCGTATCGAGCTGGAATTTGAACATCGCATCCGTGCTCGCCGATACGTCAAATAAAAGGGCAAACTCCAGGGGCACTGTATCCGCGTTACCCAAGGTCTCGATCTGTTGCCGGCGTCCTTCCTCGGTGATCGCGATATCCAGGGCATTCAAGCCGGTTACCGGATTGCCGTTTGAATCCGTTATAGAGACAGGAACAACGATCAGACGTGATGAGACCTTGATTATCTCGTCGTCCGGTGTCGGCTTGGGCGTAGGTGCCTGGGCCCGGGCGCAGAAAGCGGACGTCAGTAGCGCCACCAACACGAAGACCGGCCTCAAACCTATATAAGTGTGGCTCATTGGGAAACAGTGAAAAGGGCGTCCGAGGCTGAGTTTATCGATCTCAACCTCGCAACGCCCTAATGTCATCAACCTATTCGTTCGGCTGAGGCTTGACCTCGACGTTCGTGTTGAGGCCGCGGCTCACCAGGAGCTTGATCTCGACACGCCTGTTCTGTTCGCGGCCCTCGCGGGTCGTATTGTCGGCGACAGCCTGCAACTCGCCGAACCCGTAAGACTCAACAAACCGGCGCAGCGGCACATTGTGGGTCTCGATGAGATACTCCTTGACCGCCTGAGCACGGCGCTGGCTGAGAGCCTTGTTCTTAGCGGTGCTTCCCTCGGCAGAAGCGAAGCCAGTGACCTCGATCGCGTATCCACGCATCGTCATCGCTGCGGCAGCGAGTTCATCCAAGGATGCTTTAGCGTCGGGTGAGAGTCTCGAGCTGTTTACCTTAAAATTTACCGTAGCCGTTGTCTGGACCACATAATCGTCAAGGTCGCTGATGCGCTTGTTTGTGGCGTTAACGCCCGCGACCGCAGCGTCCGCAGTATCCTGTGCGGCCTTTGCCCCGCCCTTCGCGGCGTTAGAGATGGCCATCAGCTCATCGATCTGGCCCGACAGACGTTCCTGATTCTGTTCCAACGCGGTCGAGCGTTCCTCGATCGGCGACGTGCGGGCGTCAATGGCCCTGGCTGTCTCGAGCGAGTCTTTATCAAATCTCACCTTAGTGACCGATACGCTGCCGGTACCGTCACCGCGGCCCTCGACTTCGATGGTTGTCCCTCGCACGAGCGAGGTTACGGGGTACTTATCACCACCCCAGAAGCCTTTACTTTTAACGCTCGCATTTGGCTGCACGACGACACGCGTGTCGACGTTTGTGGCGTCGCGGACGATAAAGGTGGTATCGCTTTCTTTCGAAACGATATTCCCCTCGATCTTATATTTTTGACCCGCAACTGCCGTTCTGAGCTGCGTATCCTGAGCGAAAACGCTCACGGCTGACAACAAAACCGCCAACATAAAGGTTGAGATCTTTTTATTCATAAATCCACTCCTCGAAGAAAATAGTAATGCTGGGCTTAACTGATAAACCGAACGTTTGACGGCGCAAGCCGGAGGACGGGTTGCAACGCAAAATGCCGCGAGCGTATGCCAGCTTACGCGAACGTTGATATGTCAAACGGGAGATGACAAGCGAACACCTGATTATCGCATGGCCGAGAATGCTTATGCACTTCGTTTTTCAAATGTTGAACGGCGCATGCTCAAGATATTTCTTGAGATAGGCAAGGAATTTTTCGGCGTCAGCCCCGTCGACCACCCGATGATCGTATGTTAGAGCGAAATAAGCCATCTGGCGGATCGCAATGTAATCGTCTCCCTCGGGCGAGGTCATCACCCTAGGCCGCTTTTCGATCGTTCCGACACACAGGATCGCGACCTGCGGCTGGTTTATGATCGGCGTGCCATAAAGGCCGCCGAAAACGCCCGGGTTCGTGATGGTGAATGTGCCGCCCTGGACCTCATCAGGGTTGAGCTTCTTCCCGCGGGCTCGGTCTGCAAGGTCATTGGCCTTTACGGCGAGTTCTGACAGCGACATCGTCTCGGCATTCTTGATCACCGGAACGATCAGGCCCCAGTCGAGGGCGACCGCCATACCGAGGTTAATATCGCCTTTATAGATGATGTTCTCGCCGTCGACCTGCGAATTTACGATGCGATGCTCGCGGATCGCCGCCGTGACCGCCTGGAAGATGAACGGCATGAAGGTGAGCTTTGTGCCGTATTTCGCTTGGAACGCGTCTTGGTTCGCCTTGCGAAATTTCGCGACGCCCGTCATGTCGATCTCATAAACGCTGGTCACGTGGGCCGACGTTTGCTTCGAGAAGGTCATGTGCTCGGCGATCTTCTTTCGCATCACCGACATTTTTTCGACGCGATCTTCCATCGTCGTGGTCGGTGAGGGCGGCACGAAATCGGTCTTGGGCCTTTGGCCTTCGGCCTTGGCCGGCATTGCTGCGGCACCTTTTACCAAAAGATCCTGAGGCCGCAGGGCGGCGCCGGTCTCGATAAAGCTGAGAATGTCGTGCTTTGTCACGCGGCCGCTGATACCGCTGCCGGGGATTCGGGTGATGTCGACACCGTGTTCGGCCGCGATCTTGCGGACCAGCGGGCTCGACTTTTGGCGCCGGAGTTCATCGACGTTCGCGTTGCCGTTGCCTGCTGAGGCGGCCGCGGCTTTGGCCTGGAGGGGCGGAGCGGCTTTGGCCTCAGTTGAAGCCGGCGCGGCCGGAGCGGGGGCAAGCCCGCCTTCCGGACCTTCATTTTGCTTAGGTTGAGCGTGTTCTGCTACCGCGCCCTCGGCTCCGATGAGCGCAAGGACCGAGCCCACCTCGACTGTTTCGCCTTCCTGGACGTTGATCGCGAGCAGTTTGCCGCCGGCCGGGCTCGGAACTTCGGCGTCAACCTTGTCGGTCGAGATCTCGAGCAGGGCTTCGTCCTTGGCGACGTCGTCACCGACCTGCTTAAGCCACTTTGAGACGGTGCCCTCGGTTATTGATTCGCCCATTTGGGGCATTATTACTTCAGCGGCACCGGCAGAAGCAGCGGCAGGAGCGGTCACCGGAACTTCAGAAGTCGACGGCGGTGTGACCACGGGCTCGGGTGCGGCCTCGACGGCCGGGGCCGATTCTTTTTCTTCCCTAACGTCGGTCGGCTGCTCGCTGACGGCCGGAGTTTCGCCTTCTTCGCCGATCACGCCGACCACGGTGCCCACCTCAACCGTCTCACCTTCCTGCGTGTTGATGGCGAGAAGCACACCAGCGCCGGGGCTCGGGACCTCGGCATCGACCTTGTCCGTCGAGATCTCGAGGATGGCCTCGTCCTTTTCGACGCGCTCGCCGACCTGTTTCAGCCACTTTGAGACGGTGCCCTCGGTAATCGATTCGCCCATCTGGGGCATTACGACATCAACGCTCATAAACAAGAAGAATACAGAAAAACCTCGAGTAAGTCAGCCTCGGAGGTGCGTTCACCGCTCGCCGTCCCTCGATGCTCTTTGCTGAGACGAGTGTCCCGCACTGTCCCGCCCGTGTCCCGCCGCCGTGTGGGACAAATAACCCTCATAATTGCAACAAGTTACGGTCACTTTTGAGCCTGTCCCGCCCATTTTTGAAAAAAAAAAACTGCACACGCACTGTCATGCGGCCTCAGCTATCGGTCGTCCCGCACTGTCCCAGTGCTGTCCCGCCGCCGTGTGGGACGAATAACCCTCATTCTTGCAACAGTTATGGTCATTTGTGAGCCTGTCCCGCCCATTTTTGAAAAAAAAAACTGTAAGCACGTATCGGCGTACTCCAAGGTCGTTGATCATTGCACG
>CAZWSK010000077.1:0-11564 GCA_964636445.1 uncultured Chloracidobacterium sp.
AGCAGCCGCATCGGAAAGACGGACACGCTTGTCGTCAACATGCCGCTTTCGCTGGTAAACAGCCTGTCGAACAGCGGCCTGATCAACTACCTTTCGCCCGACCGCCCGACGACTGTGACCGGTCACGTCGAGGACGCCACGGGCGCGGCCCTGATGCGTTCGCAGCCGGCTCTCAACGGACGTCCAGCCTACACGCTTGACGGAACAGGCGTCGGCGTCGCCGTGTTAGATTCCGGCATCCAGGCTAGCCATAACGGTTTCAAGAACGGCAGCACCTCGCGCATCGTCGCAAATGTTAATTTCACCTCTTCGAACCTGAACGACACGGCTGACGGCTATGGCCACGGCACGCACGTGGCAGGCCTCGCCGCCGGTAGTGCGGTGAGCCGCAACGGTGCCTTTGGCGGTGTCGCAAAGAACGCCGGCATCATCAGCGTCAAGGTCTTGAACAACAACGGCGAAGGTCAAACGTCGTGGCTCCTGAACGGCCTCGATTGGGTCCTACAAAATCGTGCCCAATACAACATCAAGGTCGTTAACCTCAGCCTCGGCACAGACGCCGTCGACAGCTATCGCAACGACGTGCTCTGCATCAAGGTCAAAGAACTGGTGAGTGCCGGCATTACTGTCGTAGCCGCCGCCGGAAACCTCGGCAAGACCGCCGACGGAGCCAAGGCCTATGGCCGCATCCACAGCCCCGGCAACAGCCCGTACGCGATCACCGTCGGAGCGTCGAATTCTTATGGCACGGCCTCGACGGCAGACGATGCTGTCACGTCGTATAGCTCGCGCGGGCCGACGCGGGGTTACTTTACGGTCGGCGAGGGCGAAGACGAAATGCGCGTCTATGACAACATCATCAAACCCGATCTCGTTGCCCCCGGCAACAAGCTGATCTCGTACAAGGCCCAAAATAATAAGATCCTCCTGAGCAATCCGCTGCTGAACGTGATCCCCGTTCTGGGCGAAACAGCAGACGACGCCGCGATGTACATGAGCGGTACGTCGATGTCGGCACCCGTCGTTTCCGGCGCAGCGGCGATGCTCCTTCAGGCCAATCCCAATCTCACGCCCGGCATGGTCAAGATGATCCTGCAGTACACGGCCAAACCGATCGCGGGCGCAAACACCTTCGAACAAGGCGCAGGCCAACTCAATCTCGACGGCGCCGTCCGTCTCGCACGCTCATTGCGCAGCGACGCAGACTTCCAAAACCTCGCAAATGGCGATCCGGCCGTTCCCAGCGGCTGGACTATGCCCGCCGCCACCTCCACCATCGGCGGCGATACGTTCCCGTGGGCCGGCCTCATCACCGGCGATCACACGCTGATCACAGGGCAAAACCTGGTCGCCAACTTCCAGGCCGCGTACAAACGCGAGAACACCTTCGGCGCGGGCGTCACCTTCGGCGCTGGGACCTTCACTTTGAACACCGCGGGTTATTACACCAGCGGCCTCGACGCAGATCGGCATGTCAATACAAGCGACGGCGGCGCTGAGGGCAGTGGCTCGTTGTGGCTCTCCTACGGCGTGCTTGTCGGCGATGGCGTGCTTGTCGGCGATGGCGTACTCGTCGGGGACGGAGTACTGGTCGGCGACGGCGTGCTGGTCGGCGACGGAGTCCTCGTCGGGGACGGCGTGCTAGTCGGTGACGGCGTGCTCGTCGGGGACGGCGTGCTCGTCGGCGACGGGGTGCTTGTCGGAGACGGAGTCCTTGTCGGCGACAGCATTTTCGGCGACAGCGGCCCGTGCATGCAGTAAATGGTACGCCAACTAAAATAAACAATCGACAACAGCGTTTGTGGATGACATAATGGGTTGGGCCCCTTCTCGGGCCCTACCCTAGTTTTTCCATCGGCAGCAGTGATTCGCCCTCCCAGCGATCGCCTCAAATGAAGGTATGAGAGAGCAGAGATCATCGGGTCGGTATATGGCCGTCGTGATTGCGATCGGTGTTGTTTGCCTCGCGTTAGCTCTCATTCGGCTACCTTTTGGACGACTAGACCTATACCTTCCGATCCTAAGCATACTGACGATCGTTGTCGGATCGCGCATCACCATTCAGATCCCGCGATTCAAATCCCACATTGCTGTTTCCGACACGTTCATCTTCCTAACGCTGCTACTATACGGAGGCGAGTTCGCCGTTATCCTCTCAGCCGTCGAAGCGGCAGTATCGTCATGGAGATTCTGTAATCGCAAATTAACCGTAGCGTTCAATGCTGCGGTCGTTGCCGTTTCCACCAGCACGGTCGTTGCCGTTCTCCAATTCACCGGCCTATACTCCGAGCCTATACTCCATGGATCGGTCGGCAATTTCACGGGCTTTGCGATCGCACTCTCCTTGATGGCACTTACACATTTCGCCGTCAATACCTCCTTGGCAGCGATCTACGACTCACTCAAAAATTCGCTTTCACTCTTGGAAACGTGGAAATCCACGTATCTCTGGGCATTCTTCTCATACTTTGTAGGCGCTATCGGCGCGGGTGTCTTGATCCAACTTTCTGATTCGGTCGGCATCGGCGTTATCTTCGCTACCTTTCCGATGATCCTTTTTGTGTACCTCTCATACCGGATGTACATGAAAAACGTCGAGATCTCGATACAGCAGGCCGAGCAGGCTGAACAGTACGCTAAGATCCTCGAAACGCAGGCCGAAGCGCTTCGCGAGTCCGAAGAGCGCTTTCGCAGCGCTTTTGACTACGCACCTATTGGGATCGCCCTGGTCTCACCTGCCGGTCAGTGGCTCAAGGCGAATCATGCTCTAACCGAGATACTGGGCTATTCCGAGGCCGACCTGCTGGCGACCGATTTTCAGTCGATAACCCAATCGGACGATCTTGGTGAGACGCTCGTAAAGATACACGACATCCTCACCGGAAGGATCGCCAGCTGTCAGATGGAGCAGCGATATATCCATAAGACCGGCCGGACAGTATGGGCGCAATGGAGCGTCTCAGCCGCCAGCGAGAATACATCGAAGCAGCCGAACCTGATCTTCCAGATCCAGGACATCACCGACAAAAAGCATGCGGAGCAAAAGCTTCAACACGACGCTACGCACGACGTGCTGACCAATCTGCCGAACCGCCAGTTATTCATGAACCGGCTGCGTCAGGCACTCGCCGTCTCGAAGAAAAACGACAGCCACAAAGTGAGTGTCTTGTTCATCGATCTTGACCGTTTTAAATACGTGAATGACAGCCTAGGCCACATAATTGGCGATCAGCTCTTGCGTGAGATCGCCGCTCGTCTACGCGATTGCATGAGGCCGTCGGACATGGTAGCCCGCCTCGGCGGCGACGAATTCACGATACTGGTTGAAGGGGCCTACGACCTCTCGGAGGTCACGCGTATCGCCGAGCGTATTCAGGACAAGTTCAGCATTCCATTCGACCTCTCGGGCCATGAGGTGTACAGCTCAGCGAGTATCGGGATTCTCCACGCGTCAAAGAGCCACGACACGCCCGAGGAAATAATGCGCGACGCCGATACTGCGATGTACCAAGCCAAGAAGGCAGGTAAGGCCAGGCACGAGGTTTTTGACGACCGGATGCACAGCGCTGCCAAGGAGGTGCTCCGGCTCGAGACCGACCTTCGCCGTGCGGTAGAGCGCGAGGAGATCAGCGTGCACTACCAGCCGATCTACGACCTGGAGACCGGTGAGCTGATCTGTTTTGAATCGCTCGCACGATGGGAACACAAACAGCTCGGGCCGGTGTCGCCCGACAAATTCATTCCGCTAGCCGAGGAGATCGGATTGATCGACACTCTGTGCGAACACGTTCTGCGACGGTCGTGCCGCGAGATCGGACATCTCGATGGCGGGCGTCACGCGGTGAGCCTGAACCTCTCGTGCCGCCAGTTTGCCCAGGCCTCGCTTGGCGACCGTATTCGCCAGATACTCGTCGATACGAACTTCGCTCCGAGCAAATTGCGGTTGGAGATCACCGAATCCGTCTTTTTTGAGCATCAGGAACGTGCAGCGGAAATGCTAGACCAAATGCGTCTGACCGGGATCGAGATCAACATCGACGACTTCGGCACCGGCTACTCAAATCTCGGTTATCTGACCAGACTTCCCGTTTCGGCTCTTAAGATCGACCGTTCCTTTGTCTCAATGATCGACGACGAAGGACGGAACGACGAGATAGTTCGGGCCATAATCACCCTGGCGCGCAACCTGAGGCTACAGGTGATCGCGGAGGGCATCGAGACGGTCGGGCAGCTTGAACGGCTAAAGGAACTTGGCTGCGAGGCCGGCCAAGGATTCTTGTTTGCCAAACCTATGCCGGCCGCTGATCTGGTAAAGTTCCTCGACCCGTCCGCGCAGCCTATGTCGACGGCCGGCTGGTTCGACGGCATTTCAACCCTCACCTCCGTTCAGTAATGATTTGACGAATCCTATCGTGAGGGTGAACAATTGTTCACGTCATGTACCGTCGCCCGAAATTCCTCGACGCCCTGCTCGATATCCGCCGCGAGATGTCTCACGAAGCGGATCACGATGTCGCGACCTACGTCACTCTAGTGCGCTCCGAACAGGACGATGAACCCGTCACCGCGACGGCCAGCGAGAGCGGCGTTCACCACGCGGCTGAGTGCGCCGGATCCGTTCTCGAAAGCACTGGGCCTGCGATAAGTTAACCGCGAATGGTGAGATATATCGTCTCATGCATGCTCGTACTGGCCGTCGTCGGTATATCGGCTGCGTATTTCTTTCCACCCTATTGGATCCACCGTTACGACGAGCTCATAGCCCGTCATGCTAAGGTATACCGTCTCGACGAACGTCTTGTCTGGAGCATCATCTATGAGGAGACCTATTTTCGCGCGTGGAAGATCGGTGCTGACGCTGAGATCGGCCTGATGCAGGTCACGCCCACTGTTGCACGTGATTGGGCGCGAAGCACGGGATTTCGCGAGTTCGAACGCCAGACCTCGGAGAACGTCGTAGAATTCATGTCCGACCCGGAGCGAAATATCCAAGCCGGATGCTGGTATCTCGAACGCCTGCGCGAATCCTATCGCGGCCGGCCAGCCGAGACGGCGATGACCCTTGCCGCCTACAACGCCGGCCCGAGCCGCGTCGAAGAATGGACCCGCGGTGTCGATCCGACCGCGCTGGCCGAGAGCGATTTTATTTCACGCATCGGAATCGCGTCGACACAGAGCTATGTGACCTCGATCCTTGCTCGTTACCGGCTGGATCTAAAAATGACGACGCGGGGCGAGCCGGGGCAAATAAGTTCTCCGAAGTTCTAGACCTGAACCTGGAACTTGAAAGTTGGAACCATTTAAAGGGTGACAAACGTTGTTTAGCTATGCTAGTCTTTCGATAGGGTGCTGTGTGCCCTGTCCCCTTTAACCCTTCAGATCGGACCCACATTTTCCCGATATCGGTATGGAAAAATTGAACGATTATCTACAGCGGCTGTTGTCGTCGTGCAGCGAAGAGCTGAGGCTGGAGCCTAATAAGAACCCGTTTTTGGTGGCCGGAAATTCGACGACCGATCTTGCGAATGTACCGCTCGCGGGGCCGCAGATCAGTACGATGGTGTTTCCGCTAATACCGGCTGACGTGAAGTCACAGCTTCCGAACAGCTCCGAGATCGAGTTTGTGCATCCGCACAATCTCGGGAGTTTCACATTTAACGTGCAGAAATCGCCCGCGGGGTTCATCGTTACCGTGCGGCCGATCATCGGGGACTCTGACGGTAATATAAAGGTGCCTCAGCCGCTGCCGGACGCTCCGCCGGCGTTCGAGCCCGCTCCGGCGACGCCGCAGTTCGAGAATTCAGCTCCTGTCATCGAGCAGTTCTCACAGCCTGAGCCCGAGGCCGTGCCGACAGTGGACGTGCCGCCGAGCTATGAGCAGATCTCGTATGAGCTTGAGAGTTCTTCGTCTGCCTACGATCTGAACACCGCAGAACAGGTCGAGGTCGCGTCATTGCAGGACATTCTGCTGAAGGAACCTGAGATCGCTCAGGAATATGTGCCTGCGTCGATCGACCCTGACGTCGTGCCGGTGAACGATCCGGCGTTTCAGACAGTTTTCACAGAGACCGCCCCGGAAGTGCCTATGCGGCGAAGGACCGATTTTATGCCTGAATACACCGACCTGCCGGCCGCCCCGGCCGCCCCGCCCGTTACGGCCGCCCCGCTGCCTGAGATCACTTTCGAACAGCCCGCGTATACGCCGCCGCCGCCGGCACCACCGGTTTACACACCGCCGCCCGCACCGGTGGCTAGTGCTCCGGCGGAGGCCGCGTTCGTCCCCGCCGCGGCGAATTCCGCGATGGCGGCGCGAATGGACGCGCTGTTCCACAAGATGGCTGAGATCGGCGCTTCGGACCTGCACATGTCGGTGTCGATGCCGCCCATGGTCCGCAAAGACGGCAAGATGAAGCCGCTTCAGGATGGCGATCAGCCTCTGTCAGCCGACGCGATGCGTGAGCTGCTGACGTCGATAATGCCGTCGCGCAATCAGGAAGAGTTTGCCGAGCGGTCCGACACGGATTTTGCTTACGAGATTCCCGGACTCGCGCGTTTTCGCTGCAATATCTTTGAGGACCGCAAGGGGATGGGCTCGGTGTTCCGCATCATACCGAGCAAGATACTGACGGCCGAGCAACTCGGATTGTCCAAGGCGATCATGGACCTTTGTGCTCTATCGAAAGGCCTCGTCGTCGTCACCGGGCCGACCGGTTCGGGCAAATCGACGACGCTATGCGCAATGGTCGATGCGATCAACAAGACACGCGAAGACCACATCATCACGATAGAAGACCCGATCGAATTCGTGCATGAGAACCAAAAGTGCCTCGTAAACCAACGCGAGGTCCATAACCATACCGATTCGTTTAAAGACGCCTTACGTGCGGCGCTTCGCGAGGACCCTGACATTGTACTCGTCGGCGAAATGCGCGACCTCGAGACGATCTCGATCGCGATCGAGACGGCTGAGACGGGGCATCTCGTTTTCGGGACACTCCATACGACCACCGCAGCGTCCACGGTGGACCGCATTATCGACCAGTTCCCGGCGGACCGCCAGCAGCAGATCCGCGTAATGCTTTCAGAATCGCTCAAGGGCGTGATCGCCCAGACGCTGCTGCCCAAGAAGGGCGGCGGCCGCGTAGCAGCACTCGAAGTTCTCATCGTCACGCCCGCGATCTCGAACCTCATCCGCGAGGGCAAGACCTTCCAGATACCGTCGGCGATGCAGACGGGCAAGAACCACGGAATGGTGATGCTCAACGACGCGCTGTTCGAACACGTCAAGAACGGCCTCGTCGACCCGCTCGATGCTTATATCAAGGCTGTGGATAAGACAGGATTCGAGAACCTGCTGACCAGAGGCGGATTTAAGATCTAGGAGATCGGTCACATAAGAACCGGGAGCAGTAGCGACCGTATTCTTTCACGTCGCAGATGCGAAGCTGGAAGGAATTCGGTTGCTACCGCTCCCGGTTCTGAATTGATATGCTACTGTTTTGATTGAACAGATCAGCGACGGCGAGAACCGGCCGTTGATCCTGGGCGTAAAAAGCATCAGATGACCAAAGCACTATTGAAGGGAACTCTTGCGGCCGTTTTGGCTGTGATTATCGCCGCATGCGGCGACACCGGCACGAATACGAACACGAATACGGCGAGCAAGCCGGCCAACAAGCCGTCGGCCAAATCGGCCGATTACCCGCCGCTGCCGGCGGCCGTTGCTGATTTTGAATTTGAGATGATCGACGGCACGAAGAGTAAGATCTCTGACCGCAAGGGCAAGGTCGTTTTGATCAACCTGTGGGCGACCTGGTGCGGGCCGTGCCGCGGCGAGATGCCGCACCTTGTCGAGCTGCAGAATCTATATGGGCCAAAGGGGTTTACGGTGCTGGGCCTCGATATCGGCGGCCACGACGGGCAGCCGGAGCCGGTCGAAGAGATCCAAAAATTTGCGACGGCGATGAAGCTCAACTATGAGCTGGCCCGGGTTCCCGGCGAGATGAACAGCAAGTTCAACAAGATCTCGAACTTTAACGCGATCCCGCAAAGTTACCTTATCGACCGCGAGGGGCACATGCGCGGCGTGTTCCTGGGCGGCGGCGCCAAGGTGATCAACGAGATGCGGCAGACGACCGCCAGCGTCATGAATGAGTGATCTGCTCGATGCTGGCCGGTATGGCCGGCTGGACGAGTAAGGTCTTGAATTCCGCAATGCTCACCCGTCCCGCGGGTGAGCGTTTTGGTTTATTGACGAACTTTTTTTCTGTATAACGTACGGCCGCCTTACCGAGTCCGCGGGCATCGCTGTAAAAGGCCGCGATCTGTGCCGCCTGCTGAAGCGTGCGGTGCGGTATCTCCTCTTTATTCCTTTTTCTGATCACGACATGCGAGCCGGGATAGTCCGCCGCGTGCAGCCAAATGTCGTGCGAACGCGCGATCCGAAAGGTGAGAAAGTCATTGTCCACAGCTTTTTTACCGACGAGTATCTCGTAACCGTCGGATGAGGCGAAGCGGCGGACGCCTTTCAGTTCCGGCTCCTTTTTTTTCTTGGGCCGAGCAGCGATGAGCTGCTGCTTGGCCTCAGCGGCGGCAGTGAGAAAGTCCACATCGCGCGACACGATGGCCTCATCGACTGCGCGCAAGCGAGCCTTGGCGGCGGTGAGTTTTTCGTTGGTCAGCTTCAGACGCTGGGCGACGGCCTGCGCGGCATTGCGCGACTTTGTGTATCGGCGAAAATAGACCTCGGCGGCGTCCTGCGGCGTTTTCTCGTTATCTACGGGAATGGCCACCTGAGGAGTGTCCGGGTCGAAGTAATCCGTCACGACGAACGTATCGCCCTCGCGCGCGGCTGTGGCAACATTGGCGAGCAGCAGGTCACCGTATTTTTTCCACGTTTCAGCGTCGCCGTGGCGGCGAAGGTCGCCGTGGAGGTTTTCGATGAGCTTTTCGAGCTTGGTGACCTCGCGAGCGTGCCTTCTGCGCGCAGCGCCGGCGAGGCGGTCGAATTCGGGGTCGTGCTGGGTTTGGGGGCCGCCGGCGGTCACACGTCGATTGTAATCGATTGGCCGGACGCCGGCGGCGGTTAGAATTCTTTTACCTGGATCGTGCCCGAGAGCAGATCATGCAGCGCGCGGTTCTCTTCGTTGTAGAAGACCGTAAGAAAACCGGCACCCGCGAACGGCAGGGTGACGAGGTACACGGCCGAGTTGATGGCGGCCTGCTGCAGTGTCGGGTATTCGTTCTCGAACGCATCAACGAGCTCGAGCGAGAAGAGCCTCATGCCGAGCGTCTTGCCGAGAAAGCCGACGCACAACGTCATATAAAGGAACATCACGACGGCCCAAATGCCGACGAAGAGAAGGGCCCCGCTCGCCGTCGACCAGTCACCGCCCGCCAGGATGATCGGCGACATCACGGCCATCGCTATGAAAGCTCCCGTGATGAGGTCAAACAGGCCGGCCCCGAATCGCATCGAGAACGGCGCGAGATCGTCAATGTCGTCCTCGTGCGCGTTGATGGCGGCATCTGCCACGGCGTCTTGTGAGACGTGTATGGCGATGCGGTCTATCTCGGCCGAGTCGAAGGGAACGACCGGCGCGGCCTTTTTGATCGCCTCAACCTTTTCCTTGACCGGAAGCGGCTCGACCGATTCGATCGGCGGCAGCTGATTGGTGATCCGTTTTGCTGGCGGCGGCACGACGAGCTTTGGCCGCTGAACGGGCTGAATGCGTGACGGGGCCGCCGCGACGGCTGTCGCACCCGATGAGACTACTCCGAGCCTCGTGGCCGGCCGCGGCATCGCAGGCATGGGCGGCGTCGGGCGTTTCACCGCGGGGTTTGGCGTAAATTTAGCACGCGACGTGTTGATGCGGTTCAGCGCATTGCTGACGCGCGGGTCCTTGATCGGCTCGGGCGCGGGCTTTACGGCCACGGCCGCGGCCGCCGCGACAGGCACGATCGCCGGAGCGGCGTCGGGCGATTCCGTCGCGGTGACGCCTTTGCGCTGACGGACGGCGTTCTGCATCTGAAGGCGCCAATCGGGCAGAGCAGTTTGCTTATTCTGGAACTCGACGAGCGTCGGGCTTGTCTTTGACGCGACGAGGTTCGCAGTGACCACGCGCTCCTTTTGTCGCGGCGCCGGTGCGGGCTGCGGCTGGGCGGCTATGCGTGCCGCTGCTGCTCCGACGGTGAGATTGGCTTGCAGTTCCTCGCGAACGGAGTCATTCATCATGGCGCCGCAGGCGGGGCAAATTGACAGGGTTGGTGCTAACAGCCGATCACAAACCGGGCAATTCATAGGCGTTTTTGATCAAGACCTAAATTTGTGGAATAAGCGCTTAAAGAAAGCTAAGCGATGGTATCAACATTTACGTGAGGGCGTCAACTGTAAAGCGCAGTAGAATTGGAGTTTTTCCTAAGTGCGCTTAAGTTAGCGCCCTTCTGGAAAATTCTGTGGAAATGCGCTTACGGATTCAGCAGCACATACAGCCTGTCGGCCCAATCTGAGCGAGAATTGCGGAGTATCTCGTACTGAACCTGGGCCATGTCGCGGTTGTTGAGCTTTAGGTAAGCACGGCCGAGGTTGTAGCGGGCCTTGTCGAGGTCGGGGTTGTAGCCGAGTGCATTGTTAAAGGCCTCGATGCTCTCGTCGGTCTTACCGGCCTCAAGATAGCTCTCGCCGAGCGCGTTATAGGTTTTTGCGTCGGGGCGATATGCCTTGAGTTGTTCAAGATAAGCGGCTGACTCGGTGAACCGCTTGTTCTTGAATAGAGCCAGGCCGAGTTTCTCAATAGCGTTCGCGTGATCGGGTCTAAGAGCGAGGGCACGCCGGTAGGCGAGGATCTCTTCGTCCGTCCGGTTCAGCTTGTTCAGCGTCATGCCGAGCGCGTACAGCGTTTCGGCGTTGTCCTCGTCGAGCCGAAGTGCCTGGCGGTAGGAGTCCGCGGCCTCTTTATACTGGCCCAGGGCATAGCTTGACGCACCTATGTTGATGTGAGCCTCGGCCCATTCGGGACGGAGTTTTGCAGCCTGCTTGGTCGCCCGCAGCGCGTCTTGATGCCGGCCGAGAACGCCGTAACAGTAGCCCGCCTGGTACCAGGCTTCAGCATAATTCGGATCGATCTCAACGGCTTTCTCAAATAGTCCGACCGCGCGGTTGTAATCATCGCGGGACAACTGGGCCAGGCCCTGAGAATAAAGCCTCTCGGCTGCCGAGCGTTTGTTCTTCTGCGTTTCGGCGGCGAGTGTCGAGAAGGTCTGGACCTCGTTGATCCGCATCTGCAGTATTCGGTCCGCCGGCACGGCAAAATTGAGGTTTTGGCCTTCCGACGCCTGCAGCGTGGCGACGCCGATCACCTGGCCGAACATATTCACGACCGGCGAGCCCGATGAGCCCGGCGAGATCGACGCGGTGATCTGGATGATCTTGCCGTAACCTGAGATCTCGCGAACGGCGGAGACGATGCCGTTAGAGACCGAGCCTTCGAGCCCGTAGGGATTGCCTATGACGACGATCGATTCGCCCTCCTGCGGCACGGCACGGACGATCTGAAGCGGAACGG
>CAZWSK010000078.1:0-6334 GCA_964636445.1 uncultured Chloracidobacterium sp.
TGTGGTTTCACAATGGGCTGGATATCGCCGGCGGGTATGGCGAGACGGCGAGGTTTATCCGGGATGAAAAGGTCTTGAGGCCGATGGCGGCGGAGAATTTTAATACGCTGCGCGAGCTATTGAGGATGCCGACGCTTGGCTATATTCACCTGCGGCTCGGGCGTGATGCACAGTCAAGGCCGTTCGGCGACGACAGGTTTCAGTTTCAACGCGATGCTTTGGGGAAGCTGACGGGCGTTCGCGTGCCGCGAGGGACGAAATTCAAGGCTGGCGAGGCGATCGGCACGCTGAATTCGATGAACCACGTTCACCTCATCGCGGGGCGCAGCGGTTCAGAACTGAACGCGCTCGATGCACTCGACCTGCCGGGCGTCGCGGACACGCGGCCGCCGGTGATCGAGGACGTCAAACTGTACGACGAAAATTGGGCCGAAATCGAAACCCCGAAAGCCAATTCGCGTATAAGATTGTCAGGCAAGACCCGCATCGTTGTTCGTGCTTACGATCAGATGGACGGCAACTCCGACCGCCGACGTTTGGGAGTTTACCGCGTGAGTTGGGGCATCCGCCGCGAATCGCCTGTCGAACACGCGATGATGGCGGAGACGAAGTTCGACCGAATGCCGTCAAACGACCTTGTCGCATACGCGTATGCCGAAGGCAGCAGGTCGGGGGCGACGGGCGAAACGATCTTTCGCTACATCGCGACGAACAGCGTGAACGGCGACCGGGCGGAAGAAGGGTTTCTGGACGCATCGACGCTTGAGCCGGGCAGTTACACCGTGGCGGTCATCGTCGCCGATCGTTTTGGCAACACGGCCGAGCGGGAACTTTTGATAGAGGTAGTGAAATGAAAAATATTGCAGCTTTTCTATTGATCCTGACATTTTCCGTCGCCGCTGTGCCGTTTGACAAGGCTACGGGGCCGACGTCTGTGATAGTCGCGCCGCCGGCGCCGAAGTTCACCGACGCCGAACGCCACGCCGAATTGGCCCGCCGCCGTGCGGCCGTCGCGGCGAAGATGGCCGACAACAGCGTGATGATCCTTTTCTCCGCCGAGCCGCGGTTGTATACGAACGACGTCGATTACGTTTACCGTCAGGAGAATAATCTCTACTACCTCACGGCCCTGAAGCAGGACGGCGCAACGTTCGTGATGACGAAGAAAGGCGGAGCGGTTACCGAGACTCTCTTCCTGCCAAAACGCGTCCCTATCCGCGAAGCATGGGAGGGCAAGATGTACTCGCGGGAGCAAGCGATGGAGCGCTCGGGCCTCGTGAACCTGCTTGATGCGTCGGAAAAGGACACTTTTCTAAAAGCTTTAAAGGACAAGGCGGCGTTTACAGCTAAGGAAGGCGGATCCAGGATCGCGACCGACGTCTCGACTGTTTACATGCTCCTGTCGTCCGACGACAATGCAAACGGAGATCGCGAGCACCGCCTTGAGAAAGAATTCGCCAACAGTCTAAAAGGTTATTCGGTCATCGACGCCCAACCGATATTTGCCGATCTGCGGTTGATCAAATCGCCGTATGAACTGAAGCTGCTGCAGCACGCGGTCGATATCTCGAACGAGGGCCATATGCGAGCGATGGCGGCGGTCGGGCGCGCTAATTGGGAATACGAGGTTCACGCGGAGTTGGAATACACCTTCCGCCGCCGCAATGCCGACAATTGGGGCTATCCATCGATCGTCGGCTGCGGGCCGAACGCGACAACGCTGCACTATGTCGAGTCGCAGAGCCCTGTGAACAAGGGCGACGTGATGCTGATCGACGCTGCCGCCGAGTACGACCATTACACGGCCGACATTACGCGCAGCTTTCCCGTCAACGGCAAATTCACCAAGGAACAAGCCGAGATCTATCAGATCGTGTACGATGCGCAGGAGGCTGTCGCAAAGGCCACGAAGCCTGGCGTGACGTGGCAGCAGCTTAGTGCGATCGCGCGGAATACGATCGGCGAAGGCCTCGCGAAGCTCGGGCTAACAGCCGGTACGAAGGCCACGTATAAGAATTTCGGCTTTGACGGAAAGCTTCAAGACTTTCCCCAAACGCAGGTCTGGAGTTTCCACGGCCTGGGCCATTGGATAGGTATGAACGTCCACGATGTCGGGGCATATGGCGTTCTGAAGCCGGGCATGGTCTATACAAACGAGCCCGGGATCTACATTCGTGAGGATGCCCTCGACAATCTGCCCGACACGCCCGAGAACCGCGCGTTTATCGAAAAGGTGCGGCCAATTTACGAGAAATACAAGAACATCGGCGTGCGCATCGAGGACGACATGCTCGTGACCGAGACGGGTGTCGAATGGATGAGCGGCAAGCTTCCGCGTTCGATCGCAGACGTGGAGGCGTTCATGGCGTCCGCGTCGAAGCAGCCGTTGGGCCGAAATGGCTCAGGCCTATTTCCATTTGCTACGGCCATGAGATAGCTATAGCGGCTTGCCGCCCTCTTTGCGGAAAAGCTCTGCTCTTCCGTCGATGCCCAATTACCTTTTGCGGCTGTGCCGCCGTCCCTTTCGGCGGCGGCATAGCCGCAATGTTATAAGAGGCCTTCCGAAAAGCGGAGCTTTCCCGCAAATAGACGGGCATTGCCCTAGAAGCCTGGCTCTACCGTCCTTTGACTATCGCTGCGTTGAGGACGCATCATCTACATCAGTGCCTGAACAAACCGACACCTCACTTCCCCTCGTGATCGTTAATCCGAAGTCTGCCTCAGGCTCGACGCGTGAGAATTGGGCGGCAACGGCCGCTGATCTGCGGGCGCATTTTGGGCCGTTCAGCGTGGCGTTTACCAAGGGGCCCGGCGACGGTATCGAATTGGCACGGCGGGCGGCTGAGGCGGGCCGTAATTTCATCATAGCCTGCGGCGGCGACGGGACGATAAACGAGGTCGCGAATGGGATCCTGCTGTCGGGCGTGGATGCCGAGCTCGGTGTCCTGCCGTCGGGAACAGGCGGTGATTTTCGGCGCACACTTGGCCTGCCGCATACCAATCGTGACGCGGCAGCGGCGTTGCGCGATGGCGATACGCGGCGGATCGACGCAGGGCGGGTGACGTTTCACGATCACGATGGCCGCGAGGTAAGCCGATATTTTCTGAATGTGTCGTCCGCCGGCCTCGCGGCGACGATCGTCAAGCGAGTGAAATCGGCGAAAGTGTTCGATTGGCTGCCGGTCGAATCGATGCGAGGGCGTGCGAATTTTGCTGTTTCGACATTGCAGGAAGTCCTCGATCTCGAACCGGCGATGGTGCGGGTTAAGATCGATGATGGCGAAGAGCATTCTTTGCAGACGATCGCGTTTTGCGTTGCAAATTCACGATACTTCGGCGGCGGCATGATGATCGCGCCGGACGCAAAGGTCAACGACGGCCTGCTCGATATCGTAAACGTCGGTGACGTCGGCACGCTTAAAGTACTGCTCAACGCCTGGTCACTGTACAAAGGAACGCATCATCGACTCGACGAGGTTAGAAGCACGCAAGCTCGACGTGTCGAAATAAGCTCGGCCAGCGAGGGCGAGGCCGTGCTTATCGAGACTGATGGTGAATTGCCGGGCAGGCTCCCTGCTGTTTACGAGGTCGTTCCCGATGCCATCAAGGTCCGCGTGCCCGCCTTAAGTTAACAAACGTTACTGAACTGTTACGATTTTGTTACATGCACGTTTGATTGACTGACGCCTGTTAACTAAACTTAGCTCATCCGCAGCCCCACCAGATGAGCAAGTTCAGGCATTTTTCACTTCTGATATCCATAATTGCTGCGCTCTCTCTCGCGGGCGCGGCGCAAAGCTTGGATGACAGTGACAATGAGTCGTGGAACGACCTGCAGATAACGATACCGGCTGGTAAAAGGGTCGACGTGCTGCTGCTCGGCACGGTCAGGCTTGGCGACGATCTTGCGGATCTCGCCGAGGGACGCGTTGGAGGCGGCCTTTCGGTCAAGCTCAATAAAGCCCTCTCGGTGTCGCCAACCTATCAGCATATCGAGACCCGCAACGGCAGCGGCGTTTTTAAGACGGAACATCGCTACAGCCTGCGCGGCACTTACAAATTCCCTTTCAAGAGATTTGGCCTGAGCCATAAGAGCACGTACGAATACCGTGTGCGCTGATCCGGCAACTCATGACGATAGAGGCCGGCTTTGACGTTTGAAAAGGCTCTCCCGAGAAGCTTCCTCAGAAAGGCAAAGGTGTTCGTTACCGAGGAGCCGTTCTACGTCTCGACCACTAAGAAATTCTCACGTAACCGCTTCAGCATCGGCATCAGCAAGACTTTCAATCCGCATCTAACGCTGGACGTCTATTACCTCCGCCAGCAGGACGGATACTCGCATCCCGGCGACTTGAACGTGCTCGGAACGGCGTGGAAAGTGCATCTCTAAACCGCCGTTTTCGTTTGCTTTGCCCGTCTGTCGAGACTAATCTAAACACGACCCGCGACTTTCTATGCACCGTTCGTTTTGCCAGCGGCTCGTCGAGTCATTCGAATCGCGCGAGGAGCGCGTGGCAATGCGCATCGTCGGCTCTGATGATGCGACATACACATTTGGCGAATCGCTCAGGCAGATCCGCTCGATCGCGTACCGGCTCGAGCAGGAAGGTATCGGCTTTGGCGACCGCGTTGCGCTGATCGGCGAGAACCACCCCAAATGGGCCATCGCATATCTCGGGACCATCTATCGCGGCGCCGTTATCGTCCCGATGGACCCGCACGGCGAGATCGAGACGATCACAAACTTTTTTGAGAATTCCGAGGCAAAACTTGCATTCATCGACGAAGGCCAGGCCGAACGGTTCGGGCAGATACAAGAAAAACTTGGAGAGAGCATTCCGGCGGTCGTGTGGTCAAACAACGGAAAGCCGGGGTCGATCGGCTCTGATTTCAGCGATTGGGCCGCGACGGATTTTCCAGAAAGTTTCGCCGCGAAAGTGCAGCAGGCCGACGGCGACGACGTCGCTCTGTTGATCTATACGAGCGGCACTACGGGCACGCCTAAGGGCGTTCCGCTGACGCATGGCAATATCGTGGCTGAGCTTGAGGGTGTCAACTACGTTCTCGAGATCACCGACAAGGAACGCATTCTCTCGCTGCTGCCGCTCTTTCACGCATACCTGCAGATCGTAAACCTGTGGGTCGCGGCCACGCTCGGCGTCGAGGTCGGTTATTTGAAAGAACTTTCGCCCGACGAGCTGGGCAAGGCGATGAAGGAGTTCAGGCCGACCATCCTCACGACTGTGCCGCGGCTGTGGTACTTGTTCCATAAGAAGATATTCGACGCCGTGAAGGCGAAGCCGAAGATGGTCCAGCGGCTATTTCGCACGATGCTCGCGACGAACGGAGCGATGCGGGCAATGGGCGTAAACCTCGGCCGGAAATTCTTTGGCCAGGTGCATGAGTCCTTCGGCGGCGAGCTGCGTATCGCTATCTCCGCCGGATCGAGATTTGACGAGGCGGTGGCCGCGGACTTTCATAAGCTCGGCTTTACCATTTTGCAGGGCTACGGCCTGACCGAGACGAGCGGGGCGGCGACAGCGACATACGAGGACGACAACCGCGTAGGCTCTGTCGGCAAACCGATGCACGGCGCGGAGATAAAGATCGACCAGCCCGACGCCGACGGTGTCGGTGAGGTTCTGATACGCGGGCCGATGGTGTTCAAAGGCTATTACCACAACGAGGCCGCGACCGCTGAGGCGTTTACCCAGGACGGCTGGTTCCGCTCGGGCGATCTGGGCAAGCAGGTGGATGGTCATCTCTACATCGTCGGCCGGGGCAAGGACGTGATCGTCCTGCCCTCGGGTAAGAACGTGCACCCCGAGGACCTTGAGGTCCATTACCTCAAATGTCCGTTAGTGGCCGAGTTGGCTGTGATCGGCGTCGCGGATGAAAAAAAGGCACGCGCGGGAGCCGAGAAGCTGGCGGCAGTCGTCGTACCGGATTTCGATTATCTAAAACAGGCAAAGATCGCCAACTCAAAGGAAGCGATCCGCCATGATCTTGACACGCTCGGACGAGAATTGCCCGAGTATCAACGCGTTCGAGAGTACATCATCCGTGCCGAACCCTTACCGCGGACTGCCACGCGCAAGATCAAACGGTTTCAGCTAAAAAAGGAACTCGAGACCGGCGTCATCGCGGCGGAGGTGAAGGAAGCGAAGGCATGGGAATTCTCAGCCGAGGATTCCTCCCTTCTCTCATCCAGCACCGCGATCGCCGTGGTCGACGCGATCAGGCAGAACGCCCCCGACGCCGAGCTTGTGCACCCGGCGATGAATCTTGAGATCGACCTCGGCCTCGACAGCCTTGCCCGGGCCGAGACGTTCGC
>CAZWSK010000078.1:6434-10989 GCA_964636445.1 uncultured Chloracidobacterium sp.
CTGATGCGTTGGGTCGCGACGATGCTGAACGTCGTGCCGGTAAATCCCGACACCGAGCTCATGCGGGCGATGAAGGCCGGTGCCATAGGCCTCAAGAATGGACGTGTCCTGAACATATATCCCGAGGGCGAACGTGCGTTTGACGGTGAATTGCATGAATTCAAGAAGGGCGCCGCGATCCTCGCCACGGAGCTCAACCTGCCCATCGTCCCGGTCGCCCTTGACGGCCTGCACAGGGTTTGGCCCCGCGCTTCGTGGCGAATTCGCCCCGGAAAGGTCAAGATCCGCATCGGAAAGCCATTTTTTGCACACGAAATTTCCGGGGCCGGCCAAGGCTCGGCGGACGTCTCGCTGGAGGCCTACGCCGCCGTCACCGATCATCTCAAGCGAGAGATCGCCGAGATGATAGCGGAGATGAGGCGCTGACCGTGCGCGTTTTGCATATGCCCGCCTTTCGGTGACAATATCGGTGTCCGGTCCCTTCTAACTGAGCTTGGTGATAGATATGCTATCCAGAACGTGTAAAACGATCTTCATTGCGGTCTTATTTTTCGTAACCTTGAGTACCGCGGCGGCCCAGTCGATGGAACAGGTCTTCGATACCGGACTGGCCGACCTTAGAGCTGAACGGTGGGAGTCGTGTGTGACGGCGTTTAGGCGGGTCCTTGCGGCCAACTACAGTCCTGCCGAGACGAATTACAACTTGGGCATCTGTCTCTTCAGGTTGAACAACACGGACAGCGCTCTTTCGTCTTTTAGAGAAGCGGTCCGATTAAAGCCAGATCTGAGCGGCGCGTACAGCTATATTGCCGCCATACACTACGAACGTAAAAAGTATGACTTGGCCGTACCCGCATACCAGGAGGCTGTCCGGCTGCGGCCAAACGCGCACGACTGGACGTTTCTCGGGAATTCGCTCGACTATCTGAATCGCTACAACGAGGCCATAGCCGCCTATATGAAGGCCGCCGAGTTGGAGCCCGGCAAGTCCGAACCTCACATCGAGATCGGCGTTGCACACCATCGTCAGAAGAACTACACCGCGGCGCTGGAGGCTTACAAAAAGGCTCTGGCCCTGGAACCGCAGAACGGGCGGGCATTCGCTGAGATGTGCACTTCGCTTCTATCGCTGGAACGTAATCCGGAAGCTATCGCATCGTGCACAAAGGCAGTTGCTCTCGATCCGACGGACAAAGCGGCGTACTTCGACCTCGGTATCGCAAATTATCGGGAAAAGAAATACCAGGCCTCTGCGGCAGCGTATGAGCGCTATATCGAGATGGATGCGACGAACGCAGACGCGTATTACCGCCTCGGCATCAATTACATGGAAATGAAGCGTGACGCCGACGCTATCAAATTTCTTGAAAAGGCTGTCAGCATGAATGTCGACAAGGCTGACGCCTATTATCAGTTGGGCTATTACCGTGCTGAGGCCGGACGCGACGACGAGGCGCTTAAGCTCTATAAGGACGCTGTCCGGATCAACCCGAACGACCTCGAGGCCCACATTGAGATCGGCAACATCTGTAACCGGAAGAAGTTGTGGAACGACGCGATCGCGGCATTTAACGCCGCACTCAAGATCCAGGCAAACAGCGCGAACGCTTACCTGGGGCTTGGCAACTCGTGGTATAACCGGGACAAGATCGCCGAATCGATACAGTATTACAAGCGAGCGGCGGAGCTATCTCCGCGCTGGGCTCAAGCACGCGAGTACCTCGCCGACGCGTACCGCCGAACGGACCAACACGCATTGGCGATCGATTCGTATTCGACCGCGCTGTCCATCGATCCGAAACGCGTAAACTGTATATACGGCCTCGGCCTTTCGTACGCCGCTTCGAAGAATCGGGCAGCGGCCCGTCAGCAGTACGAGAGATTGCTGCCGCTCAATGCCGAACTAGCTGGCAAGCTCCTCGCGGTGATAAACGCGATACAATGACCATATGAATGATATGACGACGGCCGCTAAGTGGTTTGGCAGGCTCTTGATACTGGTCGGATTAGCAGGTTACGCCTACGGGGCGATGAACGGTAACGCAAGCTGGACGGCGCTGATACCGGGCATCGTCGGGCTGTTACTGATGGTGCTGGGTTATGCCGCGGCCGTGGCGGCGGAAGGAACGCGTAAGCATCTCATGCATGCCGCGGTCGTGGTCGCACTCCTCGGATTTATCGCGGCCGCAGGCCGGCTCATACCGCGTCTCGGGGAATTTACGGTATCCGCGGCCACACTGTCGCAGATAGCCATGGGGTTGATCTGCTTGGTATTCGTGATACTCGCGGTGAGGTCTTTCATAGCGGCACGGGCGTCTCGCAACGCTATTTAGCCGCCGTTTCAAGCTCGATGTCGATCTGCAGGCCGCCGTTCGCATTGTGCGCCCGTATCGTGCCTTTGTGAGCCTTTACCGCACGCTCGGCGATGGCGAGGCCGAGCCCGATGCCTCCGGTCTTTCGCTCACGCGCTTCGCCGATCCGGTAAAAGGGGCGAAAGATGTTCGACAATTCATCCTCGGGCACACCGCCACCGTGGTCCCGGATGCTAACCTTCGCGTTCCCGTTAGTTGTGGTTAACGTAACTCCGACCGAGGTCCCCTGGCCGGTATAGCGCACCGCGTTTCTTAACACGTTCTCGACAGCACTGCGGAGCAGGTTTTCGCTGCCTACGACCGTGCACTGGGCGACCTCCGAGACCTCCACATGCTTCCCTTTCGCCTTTGCTTCAAAATCCGCGTCGGCAGCTACATCGCGAACCAACTCAGCGAGATCGATACGTACGCGCTCAACATCTGTCGCTCCGCTCTCGAGCTGCGCGAGCGTGAGCAGCCGCCCTATCATTTCATTCAGCCGAGTCGACTCAGCCTCGATGCGATCTAGCATCGGCTGAGTGGCAGTGTCGGACTTTTGTTTCGCGATCTCGAGGGCGACATTCAGCCTTGCCAGCGGAGAGCGCAGTTCATGTGAGATGTCGCGGTTGAGACGCTGCTGCGAGGTAATGAGTGATTCGATACGCTCGGCCATCTCGTCGAAGTCGTGTGCGAGATCGGCCAGCTCATCACGCCGTCGGCCGACGTCGTCGGCCACGCGCGTGTCCAGCTTCCCTTCAGCAAACCGATTGGCCGCGGCACGCAGCTTTCGTATCGGCGACGTCAGGTATAAGGCAAGTAGAAGGCAAACAACGAACGCCGTCAACAGCAGGCCGGCGAGCCGTATGTTCCCGAGCCATGAGCCGAAAAACAACGACGGCGCGGCCTGTCTTTCCCATTGCAGCACAAGCACAAAGCGCCGTCCGTCGGGAAAAGTGACCGGGGCCGCTCCGAGCGAGCGGTCCTCGATAGAAAAATCTGACTCGAGATCGTTACTGGCGAAGGTCCGAGCGATGACCTCGCGAGAATCCTCGACGTCGCGGGCCTCGCCGAACCAAACCTCGCCGTTCTCGGCGACGAGATCGACCCCGCGCGGCGGCTCGACCTCCCGCAGCCGTGAGAGAAACGCCCGCAAGCCGGCTTCGCCTTCGCCGTTCACGATCTGCGTCGCGGTGCCGCTGTAAACGGCCATCTGATTTCGGGTCGAACGCTGCTGCCGTGTGACCATCGGCTCGGTCTGGAAGGTGCGCGTGACAAACATCAGCACCCCGACGACCAATGCGATCGCGGCGAGAAACCAGAGAAAGATCTTTACGAAAAGCTTCATACGAGCGTATAGATATAGCCGACGCTTCGCACGGTTTTGATGCGTTCAGAGCCGTCGGTGCGTGCTCCGAGCTTCTTTCGCAGATTAGAAATGTGCATATCGAGGCTGCGGTCGTAGGGCGAAAGCTTTCGTTCCAGTACGGCCTCACTGAGGTCTTCTTTTTTGACGACCTTGCCGGCATCCTTGAGCAGCTCGTGCAAGAGTCCAAACTCGACCGACGTCAGATTCACATCAACATCGGCGAGCATCACCGTACGCGCCGCAGGCGAAAGCGTAATATCGTCTACTTCGATCGTCTCGGGCACGTCGCCGGCAGCGGGCTCTGTCCGACGCAGGATGGCGCGAAGGCGTGCCGTCAGTTCGCGAGGATTGAACGGCTTGGGCAAATAGTCATCAGCCCCGATCTCGAGCCCGACGATCCTTTCCATGTCGTCGCCTCTGGCCGTCAGCATCAGGACCGGCAGGTTCGACGACTCGCGAAGTTTGCGAAGAACATCAAACCCGTTCATCTTCGGCAGCATCACGTCGAGGATGGCCATGTCGAAATCGCCGGCGAGAGCAGCGTCCAGCCCAGCCTCGCCGTCGTTCACACACGCTACCTCAAACCCCTCGACGTCCAGGTACTCGGAGACAAGCTCGCAAAGCTCCTCGTCGTCGTCGATGATCAGGATACGGCTCATAGCTGACCGTATTTTACGCCAAAAGCCGCGCTCGGAAGGTGAGTTTTACAATTCTTTACAGAAAATGACAGAAAGAGTCACTTCCGTGCCTTTAGGACACGCTCTCTTTCGCGGAAGCTCGCGGTGCAAAGATCGACGAATTCTTTCGCGATCGGCGAGAAATAGCCGCCGCGCAGACG
>CAZWSK010000079.1:0-3185 GCA_964636445.1 uncultured Chloracidobacterium sp.
GGCGACCTCGCTTCGCCCGAACTGATCAAAGAGGCGAACGACGCCGTCAACAAGAATTTCTACGAAAAGGTCGCTTACAAACCAAATTCGATCCGTCAGGAAGACGCCTCGGCCGGCCTCGGCATCGAGCGGGTCCTGCAGGACGAGCTCAACCGCAACCAGGCCTACCTTGCCCTCAACACCGGCACGGCCGTCGGACGCATTCATATCATCGATAAGCTCGACGACACCGTCGAGATCGGTGACAACGAGATCGTAGTTCTGCGCGAACTGCCGCTGACCTTGCCGCCCGTTCGCGGCATTATCGTCGCCAAACCGTCGTCACCCTTGTCGCACATCAACATTCTCGCCAAGGGCTGGAACGTTCCGAACATTTACATAAAGGACGCCGACCGGCTCTTCAAGCAGTTTGACACCTTCGTAATGAAACTCGAGGCGAACCTGACCGACTATCGCCTCGACACCGCCTCGCTCGACGACATCAAGGAGCGTTTCGTCTCGCCCGACCAGCAGGTGCCGCCGGTAGATCTCAAGACCACGAAACTTGCTTCACTGGGGGAAATGCGTGCGCGGGACAGCATTCGCTACGGCGCAAAATCAGCGAACCTCGGCGAGATGATCAATCGCCGCATTCCGGGTATCACGATCCCTGACGGCTTTGCCGTGCCGTTCCATTGGTATGACGAATTCATGCGGCGCAACGACCTGAACAAGATCATCGAGGCAAATATGGAAGACCTCGATTTCGTTCACAACCCGCGCGTCAGGAGGCAAAAACTCGAGGAATTCCGCACACTGATCCAGAACGGTTCGTTTGACGACAAACTCCGCTCTCAGATCATCGCCAAATGGAAAACGCAGCTCGGCGGCAAGCCCGTTTTCGTCCGCAGTTCCTCAAACGCCGAGGACCTGCCAAAATTCTCAGGCGCCGGCCTCTACTCGAGCGTGCCGAACGTAATCGCCGAGGACAAGCTCATCGAGGCCGTAAAGAAGGTCTGGGCGAGCCTATGGAAATTCGAGGCGTACGACGCCCGCGTGCGCAATTACGTCAGTCAGACCGACGTCTATATGGCGGCCCTGATCCAGCTCGGCGTCGATATGGAACGCGGCGGCGTGATGATCACAAAGGACCCGTTCGATCCCAAAAGCAAGGATTCCATCTACATCAGTGCCGTCTGCGGGCACAACTCGGCGGTCGTGAATAATTCCGGCATTCCCGAACAAGTGCTGTATAATCCTCGCTCGAACTCGGTAGTCGTAATGACGCTGTCACAGCAGGAGAACGCCCTTATGTTCGACGAGCAGGGCGATCTGAAAACGACCGCCGACAAATGCGCCGGTGCGAGAAAACGAGTGCTCACCGATTTGCAGGCCCGAAGCCTCGCACGGGCGGCCATCAGGATCCGCACTGCGTTCGGCGGCAAAAAGGAACAGGATATTGAATGGGGCATGATCGGCAACCGCCTTTACGTCGTCCAGGCCCGGCCTTATATTGATTGAAACCACTATGAAAAAGCTCTTATTACTACCGGCCGCGGCCCTGCTTTCAGCCTGCATGAATACGCCGCAGCCTATCGCGCAGAATTCGAACGCCGTGGGACCGGCTAACGAACGTTCGCAGACCGCGATCGCCCATGGGCCCAGCGAGAAACAGCCGATGCCTGCGTCAAACTCGAACGGCGGCGGTTCAAAATGGACGCAAAGCGGCGACCCGATCGACACCGCATCCTTCGACGCCGCGATAGCGAAGGCGGAGAAAGACGCCGGCAATAAGAAGGCTCTCGCCGAGGCATATCTCGCCCGGGCAAACGCCCTGACCGCCGCCCGGCAATACGCTTCGGCCCTCGGCGACTACCGCCGCACGCTAAAACATGATCCGACGAATGCGGAAGCCAAGGAATGGGTCGACCAGATCACCAGCATCTACTCGTCGATAAATCGTGAGGCACCTAAAGAAGGCGAGGAACCGCCGCCTCTGCCGTTCAAGAAAAGCTAATGAAAAGGCGGATCAACACGGCCTCATTTCTCGTTCTCGCCGCCGTCGCGATGTTGGCATTGCAGGCGCCGGCTTTCGCGCAGAAACCGACACGGATCAAGTTCAAACGCGGCGCACATTCGGCGGTCGTCGCCGGCAGGTTGTCGAACTTCGATTCGATCCGTGACTTCGTCATCCGCGTACGAAAAGGACAGCGCCTAACGACCGAGCCGATCGGGCAGGCGAATCCGGTTTCCATTTGGATCACGTCGCCGGACGGCAATTCATTCGGCGGGGACCTGGACCTATCGTGCCACGCCCGCCGCGAGGTCTTTCCCACGGAACCCGGCGACTACGTCCTCACGGTCCAGGAATGCCAAAAAGCGGACCCATGGAAGGGAACGTTCAAATTCAAGGTCACGGTAAAATAGCAGGCCGTCACTCAGCGTTCTCAGCGAAAACCTCTGTGACCTCTGCGTGGAACTTTTCGCAGGCAGATTCCACGCAGAGAACGCAGAGAGATGGACGGAGAGAAACGCAGAGGAATGCTAGACAGATGGCGTTCGAAAAAATTACACTAACCGTTTTGTAATTTTATTATGGCAATTTCGGCAAACGATATACGCAAAGGCATGGTCATTCTTCACGAGGGAGCTCCCGTGAAGGTGATGGATTTTCACCACCACACGCCCGGCAATCTCCGGGCGATGGTGCAGGCCCGTCTCAGGAACCTGCTCACGGGCAACTCGTTCGAGTTCCGTTTTCGCTCGAACGACACGCTGGAAAAGATCACGCTTGAGCAGCACAAGATGGATTATCTTTACTCTGATGGCTCGCATCATCACTTCATGAACAACGAGACCTACGAGCAGGTGGCCCTTACTGAGGACGAACTGGGCGATGCCGCACAGTGGCTGATCCCGAACCTCACCATCGAGGTCGAGTTCTATGACGGCACCCCGATCGGTGTCGCCCTGCCCGCGACGATGGACCTGACCGTGACCCGTACCGATCCGCCTCTCAAGGGTGCGACCGCGTCAAATTCCAATAAACCTGCGACACTTGAAAACGGTGTGACCGTGTCGGTTCCGCCCTTTATCGTAGAGGGCGAACGCATCCGCGTTAACCCGGCGGAAGCACGGTATATGGAGCGGGTTAAGTAGTTTCAGAGTTCCGGAGTTTCAGAGTTGCGGAGTCGTGGCTAAGTTCA
>CAZWSK010000079.1:3285-10989 GCA_964636445.1 uncultured Chloracidobacterium sp.
CGTTGCGGTCGGTCTTGGCTACTTATCACAGGAACAGTTCAAGGAACTGTACGAGCTAGCGACCGAGGTGTCGAGAATGCTATTAAGTCTCGCAAAATATTTACGGTCGTCTCAAACCTAGACCCTGTAACTTCTGTAACTCCGAAACTCTGGAACTTTCCTTGTGTATTTCCTCTACGGCATCGTCTATACCATTGGGTTTCTGGTGATGTCGCCGGTCTTTCTCCTTCGTCCGGGAAAGTATTTTGCGGGTTTCAAACAGCGTCTAGGCTTCGTTCCGCCGTTCGAGGCCGGAGGCCGCAAGGTCATTTGGCTTCACTGCGTTTCGGTTGGTGAGGCCAACGCCGCCCGGCCGCTCGCGGAACGGATCAAGCGGCAGTTTCCTGGGTATTCGCTCGTCATCTCGACAACGACGAAGACCGGGCAGGCCGTGGCAAGGGACGTCTTCGAAAGCGTCGCCGACCTCGTCTTTTACTTTCCTTTCGACTGGCGAAACACCGTCCGCCGCTCGCTGCGTGCCGTCAAGCCTTCGGTCGTCCTCCTGATGGAGACCGAGATCTGGTTCAACTTCATGCGCGAGGCGTACAAGTCCGGAGCCCGTGTCGCCATCGTCAATGGCCGGCTGTCGGAACGCTCCTTTAACCGCTATTCGAAGATCAAGCGCTTCATGAAGCGCGTTTTCAACTATCTCGAGCTCGCTCTGATGCAGGACAAAGCGGACGCGACACGGATGATGTCCCTAGGAGCTCGCGGCAGCAAGGTACGTGTGACGGGCAATCTTAAATTCGATCACGACCTGACCGACGACGAAACTGCTTTCACCGACGAGCTTCGCGAGCGATTCGGGATCACTGCGGATGCTCCCGTCGTCATCGCCGCCAGCACGCACGCCCCGGAAGAAAAGTGGGTTCTCGACGCGTTTCGCCGTGTGTGGGATTCGTCACCGGCAAACCTGCCGCGGCTAATGCTCGCTCCACGCCATCCCGAACGATTTGCCGAGGTGGCCGAAATTATCAAGAAGAGCGGATTTTCGTGGGTGCGTCGCTCAGAGAAACCGTCCGGCCGCGACCGCGAGGCCGAGGTGATCTTGCTCGATTCCATCGGTGAGCTCAGGGCCGCGTACCCACTGGCCGAGATCGTATTCGTCGGCGGCAGCCTCATCCCGCACGGCGGGCAGAGCATTTATGAGCCGGCCGCCGCAGGACGCGCGATCATCATCGGGCCTTACACGTCAAACTTTGCGGCGGCGGTCAACGGGTTTCTCGACCGCTCCGCATTGGTGCAGATCGCCGAACAGCCGGACACAGCCATCGCCGGTGCCCTCGCCACGGAGATCGGCAAACTTTTAGACAGCTTCGAGGATCGGGATCGAATGGGAGCGAACGCGCTCGCGGTGATGGATTCGAATCGAGGATCGGTCGACCGGACGGTGGAATACCTCACGCCGATGTTCTCGGGAAAAGCACGCTCAGCCTATCGGTAATTTAGCTCGAGTGGTCTGTCACGATGCGCCATCCACCCTTTAGCTTTCGGAACAGAAGCGTGAATTTACCCCGCGGCGCGTCCTTTTCACGGGCTAATGCCCAACTGCCCACCACGAACGCCGCATCGCGCGACAGGACTGTTATCTCGACATCGGAGAATATCAAAGTGCCCATCAACGCTCGTGTGTTGTACTTTTTGCGGTAGTTGTCTAGCGTCGCCTGCCAGCCATAGGTGATCCGGTCGCCCGAGACGAATTTAAGCTTGTCGGACCTCCAATAGCCCTGCATATAGCCCTCAAGGTCGCCCCGGTTCCACGCCGCTGCTTGGTCGTCCATTACCTTTCGGATAGCCTTGGCGGAACCCGTGTCCTGGGCCGCTGCAAAGACGGGAAAGTAGAGGATCAACCCAAGAATGATCAGCTTATTTTTCATAAAACAAAAAATGGCCGGCGGCGACAGCCCCGGCCATGTAAGTTACGAGATCTCCGGATCACTGCTCCTTGCTGCTAGCCTTCGCGGCGTCATACGCCGCCTGCGCCGCAACCTGTTCTTTCTGCTTTCCGTTAAGCGCGATGCCCATTTTGTCGAGGGTCGCGGCATTCAACGTCTTGGTAACCTTCAGGCCGTTGGCATCCTGATATTTTCCTAGACCCTCGCGGGTCGCATCATCGAGCTTACCGTCCTCGCCGCCGGTCAGCATCTTCCCGTCGCGAAGTATCTTCTGTGCTGCCGTGATCTGGTCCGTAGTAGCTCGGAAAGGAGCGGGACGCTTGGGTCCCGATGTGGCCGCCGCCGTATCTCCATCGGTTGATGCAGCATTCGTCGTTTTCGCCGGATCGCCCGTCTTTGCGGTCGTTGCAACACCTTTCTGCTTATCGGTGAGCGCGATGTTCATCTTCTCCAGCGTCGCCCTATTAAAATTGCCCGTCATCGCCAGCCCGTTCGCCTTCTGATATTGCTTGATCGCTCCGCGAGTCTCGTCGTTGTAGATCCCTGTCGCTTCGCCATTGTAGAGCTTCTGCTCCTTTAGGAATTTCTGCCCCTGCATTACCTGGTCCTTCGTGGGGCGGAATGCAGGCGTTCTTTCCTCAGCGACCGAGGCATCCTTCGAGCCGGTCGATGCCGTAGACGATCCGCCCTGAGCGACGGCAACAGTCGTGAATAAAAGCGCGACAAAAATTAGTGAAAGTGCCTTTTTGAGCATTGGGTTATCTCCTTACCTCGGCGACGCTTGTGACAGAAAACGGCGGCGAAGCAGCCCTGTTCCATTCGCAATATCAACCGGAATTATTATTGTGAGATTGAGTATCACCCTAAATTATTGGCATGTCAAATTGTACATCGACCCCCACTGTGACCTTGCTGAATGAACATTCATTCAGTTATAATCGCGCACGAACTTTCTATACAAAAACGCGATGACAAATACTGCAATTGCGGAGGCCGGGGAAACGCCAAGCGGAGCATCGGCCAAGCTGAACATTGCCAGGGCTGCCGTCCTAGGGGCCGGGACCATGGGCGCCGGCATTGCCGCGCACCTCGCGAACGCTGGCATTCCGACGCTCTTACTCGACATTGCCCCAGCGAATGAAAACATTACCGACAGAGATCAGGTCGTCAATTCCCTTTTCGAGGCGTCGAAGAAACTTAAACCGGCGGCATTCATGCTTGGCGAGAACGCCCGGCTGATCACGACCGGCAACTTTACCGACGACATCGCAAAACTCAGGGAATGCGACATCGTCATCGAGGCCGTCGTTGAGAATATCGACATAAAGCACAAGCTCTTCGCCGAGGTCGAAAAACACCGCAAGCCTGGTGCCGTGATCGCGTCGAACACCAGCGGCATCCCGATCGACGCTATTGCCGAGCCGTTCTCAGATGACTTCAAACGACACTTCCTCGGCGTCCATTTCTTTAATCCGCCGCGATACATGAAGCTCGTCGAGGTCATTCCCGGCACGCAGACGAGCGGCGAGATCGCGTGCAAGGTGTCGGGCTTTCTCGACCAGCGCCTCGGCAAAGGCGTTGTTCCGGCAAAGGACCGGCCGAATTTTATTGCGAACCGAATCGGCACCTTCGGCATGATGGCGACCGTTCACGAGATGCTCGAGATGGGCTTTCGACCGACCGAGGTCGATCAGATGACCGGAAAGGCGATCGGCCACGCTTCGTCGGCGACCTTCCGCACGTCAGATCTCGTCGGGCTCGACGTGCTCGTTCACGTCAACAAAAACCTCTATCCGGCCGTGCCTGAGGACGAGGACCGCGACGTATTTCTCGTGCCAGACGTCATCAACACGATGCTCGAGAAGAAGCTGCTCGGCGACAAGACCGGCGGCGGATTCTATAAGAAATCAAAAAACGCCGAAGGCAAACGCCAGATCCTCGAGCTCGACCTCAACACTTTCGAATACAAGCCGCAGGAGAAGTCCAAATTCCCGTCTCTCGACGCCGCAAAGCAGATCGACGACCTGCCAAAGCGCGTCAATCAGCTCGTCTGGGGCGAAGACCGGGTCGGCGAATTCCTCTGGAAAACGATGGAGCGGACCTTCCG
The DNA here is from genome assembly GCA_964636445.1 of uncultured Chloracidobacterium sp. Taxonomy (GTDB): domain Bacteria; phylum Acidobacteriota; class Blastocatellia; order Pyrinomonadales; family Pyrinomonadaceae; genus OLB17. Next base: position 7,327 of record CAZWSK010000079.1, read on the forward strand.
CTACGCCGCCAATCGAATCCCCGAGATCGCCGACACCATCGTCGAGATCGACAACGCGATCAAGTGGGGCTTTGGCTGGGAGATCGGTGTTTTCGAAACGTGGGACGCCGTCGGCATGGAAAAGAGCGTCGAGCGAATGCGTGCAGACGGCAGGCCGATCCCGGCGAATATCGAGAAAATGCTTGCCGCCGGGGCGACCAGCTTTTACAGACGAGAGGCCGGCGAGACGAGTTTCTACGACTTAGCCTCCGGGGAATACAAGCCGGTACCAAAACGTCCTGGCGTTACTATTCTCAAAGACGTAAAAGATCGGGCTGGGACCATCAAAACGAATCCCGGTGCATCGCTCATCGACCTCGGCGACGGCGTCGCGTGCCTCGAGTTCCACTCGAAGATGAACTCGATCGGCGGCGACACAGTGCAGATGATGAATTTCGCGATCGACGAGGTCGAGCGCAATTTCCGCGGCCTCGTCGTCGGCAATCAGGGCGGGAATTTCTCCGCCGGCGCCAACATCATGCTGCTCCTGCTCGCCGCGCAGGAGGAAGAGTGGGACGAGATCAACATGATGGTCCACGCTCTGCAGAATGCCGTGATGCGGCTGCGGTATTCGCAGAAGCCCGTCGTTACGGCCCCCTACGGCCTCACGCTCGGCGGCGGCTGCGAGATCGCGATGCACGGTAATAAGGTCCGAGCTGCAGGCGAGACCTACATCGGCCTCGTCGAGGTCGGCGTCGGTGTAATTCCCGCGGGCGGCGGCACAAAGGAAATGACCTTGCGCACGATGGACGCGTGGGCGAAAGCGCCCGATTCCGACCCGCTCCAGTTCCTCAAGAAAACGTTCGAGACCATCGGCATGGGCAAGGTCGCGACTAGTGCTCAGGAAGGCCGGGCCTTCGGTTTCTTGCGAGACAGCGACGCCATCTCGATGAACGGCGACCGGCTCATTCAGGACGCCAAGCAGGAGGTCCTTAATCTAGACGCGGCCGGCTACGTCGCTCCTGTCGAGCGAACCGATATCACAGTGCTCGGCGAAGCCGCGGAATCGGCCCTAAAACTCGCCCTTCACATGATGAAACGCGGCGGCTACATCTCCGAACACGACGAGCTGATCGGCCGCAAACTCGCGCACATAATGTCCGGCGGCACGATCAATCATAGAACGCAGGTCAGCGAACGTTACCTGCTCGATCTCGAACGCGAAGCCTTCGTCTCGCTCTGCGGCGAGCGAAAGACGCAAGAACGCATCGCCGCGATGCTGAAGACCGGCAAGCCGCTGCGAAACTAGAATGAACGTCCGTCTCGACGACATCAAGAAACAACTCGCCGACATCACGGCAGAGGTGCGCGTGTCGTTTGCCGGCCTGACCGATGAGCAGTTGAATTGGAAAAGCTCGCCTGATTCTTGGTCGATAGCACAGTGCCTCGATCATCTGATCTTGACGGGACGCGCGTTCAAACGTGAGTTCGACGCCCTCGCCTCCGGCACGCGAAAGAACACCTTCTGGCAGCAATATTCGCCATTCTCATCCGTCGCCGGCAAGCTGCTGATAAAGGCGATAAAAAGCGACGCGAAGAAGGTAAAGGCGCCGACGCCGGTGATCGTCCCGCCGAGCGAGATACCGACAGGCATAATCGATCGCTTTGCCGAGGCTAACGAGGAACTTGCCGCACGCATCGCTTCGACAGCCTCCGAGGACTGGAAAAAGCACGTAGTGACGTCGCCCTTCGCATCCGCCGTCACCTACACCGTCGACGACGCTTACACCGTCCTCGTCGAGCACGAACGGCGACATCTGCGACAGGCGAAACGCGTGACCGAGACGGAGGGATTTCCGTCAGAACCGCCTGCGTAAGCGGGCGGCCAGCTCGTTCAAATGGACGGGCCACCATTGTGAATAACTGACCGCCCGCTCACGCAGGCGGTTCCGACTATGAAACGCTGCAACTGGCCCAAAAATGATCTCGCGATCAAATACCACGACGAGGAATGGGGCGTGCCGTGTCATGACGACGCCAAGCTGTTCGAATTCATCATCCTCGAAGGCGCGCAGGCAGGCCTTAGCTGGGACACGATCCTGCGGAAACGCGAGAACTATCGCAAGGCGTTCGACGGCTTCGACGTGCAGAAGGTGGCTCGTTACACGGATAAAAAGATCGAAAAGCTGCTGCTGGATCCCGGGATCATACGCAACCGGCTCAAGGTCGCGGCCGCGGTAAAGAACGCAAAGGCGTTCATCGCCATCCAGAAGGAGTTCGGCTCGTTCGATAAATATATTTGGGCATTCATCGATAACAAACCGATCGTTAATCGGTGCAAGGAGGACGTCGACATCCCGGCCCGGACCGAGATGTCAGACAGGATCAGTGCAGATCTCAAGAAACGCGGCTTCTCATTCGTCGGCTCGACCATCATTTACGCCCATATGCAGGCTACCGGAATGGTCAATGACCACTTGGTGAGCTGCTTCCGTTACAAGGAAATCGCTTGACTTTGAGTGCAAATGTGTGCTATGTTTGCAACATAGAGTCATGAGATCGTACGACGAGATTTTTTTGCGCGAAATGCTGAAACAAGGCGAAATAACACCGATAACTTCTGTAAATACAGTCGATTACGGTGTTTCAGTCGCTCTGAAACAGACTGAAACAGGTTTTTTTTCAAAAACAGTGAGAATGGCTGTGGAAAACAAGGTAAGTACAATAAATAGAATCACTTCCCTGTCCCACTCGGCCGCGGGACACTCGTGGGACAGGCTGGGACAGCGGCCGCGAAAAGTTTTTTTTTCGAAAGTGACGAAAATGCCTGTGGAAAACCAGATAAATGCAATAGATAGAATAACTTCCCTGTCCCACTTGCTACGTGGGACAGGCTGGGACAGCTTGGGACAGAGAAATCAATGAAAGAAGCAGTAATCGTTTCAGCCGTGCGGACGGCGGTAGGAAAGGCTCAGAAGGGCACGTTGAGAAACACGCGTCCCGATGATCTCGGGGCGGCGGCGATCAAGGCTGCTGTTGACGGTGTCGAAGGACTCGATAAGGCGCTGATCGACGATGTGATCATGGGCTGCGCGTTTCCTGAGGCAGAGCAGGGGATGAACGTCGCGCGTACCGCGATGATCGCGGCCGGGCTGCCGGTAGAGACTTCGGCGATGACGGTTAATCGTTATTGCTCGTCGGGTCTGCAGACCATCGCTCTCGCGGCGGACCGCATCATGACCGGCGGAGCGGACGTGATCGTCGCGGGCGGGCTCGAGACGATGTCGATGATACCGATGGGCGGTAACGTATTCAGGCCGAATCCGTCGCTCGCCGACACCTATCCAGACTACTACCTAAACATGGGACTGACGGCCGAGAACCTCGCACGCAAATACGAGATCACTCGCGAGCAGGCTGATGAGTTTTCATACGGCTCGCATCAGAAGGCACTGGCTGCGATCGCCGAGAACAAGTTCGCCGACGAGATCGTCCCCGTCAACGTCTTTGTCGACGAGTTTGACGAGAAAGGCCGTGTGCGGCGCAAAGAGATCGTGTTCGCACAAGACGAAGGGCCTCGGGCCGATACTTCGCTCGAGGGGCTTGCGAAACTCAAACCCGCATTCCACGCCGCCGGTACCGTGACCGCCGGCAACTCATCACAAATGTCCGACGGCGCCGCGG
>CAZWSK010000080.1:0-5794 GCA_964636445.1 uncultured Chloracidobacterium sp.
TTGGGCTCGCGGCCGAGAGTGCTGACGATGCGGTCAAACTCTTCGGGAGAAAGGCCGTGTTGGGAGATGCTCTCGGGCGTGATCTGCGCGTTGTTCATACAGGTCTGGTTCCGGCGAGCGAAACGAAACGAGTATTCTAGACCGTTTGACGGCGGATGTCGATGCGGCGGTCCTAGCGGACAGGAAAGATCGACCGTGCGGTGTAGGAATGCACTATCTCGCGAATATCGTTCGGTTTGAACGCGCCCTTGAGCAGCGGCCCCTTTGGGCGCAGGTCCTTTATTATGAGCTCAAACGCTTTTTCGCTGTTCTTAAATTGTGCCTCGCCCTTGTATCGGGTGATCAGGATAATGTCGAACGCTGAGTCGTGCGATGCCGCTACCTCGATATACTCATACGAATCGATAACGCCCCGCTTCATTGCTTCCGCGCGGTAGGCACGCCAGTTGTTCTCGTAAAAATATCTGGCCTCATCACGCAGGCCGCCCTTTACCTTTACAAACTCTACAACGGAGATAATACCGGTGCCCGACGCAGGGACGCCGAGTGATCTATCGATCTGTTCTTTTAGGATCTCGTAGCGAAACTTGCCGTTCCGAAAATAGACGAGCGTCCCGTCGCCGGCCTTTACAAGCGTAAGGGGAAGGTTCCCCGCCCAGTTCTTTGACACCTCACTGATGGCCGCGTCTGCGTCCGGAGTGTCAAGAAGGTACGCGGGCATTGATGCCTTCATCGAGGTCAGGAACTGCATCACTTCCGTATCGAGATCCGCAACCTCGTCTAGGGATACGGTGACAAGGTCTATCTTGCCCTTGTATTCTGCCTCGATCTTTACGAGGTCGGGAAACTCCTCGCGGCAGGGCACACACCACGTCGCCCAGAAGTTGATGACCAACGGCTTCGAGTCTGGAATGAGAAGGTTTCTCAGTCCTTCTAGGCCGACCCTTGTGATCGGAGGCCGCGTTTCCGGGGCTGGGGCTTGTGCGGGAATGGACAATACAAATGCGAGGATCGCGCAAAAAGCGATCCCCGCACTCTTTTCGAGCGAGAGCTTCATGACTAATCGCCGACCCGTTTAATGTTGCAGCCAAAGGCCCTGGCCGTCGTTTTGCCAACTTTTTGGCCCGCCAAGGAGAGATCAAAGGCGTTCCTTAAATACGGTTCCGTGATATTTGTCGCAGATCTATCGTTGTCGATAGCTCCGTGATACACGAGGGCCCGGTTAGCGTCGACATAGTAAGCCTCAGGGGTCACCATGGCGCCCAGCTTGTCCGCGAGAATATTATTCTTGTCGATCAGGACGGGGAACTTATAGTTTTCGGCAGCATTCGACTTCACCCAGTCGCCCGATTCGGTCACGTTTGAGTTTATCCCGATGAAGTTAATACCTTTAGCCTTGTAATCATTCGCGATCTCGCTAATGCGTTGGTTATAGGCTTTCACCACGGGGCACTGAGCCGAGAGAAAGATCACGACCGCTCCTTTCGTTCCTTTCAGGCCGTCGAGAGTCTGTGTTTTTCCGGTCGTATCAGGCAGCGAGAAATTTTCCATCGTCCCGCCGATCGCAAGCCCCTGAGCGCTTGCCCCGACGGCTAATGCTAGAAGTGTCACCAAAAGCCACGCCGATCGTTTCATACTTCTAAACCTCCGTTAATTGACTGTAAATTTTATCAGTGTCGGGAAGTTTACGCACCGCAGGCCGGTATGGTTTCGCATCCTAGCCAAAAAGGCGGGGCAGACGCCTTTGAAGGCCTTTGGGTAAAAGGACTTCCATTGCGTCGTCAACTGTGACGATGCCGGCAAGATCACCTTCATCATCGATCACCGGCAAGGCCAAGAGGTTATATTCCGAGATCGTCTGTGCGACATCTTCCGCGGAATCCGACGTGTGGGCAGAGCGAAACCCGGTTCTCATTACCGCTTCAAGCTTTGACATCGGGTCCGCTAAGATCAACGAACGAAGGGAGATAAGCCCGCAAAGCTTCCACGAATCCTTCTCTTCAACTATATAGAGGTAATAGATCATGTTCGGCGTCTCGGCCATCTCACGCAGGCTCCGAATGGCTTCGCCGACGGTTAGGTACTTCGGGAAAACAACAAATTCCGTCGTCATCAGGCCGCCTGCCGTGTCGTGCTCGAAGTGCATCAACTCGGCGACATCTACCTTTTCGTCGTCTTCCATCAGAGCAAAGAGCTGCTCTGATTTTTCTTCACTCATTTCGCCGAGAACGTCGGCGGCATCGTCCGGGGACATTTCCTCGAGCAGGTCAGCGGCCCGTTCTTCGCTGAGTTCCTCGAGGATGCGGGCCTGGCTCTCGGTTGACATTTCTTCCAAGGCGTCGGCAGCCAACTCATCGTCCAGACTTTCAACGACCTCGGTCCGATGTATCGGCGACAGTGACTCGGCCAACTGGGCTATCTCGACAGGATGAAGGCGTGAGAGCTTGTCTTTTGAGGACTTCAACTGCACCGTGACCGTAGTCGTGTCGGTGGCGAGGTATCCTACGTCGGCCCAATCGATGACTTCGACGGCGCGGTCACTGCCGTAAAAGCCCTTTGGCATAAGGCGTCGGACGAATCCCTGGAGCCCCACGTCAGCACCGGAGACACGCCATGTTCCGCCGGTTTCGATAAGCTGCACATCATTTACGCGGACCACGCGTTTTCCGTCAACGTCGATAAGCTGATTGTCCAATACATCTTTGCCAAGCAGTACCTCGCCTTCCCGGCGGATGAATGGCGTCAGGTCGAGGACGGACGAGGTCATTTTTGCCCCTTGAACGCCAAGGCCCGTAAGGTCACGCATTGGAATAAAAAAACTACGTCGCCGATAGCGTGCTACCAAGCCGATCACGGGAGGATAATCTTCGCTGCCATAATGGACCAGCACGTCGCTGATGGACGCGATCTTTTCGCTTCGGACGTCCGTTATAGGCTGCCCGAGAAGTTGCGAGACGTAGAGCATGACGCTGAACAATATAGCCCAAACTATCCCCAGTTGTCAGCGGAAAACGAATAGATGACAAACAAGATTAAAAAATCTTGTGATTTGTGGAAACAAATCCCCACTGGGCATTTCTATAAATTAGGTAGAAGCGTGAGCCGGAGACGGCCGTTCCCACGCTCGATACCCGTCTGTCTTCACCCCAGCCTGACATGAAAAAACTAACCCTTCTTGTGTTCTCTCTACTCGCAGCGATCCCCGCCTTTTCGCAAGATCGCCCCCGTTTTTTTGACAATTTTGACACGGCCCGAGGCGTGCAAGTCGTGGCAAGGCCTGACTTTGTACCCGTCGGAGCGAAACTCAAACCTACCGGTAAGGCTAAGGCGCGAAAGAATTCTACAGCCGCTACCGCATCTGCAAATACTGGCCTCAAGCCACTAGTAAAACCAACATCGGTTGGCCGCATGAATGTTACCGAGGGGCTCGCCGACCGTGAGCTTTTTCGCCCGGTCGGCTATACGGGCTCGACGACGGGTAACAACAACGGGATGAAAGGCTTTACGACCGGTAACTCGGTCTATGACAGCTATATTGTTGATTCGAGCCGCCGCTATGGCATCGATCCGCTGCTGATCTATGCGCAGATGCACCAGGAATCGTCCTTCAAGCTCAAGGCACTATCGCATAAGGGTGCATCCGGCCTGATGCAGTTAATGCCCGCTACGGCCAGACGACTGGGCGTCACGAACATTTACGATCCGAAGCAGAACATCGAGGGTGGCGTCAAGTACATGCGTATGCTGCTCGATATGTTCGGCCAGGACGTGAATCTTGCGCTGGCTGGGTACAACGCCGGCGAGGGTGCGGTTATGAAGTACGGGAGGAACATACCGCCCTACAATGAGACCCGGGAATACGTCCGCCGCATATCGGCTCGGTATGCCTCGATCTCAGACGGCACATATGCCCGTAACTATAAGCGTGTCAATAATACCGTTGCACAGCGGATGGAAAAAAAGGATTCTCGGCCGCTGACCGTCTACGAGCCGGCTCCTGTTGCGATCCGGCTCGCAGATGGACGTATGCGGCTGGTCAACCAGTAAAAGATCGAGATGGAGATTGGGAAACGGAGGGCCGGCGGGACTCTCCGATCCCGGCCCTCCGTGTCTACAAGCTTCCCACACCGAGAGTAACACTCTTCTCCAACTAGTCCTCGGACATGCGGCCGGCTGCGTTAGCCGGCCGCGTTTTGTTTGAGACCGGGACGCGGGTTGGTCGAATATGGATCGCCTTTGTCGCGGGAGAAGACCCCGGTTTGGTAGAGATAAATCCGAGATTGGTCGAAAGTCCGCGAGGCAGGATATTCGCTGCTTTGCCCCGAAGTAGCCGACCTTCGGATCACGTTTGTCATTTCTCCATCACGTGCGTCCATCTCCCTCATATCAGACATCGCATCCATTTCGTCCGTTCGTTGCCCAACACGGTCAAGCTGGAGAGTTTAGGCGGGCCGGTGCATTAGTATCCGGCCGAGGCCTGTCGTATCTTGGACCTATGAAAACGCTCCTATTGATGCGCCATGCGAAGTCGAGTTGGGACGAAGCGGGTCTGGCTGATTTCGATCGGCCGCTCAACGACCGGGGCCGGCGGGCGGCGCCGTTCATGGGTGAGGTGCTTCGCCGCGAAGGGCTGGTGCCTGACGTTATCGTCTCCTCCCCAGCCGAGCGGGCAAGGCAGACCACTGACTCGGTCGTGGCGGCGGGGGACTTCGACCGAAGGATCGTTTTTGACGAAAACATCTACGAGGCTTCAGCGAATGCGCTCCGTCAGGTCGCCGAACGACTCGAAGAGTCCGCCGGCTCGGCTATGCTGGTCGGGCACAATCCCGGGATGGAAGACTTTATCCGATATCTCACCGGCGAGATCGAACCGATGCCCACGGCGGCGGTTGCGGTCATTTCGCTTGAGGTCGAGACCTGGGCGGACGTCACGGGGCGGTGCGGACGGCTCGAGATGGTGCTTCGCCCGCGGGACCTGATGAAATGACTCAATCACCGACCTCGGGCGAGCGGACCTCGAAATAACTTAACCTTGATGTAACACGACGTTAACACCGGCTTAATGTCACGCGGTCAGAGTAGTGTAAAGACCACGATATTCCTTACAATTTAAGGCGTGACATGCAGCAAAACATTCTGATCGTCGAGGACGACGCGGACATCGCTGAGAGCCTGCACTACAACCTCAAGCGAGAGGGCTTCAGGCCGTTCGTCGCCGAGTCAGGCGAGAAGGGCCTGCGGCTCGCACTCGACGACAACCAGCCGCCGTCGCTGATCATACTCGACCTGATGCTGCCGGGAATGACCGGTCTCGAACTCTGCCGCCGTCTGCGGCGTGAGTCGATGACGGAAAAGACGCCGATCATAATGCTGACCGCAAAGGCGGCCGAGGGCGACCGCGTGCTGGGGCTCGAGACCGGTGCCGACGACTATGTCGTCAAGCCTTTCTCGGTCAAAGAGGTCATTGCCAGAATTCGTGCGGTGCTCAGGCGTGTTGAGACCGAGGAGTCGCCGAAGTACTCGGACTCGCGCCTCGACGTTGACTTCGCGGACATGCGCGTCGCGTGCGGCGGCGAGGTAAAGCTCACGCGTAAGGAATTTGCCCTGCTCGAATATCTCATCAAAAACATGGGCCGCGTCGCGTCTCGCCAGCAGCTGCTCGACAACGTCTGGGGCTACAGCTATTTTGGTGACACCCGAACGCTTGACGTACACATTCGCCGGCTCAGGCAAAAGCTCGGCGATTGTGGCGGATGCATTGAAACGGTCGTCGGCGTGGGCTATCGTTTCATCG
>CAZWSK010000080.1:5894-10948 GCA_964636445.1 uncultured Chloracidobacterium sp.
GGCATCGGGTTCTGCTACGAGACGACGCAGATCGACCGGCTCGAGGCCGTCAGGCAGGAATTTCTTTCAAACATTTCTCACGAACTGCGGACGCCGCTTACGTCAATACTCGCTTTCGTTGAGACTCTCGAGAACGGAGGCATTGACGACAAGGAAAACAACTTGCGATTTCTTGGTACGATCCGCCGCAATGCTGAGCGCATGCACAGCCTGATAGCCGACATTCTCGAACTGTCGCTGATCGAGTCGGGACGTGTGTCGGTAGATCTCAGGAACGTGGAACTCAATGCGGCGGTCGGCGAAGTTTTCACAGCGCTGACCGCGAAGGCAGGCGAGCGCCAGATCGATCTGAGGAATGAAGTCCCGCCTGAGGTCACGGTCCGCGCCGACCCCGTAAGGCTCGAGCAGATGCTGACGAATCTGATCGACAATGCGGTCAAGTTTAACCGTCCCCGGGGAAGCGTCACGGCGACTCACACAGCGTCCGGAGCGGTGGACGTCATATCGATCGCGGATACGGGCGAGGGTATCCTGCCTGAGCACACAGCGAGGATCTTCGAACGTTTTTACCGGACCGATCGCGCCCGCTCACGCGAGATCGGCGGCACGGGCCTCGGCCTCGCTATCGTAAAGCATCTCGCAAAACTGCACGGCGGCGAGGTCTCAGTGAACTCGGCCCCTGGGTCCGGGACGACATTCACGATCGAACTGCCCTCCGAATAAAGTTCTTCCGCGCGCACAGCCTGACGTGTTATAATGACTACATTCTTTGAGAACGTAGGCAAGAGGCGGCGGGCCCCGCGGGTCATAGGCCGTCGGCTCGTCATTCCTGAGGAAACGCTTCATGCGCCTCTCTGTAGGACAAAAGGTCGCTTATCCAAACCAGGGCCCGTGCCTGGTGGAGGAGTTCAAACAACGCGCTTTCGGCGAACAAGCGGTCAGCGGGTACAGCCTGCGCGTGCTGGGCGATAACTCCGTCATTTTCGTTCCCGCCGAGAATACCGGTTCGGTCGGTTTGAGGCCTTTGATAGGGGCATCAGAGTGCAAGCGCCTTATCGCGAAATTGAGCGACAACTTCGAACCGCTGCCGGGCGACTGGAAAACGCGTGCACGCGAATTCGGCGAGATGCTGCGCTCGGGCGACGTCTTTCAGGCCGTCGACGTTCTCAAGACCCTTGTCCTGCTCAGCCACGAAAAGAAGCTCTCATTCCGCGAGCAGACGATGCTCGAAAAGAGCAAATACCTCATCGTCTCTGAGATCGCCAACTGCATCAAGAACTGCAAAACCCCGATCGAGGACGACGTAATGAACCGCGTCGAACAAGCCTGCATCAAGCACGGGTTTACCGAACCGAAGGCCATGTCGGCGGCCATCCACTAGCGTTGAATTACGAATTAACAATTACGAATTACGAATTCGTTTGGTCGTGATCTGTATTTTTCCGATGATCTTGAGCAATTCCTCAACGTCGGCAAGCAAACTTTCGGCTTGCTTCTCGTCCAGATAATCAGTTGCCGTGAGAAGTTGGATCCAGTATTTGGTTTCCCTGGCTCTTGTAGGCGATGCTAAGTTTCGAAACGAAATCGGCCCGCGATTGTCCGCCAACGGCCTCTTGGGCATTCGCTCCGATCGCAGTGCCTGACCTTAAGAACTGTTTTGAGAGAACGTATTCTTTCTTTCCCTCGACAAGGAACTTATATGCGTTGACCGTCCGAATTGCGAAATCGAAGCCCTTGTTTAAGAGGACGTTGTCTTTCATTCGTAATTCGTAATTGTTAATTCGTAATTGCCTTTTCGTAATTGGCTCTGACGATCGTTTTAATATTGCCGCGCACGTGGAAGTCGCCCTCGATCTCAACTCGGAGGGGGTCGCAGGCTTTTACGAAATCCTCGAGGATGATGTTGATGACGTGTTCGTGAAATACCTTTATGTTGCGAAAGGCGTTTATGTAGAGTTTCAGGCTTTTTAGCTCGATGCAGAGCTGGTTGGGGACGTATTTGAGACGAATTATCGCGAAGTCAGGAAAGTCGGAAAACGGACAAATGGCAGTGAACTCGGGTATCTCGAATTCGACCCAGATCTCTTTGCCGGGGAATTCGTATGCGAAGGTGTCGAGCGGCGGGAGGCCCATTTCCTCACGCGGCGTCGGGCAGATCTGGAGGCCCTGTGTGTTGCTGGGTGTTGCGGCTGTGTTATCTGACATAGCGATGTTTACGGGAGCTCATGCTGCGCACTTGGCCGAGGCCTGTGACGCCGCCGTCGTAGAGGCGGGCGAGCAAATTGATAAAGATGTGTGCGGTAGCAAAGGCGTCTGCGCTCGCGCGGTGGTGATTTGAGAGATCGATGTTGTAAAAGTCAGCGACCGTCTTTAGTTTGTGGTTGTCGGTCTCGGGCACCAGCCGCCGCGAGAGCTGAACGGTGCAGAGGCACGGATTCGCGAGGCGCATCTCGGGAAAGATGCGGCCGATCTCGTGGTTGAGAAAGCGCATGTCGAAACCCGAGTTGTGGGCGACCATCACCGAATCGCCGATAAAATCGAGAAAGTCGTGAACGACTTCTCCGAATAGCGGAGCGTCGGCGACCATGGCGTCGTTGATCCGGGTAAGACCCGTGATGAACGGCGGTATCGGCGTCTCAGGATTGATCAACGAATGAAATTCCCCTGCAAGCTCGCCGTTCGATACGCGATATGCCCCGATCTCGATGATGCGGCAAGGCGGAGCTTTTGAGCCGGTGGTCTCGAGGTCGAAGACGACATAGTCGGTGTCAGCGAGGCCGCGTTGGTCGTAGACGTCCTCGATAAGCTCTACCGTGTCACCATTTAACGCGAGCCGCGGGTCGCGGTCAATTAGGTCTGTTACCAGCAGCAGGGCCAGGTTAGGGTCGGGCCGGCGTATTCGCATCACAAAATCCACAACGCTTACGGCCGACGCGCGGCCGCCGAATGAGCGGAGCAGCGAGACGGTCTCGCTGATAAGCGTCGAGTCGGAGATGAGGTTTGGGTGCGTCGCCATCTATCGTTTAATATTAGCCCTTAACGCCCGACAGGTAAACAATCGTGGACCAGACCGAGATACTTGAGCATTTTCGCTCGACCAACGCATTGCTCGAGGGCCATTTTGTGCTGTCGAGCGGCCTGCACAGCCCGAAATACCTGCAGTGCGCGTTGGCGTTGCGGCATCCGGCTGATGCTGTGAGATTTGGTCGCGCGATAGCTGATGAGGTGCGCCGGCCAATCGACAGGAATCCGGTCGCTACCGCTCCCGGTTCTGATTTGAAGCCTGATATGGTCGCGTCGCCGGCGATCGGCGGTTTAGTGATAGGTTTCGCTGTTGCCCACGCGCTCGGCGTGCCATTTATCTGGACCGAGCGGCAGAACGGCGAGATGACGCTGCGTCGGGGGTTTACGCTGGACGGCGAACGAATTCTCGTCGTTGAGGACGTGATAACGACCGGCGGCTCGACGCGAGAGTGTATCGCGGCGTTGGAAGCGAACGGCGGCCAGGCCATCGCTGCGGCCTCGATCATAGACCGCTCGAATGGCTCGGCGGATGTCGGCGTTCCCCGGGTTTCGCTCGTAAGCCTCGACGTGCCGAGTTACCAGCCGGCTGAATGCCCGCTATGCGCGTCCGGTATTGAAGCCGTCAAGCCGGGCAGCCGCACGCCGAAATGAACTTCAAACTCCTCATACAGTACGACGGCACCGACTTTCACGGGTGGCAGGTGCAGGAGAATGACCGCACCATTCAAGGTGAGCTCGAACGTGTCATCGGGATGCTCGTGGGCGGCGACGTGACCGTGAACGGTTCGGGGCGGACCGACGCGGGCGTTCATGCGGCGGGACAGGTGGCGAATGTTCACCTGCCGGACGGGAAATTCACGGCTGAGAAGTTAAAGGCCGCGATCAACGGCAACCTGTGGCGTGACATACGCGTGATGCGGTGCGAGGTTGCGGACGACGATTTTCACGCGCGATTCTCGGCAAAGAAAAAAACCTATCTCTATCGCATCGTAAACGCCCCGGTAATGTCGCCGTTTTGGCGCAGGTTCGCGCACTTTGAAAGCAAGCCGCTGGACGTCGGCAAGATGGAACAGGCGGCAAGGCTATTCCTTGGCGAGCATGACTGGACGGCGTTCGCCTCGGCACGGGCCGACGGCGAGAGCCGCGTGCGGAATATTCTCGATATGTCCGTCGATTCGCACTGGGACGATATCGCCCAGGGCGTGATGATCGAGATCAGGGCAACGGCGACGGGCTTTTTGCGGTACATGGTCCGCTCGATCGCGGGCACGCTGATAGAGGTCGGACGGGGCGAAATAGATTTTGATACAATTCAGACGGCCATAATTACAGGAGATCGCAGCCTTGCGGGTAAGACCGCTCCGTCGCAGGGGCTGACGCTGCTCGAGGTCAATTACGACTAGGCCGATGCTCATCTATCACATAGTTTTACCGGAAGACTGGGAGGCGTTTGACACGGAAATGTACGCCGCGCGGAGCCTCGAGACAGAAGGGTTCATTCACGGCAGTTTCGAGGACCAGCTCGATGGTGTGATTGGGCGATATTACGCCGGGGTCGATGAGGTCGTCGTATTGGCGATCGAGACAGAAAGGCTGATGTCGCGTGTGGTCAACGAACCTTCGACCGCGAACGAGATATATCCTCATATTTACGGGCCTATTAACCGCGACGCGATCGTCGACGTGGCTCACCGTCGGACCTAAATGTTCAAGGACTTTGAGGCTGTTAAGCTGAGCGAGGACGAGAGGAGGATGCTCTCGGCGATCGACCCTGAGCGTGTGCCTCAGCACATTGCGGTCATCATGGACGGCAACGGGCGGTGGGCGAAGCAGCGAGGTAAGCCTCGCATCTTCGGGCATCGTGCAGGGTCGGATTCTGTACGGTCGATCGTCGATACATGCGCACGGCTCGGTGTAAAGGCGGTGACGCTTTACGCGTTCTCTACCGAGAACTGGAAACGGCCTAAGGCAGAGATCAGTGCGCTGATGCGGATGCTCAAGCGGTTCATTCGCAGCGAGTTGAAAGAGGT
>CAZWSK010000081.1:0-10896 GCA_964636445.1 uncultured Chloracidobacterium sp.
GACGTTTTTCCGTTCATTGGCCAGGTCGATGACCTGTATGTTGTTGCCCTGACACTGCTTAGACTGATCAACCGCACCGACGACACGGTGGTGCGCGAATTATGGCCGGGCGGCGGCGACATTGTCGCGTTGGCTGATTCTATTGCCGGTATTGCTCCTAAATTCCTGCCGCGTCGCGTCTCTCGTGTCATTACCTCCCGCGTCGAAATGGCGCCCGGCGGCAACATCCTCCGAAGCGTCACAAAACGCGACCAGGCCATCGTTCGCGAGATCGTCGGCGAGGACGACATTAAAGTCGACTCCCGCTCCGCGATGACAAACTAGTTTTTACATAAAATACTGAAAATACGGGACTTTTTTGTGGATTCCGCGCTCCTTTGTAACTTTATCCCTACAAGCTCGTAGTACTTACAAAATTGAAATTCTCGGCGCAAGCCTTGGGCCTCCTCGGTTATACTACCGTCTAAAGGACAGGCCGGATTCGGATTTTTTTATGTTTGAACGCTATACGGAGAGATCGCGCCGCGTGATCTTTTTCGCGCGATATGAGGCTCTTCAGTATGGTTCACAGGTTATCGCGCCTGAGCATATTTTGCTGGGACTTATGCGTGAGGACAAGACGTTGTCCGCCCGTTTCTTCCCCTTCCGCCATGTCTTGACAGTCGAGACCATCCGCCGCGATATCGAGGAACGAATTACACGTCGCGACCGTATTCCGCAGTCTTCCGAGCTTCACCTCTCCGGAGCTACCAAACAGATCCTCTTTTACGCGAATGACGAGAGCCGTCAGCTTCGTAACCGGCACATTGGGCCCGAGCACTTGCTGCTCGGCATCGTTCGTGAGGAAAAGTCGATCGCGGCCGAGATCCTTTTCGGCTACGGACTGCGGCTGCAGGACATCCGCGACGAGATGACACGACAAAGCGGCATCCCAGGCGTACTGGCTGCCAATAAGGAAAATTCAAAAACTCCGGGCCTGATGGAATTCACCCGCGACCTCACCGTCGAGGCTGCCGAGGGCCGGCTCGATCCGCTCATCGGCCGCGAGGAAGAACTCGCACGCATCACCGAAATTCTCTGTCGCCGCACAAAGAACAATCCCGTCCTGATCGGCGAGTCAGGCGTCGGCAAGACCGCGATCGTCGAGGGGCTCGCCCATCGCATCGTCGATCACAAGGTGCCGAGCTTTCTAGAGAACAAACGCATCCTGATGCTCGACCTCTCGCTGATCGTGGCGGGCACAAAATATCGCGGCCAGTTTGAAGAGCGGCTCAAGAAGATAATGTCCGAGCTCAAGGAGGCCCGCGAGGTGATCGTCTTTATCGACGAGCTGCACACGCTGGTCGGTGCCGGATCGGCCGAAGGAACGCTGGACGCAGCGAACATTCTCAAACCGGCACTTTCTCGCGGCGAGATACAGGTCATCGGGGCGACGACGCCGGGCGAATACCGCAAATCGATCGAGAAAGACCGCGCACTTGAGCGGCGTTTTCAGTCGGTCAAGATCGAACCGCCCACCGAGGACGAAGCGATAGAGATCATCTCGGGCGTCGTCGAGCGGTATGAGGCGTTTCACCAACTCAGGTACACTCGCGACGCGCTCACTGCAGCCGTAACGCAATCGAACCGCTACATCGCCGACCGCTTCTTGCCGGACAAGGCCATTGACGTGCTCGATGAGGCCGGGGCTCGTGCAAAACTGCGCTTTCAGCACGAACAGCAGGGCGAACCGTCGTGGAAAGAAACGGTCGAGAACTGGAAACGCGCAGCTGCCAACGAGGACCAGTTGATCTCATACGAGCTGCGATCGCTCGAGGAATCGTTCTTTGCCGTGGAGGTCACAAAGGACGACGTGGACGAGGTGATCGCTCGGTGGACCGGCGTGCCCGTCGCGTCAGTCAAACAGAAAGAGGCCGAGAAACTGCTCCAGATCGAGAACGCTCTTCACAAACGCATAATCTCTCAGCGGCCCGCGATCTCGGCCCTCGCCCGAGCGATCAGACGTTCTCGTGCGGGCTTAAAAAATCCGCAGCGGCCCGTCGGCTCGTTCCTTTTCCTCGGGCCCACGGGCGTCGGCAAGACCGAGGTCGCACGTTCGATAGCGGAATACCTCTTTGGCTCCGAACGAGCCCTTATTCGCTTTGATATGAGCGAATTCATGGAAAAGCACTCTGTGTCAAAATTCATCGGGTCGCCTCCGGGTTACGTCGGCCACGAAGAGGGCGGCCAGCTCACCGAAAAGCTCCGCCGCACGCCGTACTCTGTCGTCCTCTTTGACGAGGTCGAAAAAGCGCATCCAGACCTGTTCAATATCCTGCTGCAGGTATTCGAGGACGGCATCCTGACCGATTCGCTCGGTCAGACGGTGGATTGCAAGCACGCGATCTTCATCATGACGTCAAATCTCGGCGCACGCGTGATCCAAAAGCGTGGCAGCCTTGGGTTTCAAGTCTCCGCCGACGCTTCGCGTGCGTCGCTCGAAGAACAGGTCATGCAGAAAGTTCGCGAGGCCTTTCAGCCCGAATTCATCAATCGCCTTGACGAGATCATCATTTTTGACGAGCTTACCAACAATGATCTCCGCCAGATACTCGATCTCCAGATCGGGCGGCTGAACGCCGTCGTCGCCGGCCGAGGCCTCAGGGTCGTTCTCACCGAACGCGCCCAAAACTGGCTGATCGAAAAGACCTGCTCGGACCGCAAATACGGAGCCCGCCCGCTAAAACGAGCACTGCAAAAACACCTCGAGGACGAACTGTCCGAAGCCCTTATCCAGGGCCACATCTCCAGTGAAAGCACCGTCGAGGTCGACGCTTCCGCCGGCCGCCTCGCCTTCCGCGAGATCCGCGCACATGAGCCGGAAAAGGAACTGAGCCAGAAGGCCTGAGCGCGCTGCCGACCGCAGCGTAGGGCAACCCGCGCCGCAAGGCGCAGAATCAAAGCGGCAAGTCATTCTACGGCTTTGAAATGCACCGTGTGTTCTGTATCCTAATAGTTCGTTTTCGCGGGCTTTGTAAATAGGGCTTTTCGGAGCTTTTCGTTGCCCTCGGGGCGTGTGGTCCAAGCGGTTTGTATGGTTAAGTTTTGCGTCCCGGCGCTTTGTCTACTGCTCATTTCGGTTTATGCGGTTGTGCCCGTTTTGGCTGCGTCTGAAGAGCCGTCCGCGCCACGCGCGGTTCAGAGCGCTCCCGCCCAACAGGTCGTCGAGAGTGTCGATATTCAGGGCAACCGCCGGCTGCGCGACGAGGACCTTCTTTATTACATCAAGACCCGAGCCGGCGACACCTACGACCCGGCGGCGCTCGAGCGCGACCTCAAGGAACTCCTTTCGCTCAACTTTTTCGATAAGACGGCCACTCGCGTGCTCGTCGAGGACGGCATCCGCGGGGGCGTGAATGTCATTTTCGAGGTCCGCGAGCTGCCGATCATCCGCGACCTCCAGTTCAAGGGGTCAAAGGCGATCTCCGAGTCGGACATCCTCAAGAATTTCCGCGAAAAGCGCGTCGGTATCTCAAAAGAAGCTGTTTTCGATCCCGTAAAGGTGCGCGGAGCCACTAGAGTCCTGCGTGAAATGCTCGCTGCGAAGGGCTATCCCAACGCTAAGGTCACGCATACGGAAGAAGAGGTCTCAGCGACGTCGATCGGCCTTACCTTCGACATCGACCAGGGAAACAAGTCGCGAATCGTCAAAATCGAATTTGAGGGCAACGAACATTTCAGCGACGGCGAGCTTCGCGGGGCTCTGCAGTACGTGCAGGAAACCGGCCTTGTCTCACGCATCAAGGGGATGGACATCCTGCATCTCGAAAAGCTGCAGGCCGACCTTCAGCGTAATGTCAGGGCTTATATGTGGTCGAAAGGCTACTTTGAGGCGCGTATCGGCGAGCCGCGAGTCGAAGGCCTCGGCTTTAAACGTACCGGCCCGTTCCTCCTGAAAGAATTCCCGCTGCCCCTGATCACGTCAAAGGACGACACCCTCAAGGTGATCATCCCGGTCACTGAGGGCAAGGTCTATCGCGTGGGCGAGGTCAAGATCGAGGGAAATTCGATCTTTTCCGAACAGCAGATAATGGGCTATGTCGGTCTCAAAAAGGGAGAGATCGTTGACGGCAAACGGCTGCAGGAAGCTGTATACGAGGATCTCAAAAAGGTGTACGGAGCCCAAGGGTTCGTCCAATACCTGCCTGAGCTCGACCCTGAGTATAAGAGCAATCCGGCGAATCCTGACGAGGGTATCGTGGATATCACGATCACGATCGACGAGGGCAAGCAGTTTTCGCTTCGCAGGCTGGAATTTACGGGCAATACCTTCACCCGCGACCGCGTGCTCCGCCGCGAGTTCCTTCTGAACGAGGGTGACGTCTATAACCAAAACTTTTTAGAGATCTCGCTTGCCCGTCTGAACCAAACTCAGTACTTTGACCCGATCGACAAAGATCAGGACGTCGAGATGCGCACCGACGACGAAAAGGGCGACGTCGACCTGGTCGTCAAGGTCAAGGAGAAGGGCCGTCAGCAGATATCTTTCAACGGCGGGCTCTCAGGCATCGGCGGTTCGTTCTTCGGACTCGAATATTCGACAAACAATCTCGCGGGCCGCGGCGAAGTGCTGTCATTCAACCTCGGTTACGGCAACCGCCAGAGGAGCTTGCAGTTCACCTATCAGGAGCCATATTTTCGCGAACGGCCGATCGCGGTCGGGTTTTCGGTGTTCGCCAGCCGTTATAAATTCTTCGGCGAGGGTACCTTCCTGACGCAGAATCCTGACGTGCTCAACGAGCTTTTCAACCCGTACGGCCCTGTCAGGACCGATGAGGCGAACCTCTTTACGCAGAGCACTTACGGGGGCAATGTGTTTGCGACCGCTCCGTTGTCTGAGCTGTTCTTTAAGAAACGCCGCTTTACGCAGTTTTCGCGTGTCGGCCTCACATATCAGTTCACTGCGACGAGCATCGAGGACCCTGAGGTCAACCAGCTGGGCGATCCGGCGGCTACCATCCCGGTCATCTACCGCCAGCCGAACATCCTTACAAGCCGTATAGTCGGCACATTTGCCTACGACACACGTCAACCTGCACCCAACGGCATCGATACCCTTCGCGGGCGGCAGCTGTCGTTATCGTTCGGCTTTGCGGGACTGGGCGGCGACGTGCGGACTTACCAACCCAACCTTCAGTTTTCGCAGTTCATCCCGATCAGGAACAAACGTTCAAAGAATCCTGATGTGCTCGCGTTCCGCATCCTGGCCGGCACGATCGGGACTTGGTCTGTTAAGGACAAGATCCGTAATGCGAATTCGCTGTCATTCGTCGGCGGCGTCCCGATATACGAGCGATACTTCCTCGGCAGCGAGAATGATATCCGCGGATACGAGTCGCGTTCGCTCGGGCCCCTCGCACCGTTTGATACATACGTAACGACGCGAAATGTTCAAGTCGCGATCAATGCGGTGGGGGCTGCGAACACAGAGACGGGCCTGAGCGACCGCACACGCGACGAGCTCATCAGCATTGGGCAGTTGACAGGATTTGCGGGCGCGAATCCTGCATTGTTCTCGCGAAACTTCAGGTTCATCGGCGGCGATACGCAGCTTCTTGCAAACGTCGAGTACCGCCGTCCTATCTTCGGCCCGGCCACGATGGCGATCTTTGCCGATGTCGGCTCCGTGTTTAACCTGCGCAAGACCGGGCAGCAGGTGATCAACAGCGAATTCCTGCCCGACGAACAGCTTCTCGGCCCCGGCCGCGTCACGGCTCTGGCCCTGATCAATACGCCGGTGCTCGAGAGCAGCTTCGGCAGCATTCTCTATTACCGCGACCGTGTGTTGACCAAAACGGATTTCTTGAACGAGTTTTGCCGAGGCAATCGTTTCGGGTGCCCGACGGCACTGTCGCCGCAGGTGCAGCAGCTATTCTTGCGCGGTGAGGTCCAGCAGAATTCGCTGCTCCACGTTGACGACGCCAGGTTCGGCAAGATCGGCGACTTTAAGGCCTCAGTCGGCGTCGAATTGCGTGTCCAGGTCCCGGTCGTGAACGTTCCTTTCCGGCTGATCTACTACTACAATCCCAACGGCAAGTTCGGTTTCACCGAGGAGCTTCCCGGCATTTTCCTCCCTGGCAAACGCTCAGGCCTCCGCTTTACGGTCGGCAGGACATTCTAGGCGAATGAATTGACTTGGGCCCCGAGTTTAATTACCATTGCCTTTCTTTTTTTAAGAAACTAAAAGCAACATAAACGTGTAATTAAGTTTCAAAGAGTCAGACAATACCAACGACACAGCTTGGTTACGAAGTAAGGAGTTTTAGACAGAATGAACAGAATGAGATCTATCGCCGCGAGCATGCTTTTTGCCGCTGCATTTGCAGTAATCGTTTTGAGCCAGGTCGGCAGCACTTCGGCCCAGACGGCGCCGAACAAGATCGGCTGGATCGAGACAGCGGCTTTCGGCGGTGATGAGAAAGGAGCAAACGGCATCACGAAGTATGTCAACGCACTCAATGCGCTTGATGCCGAGATGAAGCCGCGTGTTACCGAGCTCGAGGCGTTAAGAACCAAGATCCAGGGCGTCTCGGACGAGATCAAGAAGCTGACAGGTAATCCCGCGGTGCCTGTCAAACAAGAGACAGTGGCGGCGAAGCAGGACGAAGGCCAGCGGCTGCAGCGCGAGTACGAGTTCAAGCAGAAGGAGGCGCAGGCCGCTTATAACAAGCGCCGCGGTGAGGTGCTCGGCCCGATCTCGGACAATATTATGCAGGCCCTGTCGGAGTACGCCAAAAAGAATGGCTATACTGCGGTTGTGGACGTCAGTGCCTTGACGGCGACCGATGCTCCGAGCCCGTTCGTCTTCCTTGATCCGACAGCCGACATAACAAAGGCGTTCATCACGTATTACAACGCGCGTCCCGCGACCACGGCGACGACCACGACGCCGCGACAGTAGACTGACCTTACATCCGATTGACCTGAAGCCGGTGAAATTGCCTTTTGCCGGCTTTTGGCTTATATGTTGTTATTTCGCGTCGCGAAATGCTGATACTCGACTCAACCCAAATTCAAGAGATACTCCCGCATCGTTATCCGTTCCTTCTCGTGGATAAGATCGTCGAGCTCGAGCCGCGCGTGCGCATCGTCGGCATTAAGCAGGTCACGGTCAACGAGCAATTTTTCATAGGCCATTTTCCCGGCGCTCCTGTGATGCCCGGCGTGCTGCAGATCGAGGCCCTCGCGCAGGTCGGGGCCATTCTCGCCCTGCGCGAATTCGAGGACCGCGAGAGCAAGATACCGTTCTTTACGGGCATCGAGAGTGCTAAATTCCGACGCCCTGTCGTGCCGGGCGACACGCTGACGTTAGAAGTAACGGCGCTTCGAATAGGCAGCAAAGTGCAGCGCATGCGCGGGCTCGCGATGGTCGACGGTAACGTCACCTGCGAGGCCGAGATCATGAGCATCATCGCAAGCCGTCAGGCGGGAGAGGACAAATGAACCAAGGCGAGATACGCGAATTCCTGCAGGCAAACATGTACTACATTCTCGGGGCATACCTTGTCATAGGTGTGCTGCTGGGCCTGATCCCTTTCTTCGTCGCACGACGCCGCGGCAAGGCGCGTCTCGGCGTGATCGCGTTGTTCGTAACGGTCATTGTTGGACTGCTCTCTCCGCTCCTGGCGCTCGTCTCGGTGGGGATCTTTACATTCTTTGCTTCGCGAAAGCGTGCGACTCCAGACTCTGTGACCGAGGACGCCGGGGAATAAGACGCCGATGTCTTCCTTTGTTCACCCAACAGCTATCATCGCACCCGAAGCAGCGATCGGGGATGACTGTCACATAGGGCCGTTTTGCACCGTGGGCCCGGACGTTACGCTGGGCGGCGGCGTCAGGCTCGACTCGCACGTCGCCATCGACGGCAAGACGTCGATCGGCGACGAGACGCACGTTTATCCCTTCGTTTCGATCGGTTTTGCGCCGCAGGACCTAAAATACTCGGGCGAGCCGACCGCGACCGAGATCGGCAAACGCAATCACATCCGCGAATTCGTCACCATCCACCGAGGCACCGCGGGGGGCGGCGGCGTAACGCGTATCGGCGACAACAATCTGCTGATGGCACAGGCCCACGTTGCGCACGATTGCCAGCTCGGCAGCGACATTATCATGGCCAATGCTGCCACGCTTGCCGGCCACGTTGAGATCGCCGACCGTGCGAGCGTCGGGGCATACTCGGGCGTGCACCAGTTCTGCCGCGTCGGTCTTGAGGCCTTCGTCGGCGGCTATTCCGTCGTCGTAAAGGACGCGATGCCGTACGCGATCATTCAGGGAAATCACGCCAAATGCTACGGCCTCAACCGCCTCGGTATGAAACGGCGCGGTTATTCGAGAGAAGTTATCGAGAAGTTAAACCACGCATTTCACCTGCTGCTCTCGTCAAAACTCAACACCTCGCAGGCGCTAGAACGCATTGCCGAAGAGATCACCGACTGCGCTGAGGTCGACCTTCTCTCCGACTTTATCCGCACCTCAAAACGCGGCGTAGTTAAGTGAAGGATGAATGATCTACGGCTTCTTTGAAACGCGGAGAACGCAGAGTACGCAGAGAGAAGCAGACAAAATTCCTTCCTATCTCTGCGAACTCTGCGATCTCTGCGGTTAAAATTACGCATGACCAACACTGATCACGATGTTCTCACGACATTCGGCAAACGCATCCAGCGTTGCTACGGCTGTTTTGTGGCCTATCACCTCAAGGACATGTACCTTGGCGAGGACGTGACCTTCTTTTGCGAGCATTGTAAGGACGAGTCGATGTTCCACTTCGACGACTTCTCAAAGCTGCTCGACCCCGCCAAACTCAACGAGGCCTCTGACGACCATCATCACTGATCGCAGTTTCCCGCACTCCAAGCTCATCCTTTAGAATCGAATTGTGGCTGATCCTAAGGGCTCCAAATCGATCACGGGTCTTGCCCGAAGTTTGGGCGAACTGCCGGCGGACAAGAAGCGTGCGGCGCTGGAAATAAGCGCGGCGTTGGCGGGCGTGAGCTTGCGCGTGAGCCGCGAGTTCGTCGAGGCGGTGCCGCACGCGGCCGAGATACTGTCAGCCGACGACCTGCGGCGTTGGGGCGAGTTTGGCCGGCGGCTAGCGATGGGCAGCTCGGCGAGCGGAGTCGACTTGTTTGCTGCAGGTATCGACGAGATCGCCGCTGTCCCGGAGGCCGCGCGAGCGACTGTTTTTAAGATCTGCACGCGACAGCTGGTCTTGTCGAGCTCGACCGCGCTTACATCGTACCGCGCAATGCCCGACATCGCGGCCGCGTTCGCCGACGATAAGCTGCTAGGTTCCGTGCTCGGCCTCGCCCTCGAGATCGCAAACCGGTCAGCCAAACACAGCGCCGAGTTTCTTGAACATACCCCGGCCGTGGCGGCGTCGCTGGCCGCATTCGACACGAGCGTCGCGGACGAACTACTGACGCTCGCGGGCGACTTTGCGAGCCGCACGGGCGGCCTGACGGCGGAGCTGTGGCAGCAAACGCCTGCGGCATTAAAGGGCCTCAGTTCTACCGACGCGGTTCTGCTGCTTAGGAAGGCCGCCGAATTTCTCGACCTGGGCGGCAGCGTCACGCTTCACTTTTTAGCGAGCGGCGGCGATGTCCTGCGCATATCGCGCCAGACGTTCGACGAATGGTGTAATGCGGCCCTTGTCGTAGCGAAGCACGGCAATGCCGTGCTGATCTCGTTTCTGCGGACGACACCGAGGGTGTATGCAGCGTTCGGCGGCGATGAGAACGTCCGGCCGCTTCGGCGCGTCCTCGAGCTAACAGCGCGTATCGCAGAACCCGACGCAGAGAGCGCGCTCGCTGCATTCAAGTCGAGCGCCTCGGCCCTGAAAAAAGTCTCGCTGGCCCAATTTGAGGAATGGGTCGAGAATGGGCTCGATTCCAAAGAGAATGATTCGGCCAAAGCACGTCGGAGCTACTTTGCACTCGAAACTCGTGCTTCGAACTCGCGTTTGCAAAAGACACGCCTCGGCCTGCCGCTCGAGAATATTCAGCACATCCTTCGGCTTTACGTCGAAGCCCTCACCGGCCGCGAGGTCGAGATCCAGCCGCTTTCCGCGATGCCGCAGGAAGCCCGGCTAGGCGACGGCAAGACCATCTATTTGCCCGCAACGGTCGCGGAATTTGACGATGACGACGAGGATTTTCGTCTCTACAAGGTCCTCACCGCCCACGCCGCCGGCCAGATCGAATTCGGTACCTTCGACCGCGACACCATCGGCCTCAAGGCCGCATTCAGAGACCTGAGCGATCTCTATTCAATGACCGCCGAGGAACGCGACGCCTTCTCGCTGGATGGCTACATCCGGAACAGCGACGCCGCCAAAGACCAAAGACCAAAGGCCCAAGACCTTCCTTCCGATTCCGACTACCGTGCAGTCCTCGCCGTCTTTCCCGAGCCTCGGCTCGCTCGCAAGATCTTCACAACGATGGAGAATGCCCGCATCGATCACTGCCTGCGGCGTTTCTATCGCGGCCTCGTGAAAGACCTCGACCTGATGCAGTCGCTGTTGCGGTCGAATCGCCCGTACATCTTCGACCTGCCGATCCACCAAGTGCCGTTTGAACTGCTGTTCCAGATCACCCTCTGCGGCGGCGCGACGGACGACGCAAAGATGTTCTACAGCCAGATCGTCTCTGAAATAGAGTCGGTTCTCGAGTCGCACTTCTTTGTACCTGAGAAATTGGAACAGGATAAACAGGATGGACATGATAAAGCCCATCTCGTTCATCCTGTATATCCTGTTAATTTCCCGACCGTCGCAGACTCACTTTTCGCCACGTCGCGCATATATTCGCTCTTCCAAAACATTGCCCCCGAGCAGCAGCAGGAGGCCGAGTCGGA
>CAZWSK010000082.1:0-10658 GCA_964636445.1 uncultured Chloracidobacterium sp.
CCAAACGGCATCGAGCTGACGGCATTTGACGAGGAATACGCCGAGGACATGGCGGTCGCGGAAAAGGTAATGCGAGATAACCGCGACCTGCTCAGGAAGCTGGCCGAATGATGCGCTGGCTGCAGCTCGACCGAGCACTCGCCATCCATCGCCGTCAGATCGCCGAGCACGGCGGCGGCGACGGAGTCCGCGATCTCGGCCTGTTAGAATCTGCTCTCGCCCGGCCTCAAAACCTCCACGCCTACGAGCCGGACGCCGACATTGCCCCCCTCGCAGCCGCATATGCTTTCGGCATCGTCAAAAATCACCCTTTCATCGACGGCAACAAACGCACCGGCTACGTGGCGATGGAATGGTTCCTCGTCCGAAACGGCCACACCCTAACCGCCACCCCCGAACAAAAATACCTAACCATCCTCACCCTAGCCGCCGGCGACCTGTCAGAAGACGCCCTGACCCAATGGCTCCGCGATCACATCGCTTAGCCTTCATCCCTCATCCTTCATCCTTTCGCCTGCTACTCATTGTCTGTTGATCGCCTGCATACAATGCGTATAGTCGGAACGCGGGCACCCTGCCCGCCCGTATTCTCCTGACTACCAGCTACTGACTACTGGCTACTGATCCCGGCCTCCCACAAGAACAAACTAGCCGAACAAACCGGCTTCCACCGCACCTACATCGACATGGTCGAACGCGGTGTTTAGACAGACAGAGTTCTTCGGAATTGCATTCTCACTTCGTGTTCATTCAAGGAATGAACTATCTGTCTTGCAATTGCCTCTGCGAGATTTACCGGAACGGCATTCCCGATCTGTCGATAGATTTCACTGATAGGCCCACTAAATTCCCAAGAATCCGGGAACGTTTGTATACGGGCATATTCCCGGGTAGTGAAAGGACGCGTATGTTCGGGATGGCACCTTTCTGTTTGTTTCTGAGCCGGCGCAGTCGTGAGAGTTAGGCTTGGCTCATCCCAGCTCATTCGCCGCGCCATTCCGGTCTTTCCACCCTCTAGGTAAAAACTCTTCATGAGATACTCTCGTTGAAGCGGCTCCGGAAGATCCTTCCAATATCCCCCTGGAGGGATCTTCTCTAGAATTCTCCTTTTCTTTTCCGGATATTCTTGGCCAGGCGAATCCGGAACATCCGTGGGGTAAAGACGTCCCGCCCTTAATGCGTCGCCAACTGTGTAAATGTCATCCCATTTTCCTTGGGGATACTTGAAAGAAAGTCCGAGCCCTTTTTTCAGAGCAACTAGAAACAAACGCTCCCGCTTTTGGGGAACTCGGTAGAAGATCGCCTTTAAAACCTGAGGAGGCTGAACCTCGTATCCGAGTTCGTCAAGGATTGCGGACATGCCCTCAATTGTTCTGCCGCCGTCGTGAGTCGTCAGTCCTCGAACGTTCTCCCCGACGCAAATCAGCGGCTGTATTTCCCGCACGGCACGCGCGAACTCGAAAAATAGAGTGCCGCGGGCGTCCTCGAAACCAAGTTTCTTCCCAGCATAACTAAAGGCCTGACAGGGAAATCCTCCGGCCACGATATCCACCTTCCCGCTTAAATCGTCAAACCGAACCTTTGAAACATCGTCCTCAACCACATTCCAATTTGGCCGATTTCTTCGGAGTGTCTCACACGCCCAACGATTAAACTCGACTAACATTTCAGACTCGATGCCGGCCTGCTCGAAACCAAGAGCAAGCCCGCCCGCACCAGCGAATAATTCGACCGACCGATACTGTCGGAACGGCTGAAAGTTCTCCTCTGGTTCTTCCATCCGGGCGAAAAGAGTCCCAATGCCAAGCATTCGGCTTACTTCCTCTCGAGGGTATCGACGATAATTGTTAGGTAACCGGATGGGTCTCAACTTGCCATTTCGGTCCCAGCGTCTTAAAGTCTCTTTCGAAACAGAGAGTATGTCAGCCACTTCAGTGAGCGTGAAGAGTTCTTTCATAGGTTACACAACCTTGGTCATGGTTATCTTTGCATTGTAATCACAAATGCTCTCCTGTCAAGCCCGATGATGACACCCAACGAGAAAAGCGAGATCCTCGACAAAGCCGAAGACTGGTTTGAGAACTCGCTCGTCAAACGCCACCTAGCGAACACGCTTAAACTTGAAAATGCCAAGGAATTCTCGGTGAATCCTTTTCTAGCCCTCTACCTCGCGAATTTCCTCGGCGGCGACTCGACGAGCCTGAGTGTCGCGAAAGGCCTCATTTATGCGCGTGCGCTTGGAACATCTGTCACGACGACATTTGGTAACGCAATGCAAAAGTTCACTAGCGAGGTGCTCGGTGCCTATGGAAGTGCAATTGCCGGAATCGATCTAGAGTTTGAGGACCAAATCGATGGTAGGCATAAGTATTGCCAACTGAAGTTGGGGCCTAACACAATTAACAAGGATGATGTTGAAACTATTGCTGGCCATTTCAATGAAGTTCATCGTCGAGCCAGGATCAACCACCTTAATGTGGCGCAGACCGACCTCATCGTTGGAACAACTTATGGCGAGAACAACGATCTATCAGGACATTACCGCCGCTTAACGAGTCAATATAATATTGTTGTCTACGCAGGAAGTGAATTTTGGCGGAGGCTTACGGGCGACGAAGATTTCTTTGACGACCTTGTCGGGAGAATTCGTTCCGTCGCTTCGAAAACGAATTTTGCTAAGGAACTTGACGAAGTGATTTCTAAGCTTGCTAAAACCGAGGAAATCGTCGAGATATCTGGTTGAGCACCCTGCTGACGGCCTTACTTGTTGAGATCTTTAGTTCACACTCCCAAAAAACCAAAGTTCTCCATCCCTCTTTCTCTAGTGCTTCGAGATTTCTGATATCGCGAGCCTGAGTTCGTTCAAATTTGGTTTTCCAGTATATTGTATTATGTCCCGGCAACCGATAGTCACATGTCGGGCAACGGTGCCAAAAGCAACCGTGTACGAATATGGCGATTTTCTTTCCTGTGAACGATATATCGGGGCAGCCGATAACGTTTTTGGGATGTAACCGATACCCACGGAGACCCGCATTCCAGAGAGCCTTCCGCAGAAGCAGTTCCGGTTTGGTGTTATGAGCCTTATTAGCGCTCATCACTCGGGAGACGGACTCGCTCTTTGGAACCGGTGAACGTTTGTCGCGAACGTAAGGCATATCTCAATTGTAAACGAGGGAATTTGGTCCGGGGTATGAATGGCTACCTTGCCGCCGACCCATCTGAACCTGGATTGTCCTCACGACGTCTAAAGCGAATAGGTGCCAAGTCCAAGTAACACAGAACATATTTAATAACTGCCAACATGGAATCGGAATACTGCAGGATGGACGTCGCGCCCAAGGTCGGCGACGAGAGGTTTGTGCTGGACGGGACGGACTTGGGGTTTGATCTATTGAGCTTTTGGAAGTGGGCGTGCTCTGACCTTGTCGGAAATACGGCGCGTGGGATATTGGCAGAGTATATCGTCGCTAAAGCTCTTGGTATTGAGTGCAGAGCGAGAGTCGAGTGGGATGCCTTCGATTTGGTGACGAGAGACGGCCGGACAATCGAGGTTAAGTCCGCGTCGTACCTTCAGACGTGGGAGCAAAAGCAGCTCTCGAAAATCATCTTCGGCATTCAGCCTACGAAGGGTTGGTACGCGTCAACGAACACTTCAAGTGTGGAATATCGACGGCAGGCTGACCTTTACGTTTTTTGTCTGTTGGGAGAACAAAATCAGGCCAACCTTAATCCGCTGAATGTCGGGCAGTGGGAATTCTACGTCGTGCCGACGGCCACCCTCGATCGCGAGTGTCCACTACAGAAGACGATAGGCTTGACGCGATTGAAAGCAATTGCGGGCGAGCCCGTCGCGTATCAAGACCTCGCTTGGAAGGTCGCGGCTCTCAATATCACACCGCGTAATTCAGGCGTTTCGACTGACGCGCTCGGGTGAGCGTTTCAGTTCACATTCCCAGACGGTGATGACCTTCCAGCCTAGGTGGGTGAGGGCGGTTTTTTTTGTGGGCGTCGCGGGTGACGTTGCGGTCGAACTTGGCTTGCCAGAATTCGGGGTTGTTCTTTGGGAGCGGGTAGTTGCACCTCGGGCAGCGGTGCCAGAAGCAGCCGTGAACGAAGATCGCGACGCGGCGGCCGACGAAGGCGATGTCAGGTCGAACAGATGCGATGCGTCGGCCCTTAGGGCTCCCCTCCTTACCAAGGAGGGGCGGCGGCGCTTCGCCGCCGGGGTGGTTTTTAGTTTCGCTTAGCTTCAGGTTCCGCTGGCTGAGCAGAGAACCACCCCGTCTCCCGACTCGCTGTCGCTCGTCGGGATCCACCCCTCCTTCGTAAGGAGGGGAGCTTTCTGATGAAGGATGAGGTATGAGGGATGAAGGATGAACTTCGGAAGGAAGAGCGATCTTGTAATGGAGGCGGTAACCGCGATTGCCGGCGGAGCGGAGGGCTCGGCGGAGGAGGAGTTCGGGTTTTGAATCTTTGCCGCGATTCGCGCTCATTACGCGCGAGACGGCTTCGCTCTTGGGGACGGGAGATCGCTTGTCGCGGACGTACACGTAATCAATTTAGAATGAACAATGAGGAATGGGCAATGCCGGACGTTTGATGAACGGGGTGTTTGCTTCAATCGTCGCTACGCGACGGGGACGTCGTTGGGCTTTCCGTGGGTTTTCACCCACGGCTACAATTTGTCATCGCTAGGCGATGGATAAGGACTCGTGGGGATCGCGGATCGCGTAGCGATCGTTAATTGTAGCCGTGGGTGAAAACCCACGGTGGGTTGTGTTATAACGATGCGTCGCGTAGCGACGATTCAACCCGTTATGGCCAACACATATTCCCAGATCTACCTACATCTAGTTTTCAGCACAAAGAACCGTGCTGATCTTATCTCTCAGGAGATCGAGGAGCGGATCTGGGCCTACATCGCCGGAGTCGCAAAACGTCATGGCATAACTCCTATTCAAATCGGTGGGATCGAGAATCATATTCATGGCTTACTGGGCGTCTCGACGACACTGTCGGCCAGCCAGGTTGCGAAGGCCGTCAAAGGCGATTCATCTTACGGTATTCGGCGCGAATTTCTGGGGATGGCGAACTTCGGGCGGCAAGACGGATACGGTGTCTTCTCGGTTTCTAGGTCGGCGATACAAGACGTTGTGCAATACATAAAGGACCAACGGAAGCACCATGAAAAACAGACGTTCGAGGACGAGTACGAATCGCTGTTGAGGCTTCATGGGATCGAGTTTGATCCGCGGTTTTTGTTCGATTGAAAATTCAATCGTCGCTACGCGACGGGGTGCGTCGTCGAGCATTCCGTGGGTTGTCACCCACGGCTACAATCGTCCAGCCGGTAACGCGGCCGTTTGGGTCCTATCTTGCCGTCTAAATCGCCATGACGGTCTCGTGTGCGGGTTTTGGAATTGGAAGGCCGAATTTTAGGCATTTCGCGGCGAAACACTTTCGACCAATCGCAGGTTTATCTCTACCAATCTCGGGGTGCGTCTCTACCAAAGGCAGCTAGTTCCTCTACCAAACTGGCCGAAAACCCGATCAGCCGGACGCTATTCGGTGTCGGGGTTATCGGCGATGTTTATTTCGGGGTTGGCGGCGTTGAAGGTATCGCGGGGTTCGGTGTCGATGGCCGAGCGCAGGGGTTTTGAGCCGACGTTTGGGCGGAAATTGCCGTTCTCGTCGTAGAGGCGGCGGTATTGGGCGGTGTTGCGGATAACGCCCTGGACGTAGCCTTTTGTCTCTTTAAAGGGGATGGCCTCGACGAATTCGTCGATCTCGGCGGGCAGGCTGGCACGCCACTGGGGGACGCGTCCGGGGCCCGCATTATAGGCCACCGCGACGTATTCGATGCGCCCGAATTTGGCGAACTGGTCCTTCATATAGGCCGTGCCGAGCTCGATATTCGTGGGCGGATGATAGAGCTGGGTGGCCGACACGCTGCCGGTCTTTGACACGTATTTTCGGGCCATGGAATTGGCCGTTGGGACCAGTAACTGCATGAGCCCGTAGGCCTTAGCACCGGACTTTGCGTTGGGATTGAATACCGATTCCTGGCGGATCAGGCCCGCGACCTGATAGGCGTCGAGGCCGCGCTGGCCGCCCCAGTGCTTGATCTCGGTCCAGTTGGTGAGCGGGTAAAAGATCTCCCATTCCTCGCGGCCCATCTCCTCAGGGAACATCTGCGCGTAGTCCGGATACGATTTTGCTAAAGCCAACAGCGCGTTGACGTTATCGCCCTTCCAGCGGTAATGACGGGCGAGGGCGAGGTTGATCTTCGGGCTATTGCCGGCCGTCTTTTTCGCCTCGTTCAGTTCGTCGATCGCCCAGTCGAATAGGCCCACGATGGACAGTTCGTCTGACTTTTCCGCACGGTCCAATTCGGCCTCACGGGCCGTCTCGGCGGCTACCGTTACGGTCTTGAGATTGGTCACCGCTCGGGCGACGGCCGCGTTCGCCGGCGTTTCGCGGCACTGGTTCTGGCTGCGCAACGCCGCAAGCCGCGGGGCCGCGAGGTAGCCGTACCAATTGGCCGAATAGCGATACACGACGGCTTCGTACAGGGCGCACGCGGCGGGTAGTTTGCCGGCGCGTTCGCTGTCTCGTGCCGCCCAGTAACCGGCCTTGCCGCGATTGGTGTTGTCCTTATCGACATACCGCGCGAGATGTTCGATGAGCATCTCGGCCGACTGCAGGAAATTGCCTGATTCGTGGACCGTCCAGGCAGCCTCAAACTGCGCCTGGGCGACCTCGATGGCGTCCGGGTAGGCCGTGTGAGCGAGGTTGAGATAATAGCTTTCCTCAGCGCGATTTTTCTGATCGCGGGCCGTTAACCCCAGATCCATCAATGTCTTAGCGACGCGGGTGCCGGCGGGAAACTTCTGCCGCATCTCGTCCGCCACACGCCTGGCCTGCGGCCACATCCGGGCACGAGCGTACCCGAGAGCGAGTTGATAATAGCCCTCTTCACGCTCTTTGGCCGCCATTTCCGGAAGCGAATCAAGGGCACTCTGCGCCTCGCCCATCTTCTTCAGATTTGAGGTCACGATGATACGGCGGACACGCGTTTGCGGCGTGATGGCCGTCGGAAACCGGGCCGACAGATCGAGGTATGTCGCGTGCGCCTCGCCCCATTTCTTCGCGTCGAAAAGCCTTTCAGCACGGGCCTGCAGCTCCTCGGCCGACTGCGGTGTCAACGGCTGTCCGAGCGACGTCAGCTTAGCCTCGGCCTCTTTTGCCGCGGCCGAATCGGCGGCGAAAAAGTATGTCCGCCGATAATACTTGTTCGCCTCGGCCGACGAGCCTTGGGTTTCGTACGCTTTCGCAGTCGCGAGCAGCGCGTCGGCGTCGTTCTTTTCGCTCAGATCGACCAGCATCGGCGGCACCTCGATTGCGCGGCCGGCGGCGATCGCGGATGAGGCCCACAGCAGTTTTGCATCGCGCAGACGGACGGAATCGCGGTGGTGTCGAATGAGTTCGCCCAGCGCGTTCATCGCGTCGGCGTGCCGTCCTGCTTGGTTCAACGCCTTGCCGCGTAGCCACAGCGCGTGATCGGCGAGCTTTGTCTTTTTCTTAAAAACGTCCGAGTCCAAGATCGCGGCCGCTCCTTCAGCGTCGCCGCTCTCAAGCCTGATCCGGGCCCGCAGCAGACGCGCGAGGGCACCCGTGCGTTTATTGGCAAACTTTGTCTCGATCGCCGCAACTGCCTGTTCAGTTGGCAGCTTTCCGCTGCTCGTCATCGCGCGAAGGCTCGCCAGGGCCTGCTCTTCGGTCTGCGCGTTGCAAGCAATGGTAAATAAGGCGAGAAGTAAAAAGAAAGGTATCGCGGGCTTTGCAATTGACTGGATCATGGCGACTCTTCGAGCTCAGGAAATTTCCTTCGACAAAAATGTGTCTAAAATTCTCAAACCGTAATATGATAGCAAACGTCCAAAACTCTTCGGACCATTTCCCTATGAAGAAGCTTTTTCCAATCGTGCTGCTGATCTTATCGGCCGCTTCCGCCGGTTGGGCACAAGAGGCGTCGCCGACGCCGTCGGACGATGTTGTGCGGATCTCGACCGACCTTATACAGATCGACGTCACGGTCACGGGCAAGAATGGCGAGCCCGTAAAGGACCTCAGGCCTGACGAGGTAGAGATCTATGAGAACGGCAAGCGGCAGGAGATCACGAGCTTTTCACTTGTCACCAGCGGACAGCGTGTGCGGCAGGACCCCGTAAAGAAGGGCAAAAACACGGGCCCGGTCCTGCCTCCGCCGCCTGTTCGACCTGAGAACGTCCGCCGTACCGTCGCATTGGTGGTTGACGACCTGAACCTGTCCTTCACCAGCGCGAACAGCGTGCAGCATGCGGTCAAAAAGTTCATAAACGAACAGATGCAGGACGGCGACCTCGTTGCGATCATCCGCACCGGCACCGGCATCGGCGCGCTGCAGCAATTTACGACGGACAAGCGTATGCTGCTGAAGGCCGCGGAAAAGATCCGATTCAATATGAGCGGCAGCGCGCGGGTGGGCGTATTTAATCCGATCGATCCGTCCTTGCGAGAACAAACCGCAGAGACCGAGGACGAGATCGAGGCCGCCGCCGCGGACCGCGAATTTGAACAGGAGGTCAAAGACTTTCGCGAATCTGTCTTTGCTACCGGAACCCTGGGCGCTGTGAATTACGTTGTTCGAGGCATGAAGGACCTTCCGGGCCGCAAATCAGTGGTGCTGATAATGGATGGCCTTAGGCTTTCGTTCGACGGTGATCGTACCACGGACCGCGTCTTCGACATGCTTCGGAAGCTCGCAGATGTCGCGACGCGCTCGTCGGTGGTTATCTATACTATCGACGCACGCGGACTGCAGACAGGATTTTTGAGTGCAGAGGACAATGTCTCCGGCATGAGTTCCGACCAGATCGACGCGGCCATCGCGGGGCGTCGTCAGGAACTAGCCGAGGGTCAGGACGGGCTGCGTTTTCTTGCCTACGAGACCGGCGGTACCGCGTATGTAAACCAGAACGACATCTCATACGGCATCCGAAAGGTGCTCGACGACCAGAGCTACTATCTCGTCGGTTACGAGCCCGACGCAGCGACCTTTGACCCGAAAACAAACCGCTACAACAAGCTGGTGATCAAGGTCAACCGCAAGGACGTGCGGGTTCGCTATCGCTCCGGCTTCTTTGGCGTATCCGAGGAAAGACTCGAAGCGGCGCGAAGTGCTTCTTCGTCGCCTCTCCAGTCGCTATATGACGCTCTTACGTCGCCTTTCGGAGCGAATCAGGTCCCGGTCAAGCTAAATACTCTGATAATGGCGACGCCCGACCGTTCGATGAACATCCGTTCCCTGCTGCACATCGACGCCGACAAACTGTCCTTTGTGAAAGGCGCTGACGGAAAGTTAACGACCTCCTTTGACCTTGTCATCTCGACCTTTGGCGAGAACGGCGTGCCCGTCGACGGCGAACGTTCCAAATTCACTTTTGCCACGACCGAACAAGGCGTCGAGCTGGTGAAGCGGTCCGGTCTGATCCACAACGTCGTTGTGCCCGTGAAGAAGCCCGGCGCCTATCAGCTCCGTGTGGCTGTACGCGACACCGCTTCCGGAAGGGTGGGCTCGGCATATCAGTTTATCGAGGTGCCAAATCTTAAAAAGAATCGCCTAACGATGTCGGGCGTGCTGCTCGAGAATGTCGATCTCGAGACGTGGAAAAAACTGGACACGATGACGCCCGAAGCCGCAAAACGGGCGGTGAATCCGATCGCTGACACCGCAATACGTCAGTTTAAGCCGGGAAGCGTTCTGACATACGCCGTCAACATTTACAACGCCCGGTCAGATAAAGAAGGCCGGCCCGATCTTACGATCCAGGCGAGCATCTACGACGAAAAGGAACTTCTGTTCAACGGCAAACCTGTCTCCGTAACCCTCACCGGCCCGATTCCCGCCGATGGTGTCGCGGCCCACGGCACCTTGCGTTTTGGTAACGGCTTTAAGGCGGGCAACTATACGCTTCAGCTAATAGTGACTGACAACAACGCGAAGAACGGCCGGAAGATCGCGACGCAATTCGTTCCGTTTGAGATCGTTCGGTAGGGGACTGTACAAAAATTGCATTCACGGGCCCGGATGACTAACCTCATTTGTGGCCCGTTATGTTTACCGTCCGCTCGATCGAACTCACTGAGATCAACCTGCCGCTCGTTCACTTTTTTGAGACGAGTTTTGGCCGCACGTATGAGCGGCGGATCATTCTCGTCCGCGTCGAGGACACGGACGGCGCCGAGGGCTGGGGCGAGGTCACATGCGGCGAGTGGCCGCATTATTCGGACGAATGGACGGATTCGGCCTGGGTGACGATAGAAAAAGTGCTCGCGCCGATGGTCGTGGGCAAAACGGTGGAATCGGCCGCCGATGTTTGGGGCCTGATGTCGCGTATCCGCGGCCACCGAATGGCGAAAAGCGGCATCGAGACCGCGTGCTGGGACCTTGAGGCGAAGAAGCTCGGCGTACCGCTATGGCGGCACCTCGGCGGCGTGAACCAGACCATTGAATGCGGCGTTTCGATCGGTATCCAGGACACTGTCGGACAGTTGTTGCACAAGATCCGCGTGGAGCTTGAGGCGGGCTACAAACGCATCAAGATAAAGATCTC
>CAZWSK010000083.1:0-1544 GCA_964636445.1 uncultured Chloracidobacterium sp.
CGATCCCGCCAACATTCAACTTGTTATCATTCAACCGCCCGACCATATCGAGATTTATCATCGCGACCGTCTTATCGAGCGGGAACACAGGATTCGCCGTGTACGCCTTTGACCCGAAGAGGCCGTCCTCTTCGCCGCTGAAGCCGATAAAGATGATCGTCCGCTTGTTCTTCTTTTCTTTCGCAAAAATGCGGGCCAGCTCGATGATCGCCGCCGTGCCCGAGGCGTTGTCGTCGGCGCCGTGATGAATGTCGGTCGAGTCGGGCGTCAAACTGCCGCTGCCCTGCCCGCCGCGGCCGAGATGGTCAAAGTGCGCACCTATAATGATCGCTTCGTTCTTCAGCACCTTGTCGTGGCCGTCCAGCACGCCGATGACGTTATAACCGCTGATCGGCGGATTAGCGTCCGGCTTCTCGCCTGCCGGCGTCCCGTGCGGATTTTTCGGAACAACATACGTATAGCTCTGCATAAACCCGCGCTTGCCGTTCTTGCCCACCACGCCCGGCTTCAGGTTGAGCCTCGCGAACATATTCGCCACATACCCCGCCGCCGTCTCCGCCCCATGCTGCCCCGTCCGTCGCCCCTCAAGCTTGTCCGACGCCAGATACTCAACGTGTTTGCGTAAATTGACCTCAACCTGATCGACCTTGACCGGCTTCACAGCCTGGCCGAACATCGACGAGGTAAGAGCAAGAACTAATAGTAGTGCTGATAAGTTATTGCGATTCATAATACTAATGTTTAACTTCTGTGCGGCTTGCCGCGATCGCATTGCGGTGAGGCTCGCCTCACCGTCAGCTGCAGCCAACTCAACCGCCGGAGCCCGGCCCCGAGGCTTTGATCGGGGCCATAGGGCGACTTCCTGTGTCGGAGGCAAAGCCTCCTCCTTGAGTCTTTAGGGGCCGCATTGGCGAGGCAAGCCTCGCCGCAGTGCATTAGCGGCAAGCCGCGGCAGCTATCATAATTATCGTGTGCTTCGCACACTTATTAGGGCCGTGACGCGAATCACGCCTGGCATCACAACTCCAACGACCTCTTAAACACCTGCATCAATTTCGCGGCCATCGCGATGCGTTCATTGGTCGTGACCGTGTCGGCCTTCGTCATCCGCGTGCGCGGCTTGCCGTCCTGTTCGATGCGAATGGCCTTGCCCGCGGCGAACCATGTTTTTATTTCCGGGCGACCCATGTCGTCGGTGTAGGAATAGTAGACCAACGCTCCCGCGTCGTTGAACAGATATTCCTCGGTAGTGGTGATCGCCGACACCTTTCGCTCAGCTTTCACAAACACGAGCTGGTCCGGATACAACCGCTTCTCGTCATTCTCGACACCTTTATAAAAGAACTTATACACCGGCCGGTAAATACCGACCGCCCGCCACTGATGCGAGCGTGCGTTGATGTCGAGCGTGTTCATAAACAGAGCCCCGATCTCGCCCTGCTCGTCGTCGCTCTCACAAAGACGAGCCTTTTCGGCGATGTCGGTATAACGCTTGTTGATGGCCTCGACGGTCTTGTCGGTCGACTGAGCAAACAGGCCGCCGG
>CAZWSK010000083.1:1644-10642 GCA_964636445.1 uncultured Chloracidobacterium sp.
TACGGATTCTCCACCCAATCCGCGATAAACACATTCGTATCGCCCTCTTTCGCGGCGTTTCTGTTCGAGGCGAAAACCAGCTTCTTGCCGTCCGGCGAGAACATCGGGAAGCCGTCGAATGTTTCGTTGAAGGTGATGCGCTTCAGGCCGGTGCCGTCGAGGTTGATCATCGCCAGGTCAAAATTGCGCTTGCGCGGGTCGGTGGCGAAGTAGTTCGTGCAAAAGATCAGGGCCTTGCCGTCCGGCGTAAAGTACGGTGCGAACGATGCGGCGTTCAGCTTCGTGACCTGCCGTTTGTTCGAGCCGTCGGCGTTCATTACCCAGACCTCAAAAACGGTCGGGACGACGAGGTGTTCTTTCAGGTACTGCCTGTCGCGCTCGACGAGTTTCGGATCTGACGGATGCGAGCCGCGATAAACGATCTGTTTGCCGTCGGGCGAGAAGAACGCGCCGCCGTCGTAGCCGGGCTCGTGCGTCAGCCGCTTGATGTTCTTGCCGTTCGCGTCCATCGAGTAAAGCTCGAGGTCGCCGTCGCGTTCCGACGTGAAAACGATCTTTTTGCCGTTCGGCGAGAGCGTCGCCTCGGCGTCGTAGCCGGGCGAATTCGTCAGTTTCTTGATGTCGCTGCCGTCCGGTTTCGCCGTATAGAGGTCGTAGTCAGGATAGACGGCCCAGACGTAACCCTTTGAAAAATCAGGGTTTGGCGGGCATTCTTTGCTGCCTCCGTGCGTCGACGCATAGATGATCCGCTTGTTGCCCTTCATAAAATAAGAGCACGTCGTGCGGCCCTCGCCATTCGAAACTTGCTTCACGTTCGAGCCGTCGACGTTCATCGTGTAGATGCGGTCACACTCGTGGCCGTCGCGTTTCGACTGAAAGATCAGCTTCTTGCCGTCAAACGAGAAATAAGCCTCAGCATTCTCGCCGCCGAACGTGAGCTGCTTGATATTCTTGAGATGTTTCTCGCCGCTCACCGCAAGCGGCCCGGACTGAGCGAGAGACGTGAGGGAAAAGGCCAGAATTACCGCAAAAGAATACAGTTTTTTCATAATATCGATTATAGTATTTGTCGTTCCAAATTACGCATCCGAACCGTTGGCAATTACGAATTAAGAATTAGGAATTACGAATTAAGACGTGTGAGACACCGATTCGGCTGCCCTAAATGCAATTCGTAATTCGTAATTGTTAATTCGTAATTGATGAGATTTGATTCAAACAAAGATGTCCTCGACTGGTACGAGCGTCAGGAACGTGCGCTGACGCCGGAGTTTATCTCGTCGATACCGTGGGACAAGGTGCGGGACACGCCGTTTGACGAGCGTTTCGTGCCCGTGCTGTTTTACATGCGCGACGTCGAGACGCTGACGGACATGTATCACCGCGAGCTGCTGCGAACGCCGACCGGCAAAGATCCGCATATCTCAAAATTCATGGAACGCTGGGGCGTCGAAGAGATAACGCACGGCGAGATGATGGAGCGGTTTTTAAATGAACTCGGCTACGAGTCAGACAAAAACTGGCAGGACCAGATCCGCCGAAACGTCTCAAAAGCCTATCAGGCCAAGGCGTATATGCTCACGACGATGACGAACCTCATCGGAAAGCAATTTACGGCCACGCACATGACCTTCGGCGCGATCCACGAGATGGAGGCGGCCCAGGGCTATCGCCGACTGAAAGCGCTCACCGATCATCCTGTGCTAAATCCGATCCTCGACGCGATCATCAAAGAGGAATCGGCGCACAACCAGTTCTACTGGTCGGTCGCCAAGCTCGAACTGACCCGAAACAAGACCGCACGCCGCATCGCGCGATTCGTGGCGAACCACTTCTGGGCCCCAGTCGGCCAGGGCTCACTTGCCAAACGCCGCACGCAATACCTCGTGCAAACGCTATTCTCCCGCGGCGAAGGCCTCGACACCATCCACAGTAAGGTCACCCAACGCGTCAGCCAGCTCCCGGGCTTCGACGGCATCACAAAAATGACCGACACCATCGGCCACATGGCCGCCACGTCGAATGTAAGCTTTGAGGCCGCGTTGCCGTAACTTTCTTCCGGCTTTGCCGCTAATGCACTGCGGCGAGGCTTGCGGCGCTGCCTCCGACAAAGAAAAGCGTGTCGCCCGTTGCTCCCACCGCTGAAACGCGGTGGGAGCCGGGCTCCGGGACGGAGTGGTGACCCAACGGTGAGGCAAGCCTCACCGCAGTGCGACCGCGGCAAAGCCGCAATGCCTGTCGGGTATTTATCGCGGCTTGCGGCTGATGCACTGCGGCGAGCTTGCCGATAGTCGAGCTGGCACTCAATTCTTCGCGGCTTGCCGCTAATGCACTGCGGCGAGGCTTGCCTCGCCGGGCCGTTTCCCCCAAAATCCACGGAGGAGGCTTTGCCTCCGACAAATGTTCCGAGCAACAAAAGACACTCCGGCGTTCTATCTGACATCGGTTACGAAGGATCGATTGCCGGTCTTTCGCACCCGCGCGATCGCCGATCTGGTTTGCCAAGCCATCGACGAAGCCCGCCGGTCGGGAAAATTTCTGATCTTTGCGTATGTCATCATGCGCGACCACATCCATCTCGTGACCGACAGCAGGGTCGAATCCAAAGTGATCCACAGATTCGTCAACGGCATCGTCAGCCGGCGCGTGATCGACTATTTGAAGGAGAACGGGCATACGGGATCACTCAATAAGCTCAAGATCGCTCAGCGTCCCGACGGGTCGCAGTACTCACTCTGGCAGCACCATCCCGACGTTCGCTTACTCTGGAGCGAGCAGATGCTCTGGCAGCGAGTCCAGTACACGCATCTCAATCCTGTGCGGGCTGAACTGATCGATCATCCGAACAATTGGCGATGGTCGAGTGCTCGAATATTCCACGGCCGGCCTGCTGAGGATGAGCCGCTGAATGTCGACCTCGATCAACTCAAGTGGACGCTGTAGTACGCCTTGTCGGAGGCGCAGCCTCCTCCTTGGGTGGTGTGGGCGAGCAACGGCGAGGCAAGCCTCGCCGCAGTGCGTTTGCGGCAAGCCGCGGGAGATCCAGCATGGAGGCCGCGGGCGGCTTGCCGCAATGCACGGCGGTCAGGCTTGCCTGACCATGAGTTGCCACCACCCGAGCCCGGAGCCCGGCCCCGAGGCTTTGATCGGGGCATCGGGCGACAACGTTTTTCTAAGTCGGATGCAAAGTCTCCTCCCCGGATGCTTGGGGCCAGCCACGGCGAGGCAAGCCTCGCCGCGGTGCGCTAGCGGCAAGCCGCAATCCTTCAGTGAATGCAGTGCCTCAAACTCCGGTAATACTCAACCCCGCCACTCACCTCCACCCCAACCTTCCCCTGCCCGGCCGCATAGTCTAGGTGCGCGATGGATTCTGATATCGCCAAAAACCGGTGCACGTCGTGGCTGAGAGCGTCGGGGAATAGCCGTTTGGCGACATCGTAGGCGGTGACGCCATCCTTACTCACCAAAGAAATAACTCTCGACTGCCGTTCATCTATCGCGCGGACATAGCGGTGGAATATCTCTTCGAAGTCGGTCACTGGCTCGCCGTGGCCGCCATAGACGAGAGTTGGCGAGAGCGAGCGCAATCGAGCGAGGCTGACGAGGTATTCTGAGAGTGACCTAAATCGCTGAGAGGGGTCGACAGGGTCGGGCGAGAGGATCGGATTTGGCGTTATTCGCTTCAAAACACAGTCACCGCAGATGAGCGTCCTGTCAGCCTCGCGGACGAAAGAGCACGAGCCGGGCGTGTGGCCGGGCGTGTGAAGGACGCGCAGGGAACCGCTTGAGAATTCTATCTCCATCTCGTCGGTCAACGGACTGAACTCGCCCTCGCCGAGCGAATCGGTCAGCAAACTGATGTCGGCGTACAACGCCTGCATCTCGTCAAAAACGCTGTCGGGCACACCCGAACGGAGCATCAGTTGATGGTGTTCCTCGCGGGCGAGCCGGCCGAATAGGTGGCCCGTTTCCCAGTCGTGAACAAAAACCTCGGCGTCCTTTGCCTCATCACGAATGCTCCGGGCCAGTCCGCAATGGTCCTCATGCGCATGTGTCAGCAAGATCCGCCGCACTTCGCTGAACTTCACGCCGTGCTCCGCCAGTCTTTGCCTCAACGCCGCCGCCGCCTCAGGCGTCTTCGGCCCGACATCGATCAGCGTCAGCGGATCTTCTCTGATCAGGTAAACATTGACGTCGCCCACATAAAACGGCGTCGGAATAGCGAGCGGGATGATCTTCATATGCAGGTGAAATAATATCGCCTCTGTCGCTGGCGCGTCTAACGATCTCGAGGCGGTGTTAGGTCTCTCGCGGCTTGCCGCGAATGCACTGCGGCGAGGCTTGCCTCGCCGTCGTTGCGCCCCAACCACCCAAGGAGGAGGCTTTGCCTCCGACAGGGCGTGCTATAGCGCCCATTTGAGTTGGTCCAGATCGACACGCACCGGCTCGGAACAATCGTCGGAGGCGAAGCCTCCTCCGAGGATCCTCGGGGAACTCTACCGGCGAGGCAAGCCTCGCCGCAGTGCATTCGCGGCAAGCCGCAGGGCCGGGCCTGTGTAATATCACCCGCGGTTACAAAAAACTCACCTTTTTGCTTGCCTAAAATCGCGTTTTGGGTTACAAAATTCAAAGCAATCAGTTCCGTATAAATATCTGCCGGATAAAGTCCTTAGGTTCTTTGATACGCCGCATTTCGCGTTTCAGGTAAACCCTCATAGAACTTTCCCCGTGATCCGGCACAGACGACTAGAATCTGCAGGTTATAGGAGACAACAAATGAGAGTATTCACGTCCGGGTTTTCGCGAGCGGCCGCTAAGATGGCGATGTGCCTGGCGGCGGCGTTGGCGTTCAGTTTTTCGGCATTTGCGCAGTCGCAATCGCAATCGGCGGACCTTGCGGGCCATGTGACCGATCCGAACGGAGCTGTGGTCGCGGGTGCGACCGTGACCGCGCGGCTGCGCGGCACAGGTGTCACGCGCACGACCACGACCGACGCGCAGGGCGATTACGCTATGATCGGCCTGCCGCCGGGCGAGTATGAGGTCACGACAGAGGCCGCTACGTTCAAAAAGAGCGTCATTTCGGGCGTTCGCCTCACGGTCGGCCAGTCTGCAGAGCTGACCATCAAGATGGAAGTCGGCGAGACCTCGGCGGTCGTCAATGTCTCGGCCGATGACGTGGACCTCATCGAGACCACAAAGACCAACGTCTCCAATACCATCGACCAGGCCCGCATCGAGAATCTGCCGGTCAACGAGCGCAGCGCCACGGGCTTTGCCCTGACGATCTCGACCGTCGGCCGCGACAACGGCCGTCCGATCGGCCCGGCACCTACTTCAGGACTGAATATCGGCGGCCAGCGCGGGCGTTCGACTCTGGTTCAGGTCGACGGAGCGGATTTTACCGACAACTCGATCAACGCCGCACGCTCGACCGTCTCTCAGGAGGCAGTTCAGGAATATCAGGTCACGACAAACAGCTATATGCCCGAGTTCGGACGTGCGACGGGCGGCATCGTAAACGTCGTCACCAAGCGCGGCACGAGCGAGTTTCACGGCAACATATTCGGCTTTATCCGTCACCGCTCGATCCAGGCCCGCAACCACCTGGCCCCGATCATCGACAATGATCCGAACAAAAAGCCGG
Organism: uncultured Chloracidobacterium sp.; assembly: GCA_964636445.1. Lineage (GTDB taxonomy): Bacteria > Acidobacteriota > Blastocatellia > Pyrinomonadales > Pyrinomonadaceae > OLB17. The sequence goes on from CAZWSK010000083.1 coordinate 7,292, forward strand.
CGTACACCCGCGGCCAGTACGGCTGGACCTTTGGCGGCCCGCTCGTGAAAGAAAAAACGCACTTCTTTCTGTCATGGGAACAGCGCCGGCGTCAGGAGTCGGGCTTCTTCACCGGCGATATCTTCGCAGGCGGCACCCAAAACGCTACGTTCCCCGCGGGGATCCTTGGGCCGAACGCGGTGACCTTCTCGGGACTTACTCAGGAACAGGTCAACTATGTCAACGCCGCCCTGCTTAGCGGAAACCTGTCTCAGATCCAGCGTGCGGTCGCATACGCCCAGCTAGCCTCGACCGGACAGCAGACCGCCCTCAACGGAGCGAGCTCGAACGTCAACTTCCTCCCCGGCCTCGGCGTGCCCCAAGGGCAGCAGGTCGGCCCGCGATTTATTCTCTCAGGCGCACCGGTACCGCTCACGCGTGACGCTGAGGGCAATCTGATAGCGTTCCGCCCGCTGAGCGGCCTGGCACGTGTTTTCCCGATCTCTGAGGGCACGACTTACTCATCGCTCCGCGTCGATCATACGTTTAACTCGGCGAATCAGCTTGCCGTCCGCCTCGGTTACAATCCGATCAACCTTACCGGCATTCAGGACGAGTCGCAGAACCAGACGATCGGGCAAAACGACGTTTCGCGCACCGGCGTGACAAAGGTCGAGGACATCTCGGCGAGCGTCTCGCTGACGAGCATCCTGCCGCGAAACGTCATCAACGAATTCTTCTATAACTGGGGCCGCCGCCAGTCGTCATTCGTCTCGGCTGTGCCGAGCGTGGCTCACCAGATCTCAGGCTCGGCATTTATGGGCTCCAATCCGTTCTCGCCCGTATATCGCACCGAGCTGCGCCATCAGTTCCGCGACAACCTGACCTTTGTCTGGGGCAACCACACGGTAAAGGTCGGCGGCGACGCGAACTGGATCAGCGGCAAGGCGAAATTCGAGCTGAATTTCCCGGCCCTCTTCAATTTCGGCGCTCAGGCCGGCGGCAACCTGGTCAATACGATTCCAAATGCACAAGGCGGCCCGGGCGTAGCATGCGATAGCATAACATTTATTCAGGCCGAACGGTGCCCGGCATTTACGCCTGTCCAAGCCTACGGCCTCGGTTTCCCGGCGGCCTACATTCAGGGCTTTGGCGACCCGAACAGCTCGCTCGGCAACAAGCCCGTGGCGTTCTTCGCACAGGACACGTGGAAGCTGCACCGCCGTTTCACGCTGAACTACGGCATCCGTTACGATTACGAATTTACCGACCAGTACCCGACGGTGCCGTTCACCGATCCGCTTACAGGCATCACGCTGTCGGCCGAGGACATTCAGGGACTGCAGGACGCATTGGGCGTCCAGCAGGGCTTCCCGCGTGACAGCAACAACTGGGCACCGCGAATGGGCTTTGCTTGGGACGTGACCGGACGCGGCTCGACCGTCGTTCGAGGTGCGGTCGGTATGTTCTACGATCACCCGCTGCTCGCGGTCGCGTTCAACTCGAACATCGCCGACGCATCACAGCAGCAGCAGGCAACGCTGCTGCCGATCGGCGGCCCGAGCCCGACGGGACTTTTCAACGCGTTTCAGGTCTTTCACGGCACGGTCTGCAACCGCGGCACCGCGACGAGCCCGTACTGTGCAGCCGCCCTCGCAGCCGCACCTCCGGGAACGCGCACGCCGGGCGTGGCAACGTCAGCGAATTACCTCTACGGCCAGCAGCGGTTCGACCCGTCGACCTTTACGGGTTTTGGCCCGATCCTGCCGTTCACGCTGCATGTCGCAAAGGACTTCAAATATCCTGAGGCGATACAGGCTAATTTCACCGTCGAACAGGCCCTCGGCCGCAACACTCTGCTTACGGCCAGCCTCATCCACGTCGGCGTGCGTCACCTCGCACATCCGGGCGACGCTAATCCGGTGAATCAGTCGGCGCTGGTCGAGAATTTCCGCCGATTTGCCGGCGGGCCGCCGCCGAGCTTTGCGGCAGCTGCATTCGGCATCAGCATCCCAACGCCGCCGACGCCGGGCGGCACGCCTGATCCGCGCATCATCCCGTGCCCGGCCGGAACGCCCGCGTCGATCCCGATGTGCTTTACCAATCTCGGCGCTCCATGGGCCGCGATCGTGCCCGGCTTCGTCGCCGCGCCGCTGTCAAACCTGGGAAATCGCGTTGTCAGCCCGATCGCAGCGAATTATTTCCGGCAGCTCGGCCCGAACTACTTCTTCGTCCGTGCCCTCACAGGCCTGACGAAGGCGCAGTTCGACCCGCTTCTCGCCGGCACGCTGCGTGCTCCGGGCCCGATCAATCCGTATCACTCGGTCAACGCCCAGCAGTCTGACGGCCGTTCGGATTACAACGCACTCAACCTGGAACTCAAGAAGCGCTTCTCGGCGAATATGCAGTTCCTCGCGAGCTACACGCTGTCGCACACCATCGACGATTCGTCCGACCTGCAGACATTGCTGCTGCCGCAGACGATCGGCGACATGCGCGGCGAGCGTTCCGATTCGCTCTTTGATCAGCGTCATCGGTTCGTGTTCAGCGGCTTTGTCTCGTCGCCCGATTCGTGGCGAAACGCCGGCGGATTCAAGCGGTTCCTGCACGGGTTCACGTTCGCGCCGATCGTCGAATACGGCTCGGGCCGTCCGTTCAACATTCTGGCGGTGGGCGACGCGAATGGCGACTTTAACTCGTCGAATGAGCGTCCGAGCTTCCGCCCGGACGGTTCGCTGTGCCAGATCTTGACTGTTTTACAAACCAATTCCCGGTCACGCCGAACCTGCCGCGCAACATGGGCATTACGCACGACTTCTTCTCGGTCGATGCCCGCCTCACGCGCCGCGTCCGCTTTAACGAGCGTGTCTCGGTCGACCTGATCGCCGAGGGCTTTAACCTGCTCAACCGCTTTAACGAGGCCTCGGCCAACCCGTTCTATAAGGTGGTAAACGAGCGCAATGAGCGTGCGAGCAACGGCAAATACTACAGCCAACCCCAAGCCGCCTTCGACCCGAGACAGTTCCAGTTCGGGCTGAAGGTGAATTTTTAGAGGCTACGTCTTGAAGACTCAAAGGCCGGACGGCAAACGCCGCCCGGCCTTTTTTTGCGGCTTGCCGCTATCGCAGAGCGGCGAAGCTCAGCTTCGCCGTGAGCCTGAGCACTCGGCCCCGGAGCCCGGCTCCCGCCGCGTTCTTTGCGGCGGGAGCAACGGGCGACTTCCGATGTCGGAGGCAAAGCCTCCTCCTTGAGTGGTAAGGGACGGCCTCGGCGAGGCGAGCCTCGCCGCAGTGCGGTCGCGGCAGAGCCACAACGTGCGCCGTCGCGCATTTTTTGACATCATTTGTCTGTGAACTCCGACGCCATCAAACG
>CAZWSK010000084.1:0-10507 GCA_964636445.1 uncultured Chloracidobacterium sp.
TGCACTTGGGACCACGTTGTCCCCGAACGCTCAAATATATATACCGCCCCGTGGTCGTCTATCGTCCCGGTTGTATCCTCGGGAAGCCCGGCTACGATCGTATTCCCGGAGATAGCGATGCTTCGCCCAAGGCTCTCGTTCAGGGTGCCGTCCGCGGCGAAGAGCTTCTGCTGAAAGACCCAATTATCGCCGTTGCGAACGTAGACGTAGATCGCGCCGCTTCGCCCGGCCGCACCATCTGCACCAGGCGAACCGATCGCCGCCGTGTCACCTGAGATCGCCACGGTGAAACCAAAGTAATGAAAAGCGGCCCCGTCAGTTGCCGTAAGCTTGATCGGCGCATCGGGGCTACCAGCTAGATCGTCACCATTGATCGCCGCTGTCGCCTTGTCGAGCGAACTCAAAAGTGAGTCCGGCGGGTCATTCAAATCTGGAATGCTGATGCTGCTGGCCGCACCTGGGGCTGCGGGGCTCGGGACATTGTTCCCCGTGCGATCCTGCATAGACCCGGTCGGCAAGAGCCAAACAGAGAACATGGTCGAGAGGACAGTGAACGAGCCGATACGCAGAGCACGCGCGAGTTTTGACATAACATCTCCGTGGGCCGAATAGGATCGGTTGTAGGTATATGCGTGATTTTAGCTCAGACTCTGCCAACACCGCTAGCTCGGTAATCAACTCGACATGGGTGCTCAGCAAGCGCGCGCTCCAGCGTGATCGGCGCAGACCGCTGCCGGCCATGAAAAACATAAACATCGCCGATCAGCCCATCAACAACATCATTGTCGCCATCAGGACCATTATGCAGCCATCAGCGGTTCTCAACGGCGCCATGTTGACCATCAGTAACATCGACACCATCAAGTGAACGGCTTCGGCTCGCGGTGGGCGGGAGACGTCTTGGACGGGAAAGATCGCCGCTCGGACATTCGACCAATCTGGGGTTTATATTCGACCAACCGAGGGTTTTTATGTGCGCTAGGCGGGGTTTATATGCGACCAATCGGGCGTATTTACTCGACAAAACGCGATTTTGGGCAAAAACCGCGCAAATTCGCCAAAAACACAAAAGTGCGCGCTTTTTTTAGGAGGAGATCACACCGCGTGGACCAAAAATTCCGGCGTGACGATCGTTGGGGAAAAGAAGCCGGCCGAGGTGTTGAACCGGCGCAGGCGGGCCTGCTTTCGGACGTTGGCCAGATGGCCGAAATTCCACGTGACCAGGTAGTCGATGCGATGGATCGACGCAATAGCGAAGTGGACCGCGTCGGCGATAAAGTTGTTGCTGAAAATGCCCCGGTCGACGTAGCCGTCGGCCAGTATCGCCGCTTCCTCGGTCAGTGCGAGAGCCTCTAAAGGCTGTATTAGCTTAAGATAGCCCGTACGATGCGGCTCGGGCAGGCGTTCGAGTTCGCGCTGGACGAGGATCGAAGAGCAGGCACGATATTCGTCGAGTTCATGCTCCCACCAGCGTATTGTGAGGTCGCGGCGAAAGGGTTCGCCATTGTCAAGATATGCTCCGACGACGGAGGTCTCGAGATACAGGCTAAGCTTCATTGGCTGTCCGTCTTGACGGGGGCGAAACTCACTTTTGAGTTTCTGAAATCAAACGTCAGCCTATAGTTCTTTAGGAAATTGCCGCCCAGAATTCCCGATTGCTCCCAGCCCGAAGCCTCATTTATCAGGTCGAGGTCGAGCGCGACGGCCGCAATGTCCCGCCGAGTATGTTCACCGAAACGTACCGACGGCAGCACGTATGTGGGCACATCGTCCTTGATGCCAGCGGCCCCGATGACCCGCATCTTGTCGGTGTTGACGAACTGGCTGACCGCGTCGTTGCGAGCGACGCGTTCTGAGATAACGGAAATACTGGCACCAGTGTCGACGATGAAGTTCAGCGGCGACTCAACCCCGCCCAGCATTACCTCGCCGCTAAGGAAACCGCTCGACGTCAGCCGCAGCGGCAATGAAACAGCGGCCTTTGCCTCTTGAACTTCGAGGTCCTCTTGTGTAAGTGAAAAGGTACTCTCTCCGTAATCGATCGTTGTTAGAAATTTTGAGATCAGTGAAAGTCCGATGTAACCGTCGAACGGTTGGTTGTCGCTATGGAGCTTGCGTAGGTAGATCGGAACGCTGCGGATCTTCACATCACCTATCGCAACCTCACGGAGCATCCCGTAAACGATATCAAATTTGCCGTCCCCGCCTATTCCGCGGGCCAACCCGCCGCGTGCTACCGGCCTGACACCAATGCGCCGTGCGGCCTCCTCAGACATCACGGTCATCCCCGAGCCGGTATCCAGGACGAACCGCAACGGCTCTGGCCGGCCGTTTACGCGCACGTTGATCACGGGCCGATCTCGGATCAATTCAAATTGCACGCTCGTCCGCTTGGAGCCAGTTGGTGTATAGAGATCGCTCGTCTGGCCCAAAAAACGCAGAAACGTGATAAGGCCTTTGATCCTGTCGCGCCGCTCGGCATCGCGAATACCTGCATGCCGAAGGAACGCCGAGTAATTCTCCGCCGCCCAGGTGTACTTCTCGGCGCGCGTAGATACCTGAGCGAGAGCGAACAGGTAGTCGGGCTCGAACGGCCGTTGAAAGACCGCCTCGCGCAGGCTCTTCAGACTCTCGCCGACGTTGTTCTCGTAAAAGTCGAGCATCCCGACGCCGGCCCAGGCCAGATGCTCACCTTTATCGAGGTCGATCGCTGTATACAGAATGCGCCTTGCGTCCTCGAACCGGCCTGCATACAGGAGCGTTGTGCCTAAGACCGAGAACGCACGCGCATTCTGCCGATCGGATTCGGCAATGGGAAAAACTATCTCATAGGCCTCTAGCAAACGTCGCTGCTTGGCGAGCGAGTATGCGAGAGCTACCTTCAATTCAGGATTTGAAGAACGGGACGCAAGGGCGTGGCGAAGCAGTTTCTCGGCTTCTGCCGGCGAACCCCGTCGCACGAGTTTTTCTGCCTTTCTTACCGTGCTCCTAACGTCGTCCGCAAATGCCGCTGGAGCGAGCGCCAGGATGACGAATACGGACACAACCATCGCCCGAGACAGCGATGCGATGCGAATTTTGGCAGTTCCGCTCAAGGTCATTATTTAAGGATCGTGCCCGTTTTCATCGACCAGAGAACCAGGTCCAACTCGTCAAAGTCGATCCTAAGCTCCTGTGTCAGTTTGCCAAGCCTTTCTTCGACCATTAGATACTTTGCGCGTGTGTTTGGTGGCTTAGGTCCGTCAATTATTTTGAGTTCGGCAAGACAGTTGAGCACGTGTTTATCGAGTATTGCATAGCCCTTGAACCCGATGTTTCGCAGATAATGGCTCGCCTCTTTGTAGCCGAGCCCCTTGATACCCTTTTCCCGCACGAGCCAATCACGACGCTCAAGTCGACACTCGAATGCCTGCAGCTTGTTACGCAGCCGCATGCCGCAATGTTCTTTCAGAAAATCGCGCGATGCAACGATGTACCGCGCTCGTGCGTTTGGGTAACGGTGAACGCCGATCAACCGCGTCGACAATTCCGCCTGATCACCTGTCATCAGCACCGGCCGCACGGCCTCGAGAGCGTTCATTCCCATACGCGCAGAGCAACCGCCTGTGAATAAGCAAAACACCATTTCAGCCCATAATTCCTCATCGTCGCCGCGTACTCCGATCGCGGCAAATTCCGCGAGACGTTCTCTGATCTCTCTTCGACGTTCGCGGTGCGTCTGCTTGATCGATTCGATCGTTATAGGGGTCAAATTTCGTTTCATCTCAACGTTGAGCGTCTTCGGATGTGGGGATTATCCGTAGCGAAGCACCTTTTGGAATGATATAACCGCTGCCTTTCAGATCTTCAGCCTCGGGAATTTTCGTTAGACTCATTAACGTGGTCAGCGAATCGGAAAGCGATGTGACGATGCGGATATCAAACCGCTCGGCCTTTTGCAGGATACTCCACGCCGTCTGGCCATTCACCTGATACTTTTCACAGAGTCTAGCTCCAAGTTCGCTGCTGTTTCCGGCATCAAACCACCTTGCCATATCGCTGCGTCCAAGCCCATCAGGGCATTCGGCGAGCAGGATGATCGTTCCGCCCTCACGGCACGCGTGCGAGGCCGCATCGAGCGATTTATGGGCCTGGATCATATTGATGTCGAAAGGCGAACCCCCGCAACTGACGACGACGGTATCGCGCTTTTCCGTGATCGTGACGGTATGCGAAGCGGCATAGGCATCGCACGCGGTTCGGTGCGATCCGAGCCAGTCGCCGCAGAAAACATCAACCGCCTCGCCCGCGTCGTTCACGATCGCGCTGATCGCAAATCGGGGGTTCGCCATTGAGGCCGCCTGAACAAAGGCCTCGTGAACGGCGTTCCCATCGAGCCGAGCAGTGCCGACACCGTCACGGCGTGACATCTTTTCGCAGTCAAACGCCAGCCGGTGCGTTGCCGAGATCGTCCGGCTCGCTGCGAGGCCGGGACACACCAGCTTTCGCCCGCCTGTGAATCCCGCAAAATAATGAAACGTAACGCCGCCGACCAATACGACATGGTCCGCCTCGACAAGAACGCGGTTCAACTCGACCGGAACGCCGGTGGACGTCTCGCCGACCCGTACTAGATCCGACAGTCCGCGAGGTTCGTGGTCGAGGGTTTTGATCCGCTGAAATATGAAGGGTGTCAGTATCTCAGCCTTCTCCGCAGACGTCGCCTTGCGGTGAATGCCGGTCGCAAAGATAACCGCGATCTCGTGAGGAGCGGTGCCGTTCGCGATCAAACGGCGGACAAGCAGATTGACGATCTGTCCGGACGCCGTCTGCCGCGTAGCATCGGGAACGACCAGTAGAACTGACTCACCGGGAGCGATCAGGTCCTCGATCGGAGGCGAGCCGATGGGCGTGTCGAGCCTTGCGTTTATCTGCGCATCAGTGAGCGCCGCCGGCGCAGCAGACGAGGCAAGGATTTCAAAACGAGAATCATCGTACTGGATCGGCAACGTGCCGCGGCCGTATCTCAGATCAACTACAGCCATCAGGCTTTCCTCGGCTCGAAGCACTGCGTACCAGTCGAGCAGACATACACAACCTCGGCTTCACGCTCGAGCGTTTCCATTTGGATCGTTAGATGATCGATGTCAAACGCGTCGTGCAGCCGCTTTCGCACCGCAGCCAGCAGGTCCGAATGCGCGATCGAACCGGGATGGCTGATGTGCGCCGAGAGAGCGTCGCGGCCTGAAGATATGGTCCACACGTGCAGATCGTGAACGCCCGCGACTCCCTCGGTCTCGAGGATGGTCCGCTCGACAGACGCCAGGTCGATATGCGCAGGTGTACCTTCGAGCAGTACGTTTACGGAGTCGAGTACCAGCCGCCACGCACCAACGATAATGATCACGCTGATCAGTATCGACACGAGCGGGTCGGCCCAGAGCCAGCCAAAACCGATGATAGCGATGCCCGCGAAGATCGCAGCGACTGATCCCAAAAGGTCGCCGACCACGTGCAGGAATGCTCCGCGCATGTTTAGGTCGTGTTTATGTCCGGAATGAAGCAGCCACGCCGCGAAAATATTCACGGCGAGTCCGCCAGTTGCGATGAGTGTCATCTGCGCTCCGCGAACGTTCGGCGGCGAAGTCCAGCGTTCGATGGCTTCCCATATGACCCAGATCGAAAGGAGCACGAGGGCGACGCCATTTACAAACGCCGCAAGTATCTCGAGCCGGTAATAGCCGAAGGTCTTTTTCGCCGTCGCAGGACGGGCCGCGAACCAGATCGCGCCGAGCGTGAGGGATATGGCTGCGACGTCCGTCAGCATGTGCCCGGCGTCGGCGATGAGGGCGAGAGAATTCGTCAGCCAGCCGCCGACAGCCTCGGCGAGCATGTAGAGGAATGTGATGCCGAGTGCGAGCTTTAGCCGGCCGGTGCGGGATCGGGCGGGGCCTTGGTTCGAATGATCGTGCTCCATACCGTCAATACCGCCTCAACACGTTACCGTTCCGGAGGCTGATAACAAAACCTGAACGGTTGCCTCGATCGTCTCCGATCTCGACCGCAGACTCGACCGACGGCGACGAGATCTGCAGCCGGAATGAGCCGTCAGAACCCGCGAACGTCTCGCGTCCGGCCGCGCGTACTGCCATTCCCGCCTGGGTCCGGCCAGTGATGATGTAAACGTTGCCGCCGACACGCTCGACTTGCCAGTCGGCAGCGTCGATATTGATCCGGTCTCCGGCACGAACGACCATGAACTTCCACGCATCGTTCCAATTTGTCGTCTGGCCCGTCCGGCCAGTCGCCTTAACACGCCAGTAGTAGTTGCCGGGATTGAGCCCTGCCAGTCGGAATTCCCTTGATGTCATCCCTCCGCGGTCCACCATTATTGAATCCGAGGCAAACGTGGGCAGCCGCGACACTTGCAAATGATAATTTGCCGCGGGGTTGCCCTCGGCGTCTTGCCAGACAAACGTCACGCTCACACCGCCGCCGTTGTCGACGATCTGGGCTGAATTTCCAGGTTGCAACGGTCGCGGCGGCTGCATCAAGCGTTCGCGCGCCGAAAGTTTTCCGTTGTTTACGGAGGCGAACTCGTTCTCGCTGATGGTTGTCGTCTGGCCGCCTATGGTCGTTTCCACCCCGCCCCGGCTGATGCGTATCTCGCCCCCGTCCTCGTCGGCATTAAAACTCGCATCTGTTTTTTCCAACAGGCGGTTCTCAGAATCGGCGACCTCGACTATATTGTTCACGTCCTGCGGCTGCTCGTCGGTGCGGACGTTCAACTGTCCGTCGTCTAACGTGACGCGCACATTCTTGCCGCCAAAAAGGCTCGTCGATGTCTTTACGACGACCGTACTGTTTGGCCGGACCGAGTACGTTGACCCGTCGATCATCTGCACGATGCAGCGGCCGTCAGATTGTGTCTGGATCGTGTCGCCCTCGGCGACAAAGGTCTCCTGCTTTACGACTATCGTGTCGCGGGTCGCCGCCCGCGTAATACGCACATCGCCCTCGAACGAGATAATGCGGGCCGCGTCTTTAGGAATGTTTGCCTGCTGATCCGCTACGAACCAGTTGTTCCGTGAGGCAAATGAGAGGCCCCAGATCAGTCCCGCCCCAAGTACGATCAAAGCGATAAGCAGGTAGACGCTCGACCGGCGGATATTCCACCAGTCGACGTAAAATTTACGGTACTTATTGTCCTGCATCAGAGAGGGCCCGCTCCGCCTCGTCCGGCTCCGGCTCGGAACGTTTTGGCGGGAAAAGCAGCGACAGCAAGATAGACAGAGCTATCGCCCCGGCAACCACGCTAAGCGAGATATTGATGACCTGGTGCTCAAACTCATGCGCAAGATAGCGCCGCAAAAGATCTGCAAATGATGATTGGCTGCCGTCGCCTATGATCATTATCAAACCTTGAGCTGCTAACGGCAAGAGCATCTTTACTCCGATAAATGTAAGCACGAACGCGAGTCCATATTTGAGAAAGTGAAACCGGTCGGCGAGATCCGCAAGCAGGAAGAAGAAAGTCCTGAGGCCGAGGATAGCGAAAATGTTGGACGTATAGACAATAAACCGGTCGGTCGTGATGCCGAATATTGCCGGTATCGAATCCACCGCGAACACAAGATCGGTCACCTCGACCGTGATCAGCACGAGCAAGAGCAGCGTGCCGGTGCGCACGCCGTCTTTTACCACGATGAATTTTTCGCCGTCGTAATGCTTAGAGATGCGTATGTAGCGCGTGATGAATTTGACAAAAATATGCTCGTGAGGCTCGAAGTTGTCCTCCGTGTCCCGGAACATATTCAATCCCGTATACACGAGAAAGGCGCCAAACAGATAGATGATCCAATGGAACCGTTCGACCAACTCGGCGCCCGCGAAGATCATGATCATTCGCATCACGAGCGCACCCATAATACCCCAGAAAAGCACGCGGTGCTGGTATTTCTTAGGGACTTTAAAAAAAGTGAAGACCAGCAGAAAAACGAATAAGTTGTCTATAGAGAGGGATAACTCGATAAGGTAGCCGGTTAGGAAAAGTTTCGCCTGATTCAGGCCAAACTGCCAGAAAACAAATCCGTTAAATGCGAGGGCCAGGCCGACCCAAACCGCCGCCCAGGCAAACGTCTCTTTGCGCGTCGGTGCGTGCGATTTCCTGTTGACGATCCCAATGTCGACGAAAAGGGCAGATAGGACGATCGCAAAAAAGAGGATCCAGACCCAATAGGGATATTCGACCGGCGTCATTCATTCATCTGAGGGTGCGTGTGGCCCTCAATGACTCTCTCAAGAAGTTCTATTATGCAGCCGAGCCCATCGGCATCAGCCTGATCAAAATCGTTCAGTTTGTCGCTGTCTACGTCAAGAACGCCGATCACAGCTTTGTCTTTCGCGAGGATTGGCACAACGATCTCAGACCTAGACGCTGAGCTGCACGCGATGTGACCGGGAAATTGATCGACATCCGGAACGATGACCGTTTCGCCCTTTGCCCACGCATGGCCGCACACGCCTTCCCCTCGTTTGATGCGTGTACACGCCAGCGGGCCCTGAAAGGGGCCGAGAACTAGGTCGTCGCCTTTGACGAGATAAAAGCCCACCCAAAAGAAGCCAAATGCCTGCTTCAGCACCGCTGCGACATTCGCCAGATTCGCGATCATGTCAGTCTCGCCTGCTATCAGCGCCCCTATCTGCGGAGCGATCTCGTCATAGACAGTCGCGCGGTCGGCGGTCCGCGAAAATGCGAGCGATTCGGCCATAGAGTTTGAGTGTATATTGCGGCCAGAGGGCGTGCAAATGCCTTGCGGACTGCGAAAAATGCTATTATCCGCCAATGGAGACAGTGATGAAGATCTCAGCCGTCGCCCTGGGCGGGGCCCTCGGCGCGGTAGCCCGTTATCTCGTCAATATCTCACCACTTGCGACCGTTTTTGAGAAATTTCCATTCCCGACGTTTGTTATAAACATCGTCGGATCCTTCTTTATCGGATTTGTCGTAACTGTCTTTTCGGGACGGATCGACGTGAGTGAAAACGTTGGGCTCGCATTGATAGTCGGATTCATCGGTGCATTCACGACCTTTTCGACATTCGAAATGGAGATGTTCTCGCTGGTTCGAGACGGTGCGTCCCTGACAGCTTTTCTATACGTTTTTCTCAGTGTGCTCGTCGGTTTTGCGAGCGTAGTCGCCGGAGTCGCCCTCGGACGAAGCCTGTAACCGTTCGCGCGCTGCGATAACGGCATTAGCTGCCTTTCCGGCGTCTCGGTCCAGCGCCGTGAGATGCCCCATCTTTCGCCCCACTCGGGGCTCGGTCTTGCCGTAGAGGTGCAGCTTCACATTCGACTCGGTCAACGCTTCATGCCATTTAGGCTCTCCGTTTTGCCAAACGTCGCCAAGCAAATTGGCCATCGCTGCCTGGCGGTAGTATTCAGTCGACCCTAACGGAAGCCCGCAAACAGCCCGCACCTGCTGCTCGAACTGTGATGTCACGCATGCGTCAAAAGTAAGATGCCCCGAGTTGTGCGGCCGTGGAGCGATCTCGTTCACTAACAGCTTTCCGCTCGTCGTCAGAAAGAATTCGACACACAGCGAACCGACGTAACCTGTTGTATCTGCGATCGTTCGAGCGATCTCGATGGCATTGTTAACGACACGTTCCGAAACGTCGGCCGGAGCGACAGAAATGTCGAGGATATGATTGCGATGATCATTCTCGATCACCCCGTAATGAACAAACTCGCCGTCCAGTCCGCGGGCACAAACGACCGAGACCTCCTTCGAGAAGTCGATAAATCCCTCGAGCACCGCATCGCTGCCGTCAAGAGACGCAAAAGCCGCCTCGATATCGTGCGAAGCGTTGAGCTTGACCTGACCCTTGCCGTCATAACCGAACCCCGCGGTCTTAAGCACGCAAGGAAATCCGATCTCGCCGGTCGCGTGGTACAGGTCGTCGATCAGCCTGATATGACGAAACGGCGCAAGTGGGATGCCCTGCACCGCCAGAAACGTCTTCTCTCTGAGTCTATTCTGAGTGGTGTGCAAGATATCGCCGCGCGGATGTACATCCGCGAACTCTGCCGCCGCATCCACGCACGCCGCGGGTACGTTCTCAAATTCGAACGTGATGACGTCGACCGAACGCGCAAATTCACGTACGCGATCGAGGTCATCATACGATGCGCTCGTCTCGAGGTCGGCAACCTGCCCGGTCGGCGTGTCGCTGTCCGGCGAGAAGGTATGCACGCGATAGCCCATCTTGCGGGCCTCGATCGCGAACATCCGCCCGAGTTGCCCGCTGCCGAACACACCGATCGTTGAGTTTGGAAGAATGACCCTCGCCATCAAATGCAAAAAACTGCGGTGCTATCCCGAACGGATAGATTAACGCAGTTCTATAAGGGAACGAATTTCGATGCCTATTTATTTGCCGTTCATCAGCTTTTCGGTCTCGGCCAGACGTTTTTGTGATGACGCTAACGCAGGCGCGCTCTGTATGGCGTTCTTGTACTGTCCCGC
>CAZWSK010000085.1:0-10439 GCA_964636445.1 uncultured Chloracidobacterium sp.
GTTTTTTATTGATCGCGAGATTGTCGTCGATAAAGAAGACGGCGATCTGGCCTTTCTCTGCACGCGCGCGTTTTTTCAGCCGCATGAGTTCCTCGACGACGCTCTCGTTGGTGCGAAATCTGATCGAGTCACCAAAAAATCCCGTGACCGTACAAAATTCGCAGCCGTACGGACAGCCGCGGCCGGTCTCGATCGGCACGACGAAGAATTTACCCCAGCCTTTGCCAAGTCGATTAAGGACCGGCCGCATGAACTTTGGCACGAGCGAGAATTGCTCGAGGTCGAGCGATTCCCAGGGGATGTGCGGATAGGGCTGGAGGGATGGTTTGAGATCGTTGCCCTTTGCGTCGATCTCAGGCTGGTAGACCTCTTTTAGCTCGCCCGCAGCGGCGTCTCGAAGGATCAATGGCCACGTCGCGTCGGCCTCGCCCAGTGCGACAGCGTCAGCATGCCGCGGCCCGCCATCGCGGCCCAGAGCCTCGTCAGGGCATTCCGTCACGTGCGGCCCGCCCATCACGACCTTAAATCCGGCCTCGCGGAGAGAGTCGGCCACACGATAAGCACGTGCGACCATTCGCGTCATCGCACCGATGCCCACGAGATCGACCTTGTTACCACGGCAAAAACGAACGAGATCCTCGCGCGACATCGCCTGCGCGTTCCCGTCTATCAGCACGACCTCGTGCTCGGGCGGCGTCAGCGACTGCAGCAGGAACATCCACAGGTGCGGCATGAAATTGCGCGTTACGCCGTTGTCTGGGCTGTATAGAAGGATCTTCATTATTACTGCCGAACGGAAAAGGGAAAGTCCGTTAATAGTGTCGCCTTCCGGCACAAAAAGCAACCTGAGGCGAGCGATTCGAGGAATTCTGTAGAAAAAGCCCGACGCGCTCTCCCCTTCACGTCGGGCTTTCTCTGTCTGGCCGAAAGTTTCTCGCCAACGGCCAAGGCTATTTTTTCAACTGGCGGCAGACTGTTCGCCGCCTTCGACGCTGTAGGTGCAACACACGTGCCAACCGGGTTCCATCAATTCAAAAAAAAGAAATGCCTTTATTTGAAGGCATTTCCGCGAGCTTGGTTGTATGCCCTCTACGTTATTTTGCCCTAATCGTAAGGTAGCTGCACCAAATCGGGCATCCGCTTGACACCTATTGCAGTATCGGGTGGCCGCCGCCTTTGCTGTGGTCGAGCGTCGCATTGAACCGCCGCCGATCATTATGATAAAGCACCAAATGCTCTCCCTCGTAGCGGACGACGTTAGAAATGCGGTCCAACTGGCGCGTGTGCTCGGCTATGACGAAAGCATTCTTCGCCGTGGAGATGACCATACCCGCTGCGTAGACGAATCCGCCCTGATCATAAACACTCCCCGAATACTGTGCAGCACCCACCGCGATATCGGGCGAATACTGGCCCTGACTGTCGCGGGTGCGATCGGCTTTTGCGATGTAGATCGCGTAATCGGTGTAATTCAAACGCTTGCGGTAGCCGTTCGTTCTGGCGATCGCGAAGAGGTCCGTAAGGCCCGTGTCGATCGCCCTCAGGACCGCTGCTGACGGACGCGAGACGGCGTAAACCTTCGCACCATTCGGTGTTGTCGTCGAGACTGCGAATCGGTCACCCGTGATCCGTTGGGCCTCGGCAAGGACGCTTCGATCCTGAGCGTGATCGATCACAGGCGTCGAAAAGATGCAGAACAATGCGATGACGGCATAGACGGAACTTGTTCTTTTCATAACACTCCTCCGTTAAAGGTGACCGCAAATGCCGTGCCGAAAGTGGTGCTGAGGGCGGGAATCGAACCCGCACGGCCCTAAGGCCGCAGGATTTTAAGTCCTGTGCGTCTACCAGTTCCGCCACCCCAGCACAAATACAAGGTAAAAGGTGAAGCGAAAAAAGTAAAAGGTAAAAAGTAAAAGGACAACTACCTTTTACCTTTTACTTTTTACTTTTGCTCGCCGACTTCGTGTATATTGAGAACGAATATGGACCAATACCTGTGGATCCTGTGGCTTGTGGTGGGCGTAGGCTTGATCATCGCCGAAATGTTTACCTTCGGCTTCGTGTTGTTCTGGTTTGGGCTGGGCGCTGCTGCTGCCGCATTTGTCGGGCTAATGGGCGGCGGTTTTCTGCTTCAGTTTCTCGTATTCGCGATCGTGTCGATCGGTCTCACGGTGATGTCGCGGACGATATTCGCTAGGTATTTCTCGCTCGGCGAGGGGGACCGCGTAAAGACCAACGTCGATGCACTTCCCGGCCAGATCGGCACCGTCACAGAGGCAAGTGCAGGAGCTCTCAACGAGGGCGCTGTAAAGGTCTACGGCTCGATCTGGACCGCGTTCCCTGTAGATGATGAGGCTCCGCTGACAGCGGGTGATAAGGTCGAGGTTGTCGAGGTGAGAGGGTCTTCTGTGCTTGTAAGGCGGGTCACAAAGGAGCTTCCAGGCTGGCGCAGCTAGACAGTCTCTCGCGAGGTTGAGCTCCTCCGGCAGTTGCACGCGTAGCCTAACTTTTAATCAAAGGATCTCAGCCGTATCAACGTCCTCGAGCGTTTGGTCGGCGGTGTCGTGGATGCCGCCAAGGTCAAT
Organism: uncultured Chloracidobacterium sp.; assembly: GCA_964636445.1. GTDB lineage: Bacteria > Acidobacteriota > Blastocatellia > Pyrinomonadales > Pyrinomonadaceae > OLB17. The sequence goes on from CAZWSK010000085.1 coordinate 2,589, forward strand.
ATATTCAACCTGAACGCCGTCGTCAGTCGGTTGAGGCAGGCCGTCGCCCGTGAATTTGGCTAGGACGACGGTGATGTTGTCTTCGCCGCCATTCTCGTTAGCGATCTTCACGAGCTGAGCGCAGGCGTTTTGGAGCCCGTCCATGTGTTCAACGACTATCTGCTGCATTTCGCCGGCAGTGACCTTATTCGAAAGACCGTCGCTGCACAGTAAAAAAACGTCGTCACGACACGGCTTCACGCGGGCCGAAACGGGATAGATCTCATTTTGCGCGCCCAGGGCCTGAAGGATCACGTTCTTGAGCGTATGCGTCTCGGCCTCTTCCTCAGATATCTGCTGCGCATCGATCAGCTGCTGAACGAGGGACTGGTCCTTGGTGACCTGATAGATCATTCCACCGCGGACTAAATACGCCCTGCTGTCGCCTACCTGGATGATGTCGGCTCCATTAGGCGTGATACCCAAGCCGGTGAAAGTCGCACCCATTCCCTGAAACTGCGGGTCGCGACCCTGTTGGTGGATGAGGTAATTCGCAAACACAGTCGCATCGTAAAGCTTGTTGATCAGCTGATGCTCAGTGGTTTCAGGGATAACCTCGCCCAGGCCGGCGTCGAGCAGTTTCTGGCTCACGGTCTCGACAGCCATGGTGCTGGCGACCTCGCCGGCAAGAGCGCCGCCCATGCCGTCCGAGACAGCCATAACGGCTCCGCTCTCGTCTATCTGAAACGACTGGCTCTCAACGACAAATTCTCCGTCAGGCTGGTCGCTGGTCCACGCCTTGGCTTTCGAAAGATCCAGCAACAAGTAATTATCCTCGTTACCCTTTCTTACGCGGCCGATATGAGACGTAGCATGGACCTCGACGGTGAACATAGATGATCAAAAAGTTCCGGTTCCGGAGTTTCAACTTCCGGGTTAGGAACTAAATTAACATAAGCGCAGTAAACTCGGAACTCGTAACTTTGAACTAACGGAGTGCCTGGTCAAGGTCCTCCAGGATATCCTCAACGTCCTCGATGCCGACGGAGATGCGAACGAGACCCTCTGTGATCCCGAGCCGCTCACGAGTTTCCTCCGGCACCGATGCGTGCGTCATCGAAGCTGGATGCGAGATCAAACTCTCCACGCCGCCTAGACTTTCGCCTAGGGTGCATAACTTCACTGATTCCAGCACCTTACGGGCCCTGTCGAGCGAACCGGTATCGAACGCGACCATTCCGCCGAATCCCGACTGCTGACGCTTTGCAAGTTCGTGCTGCGGGTGCGAGACGAGGCCAGGATAGTAGACCTTCTCGACACGCGGATGTTCTGCCAGAAAATTCGCCACGACGCGGCCGTTTTTATCGTGGGCTTCCATCCGCACCGCGAGTGTTTTTGTACCGCGCAGCACAAGAAACGAATCGAACGGAGAAAGGATCGCTCCGATACCGTTCTGCACAAATCCGATCCACTCGGCGTCCTGCTCGTCATTGAGCGCGACAAATCCGCCGACGCTGTCCGAGTGGCCATTCAAATATTTCGTCGTCGAGTGCACCACGATATCGACACCGTGTTCGATAGGCCGTTGAAAATACGGTGACATAAAGGTATTGTCACACACGACCTTACAACCGCGGGTATGAGCGAGTTCGGAAACGGCCTTAAGGTCCGTGACGGTCATTACCGGATTGGTAGGCGTTTCGACAAAGACCATTTTCGTGTTCGGCCTAAATGCGCTTTCAAAATTGGCGATGTCGGACGCGTCGGCAAGACTGAACTCGACCCCATATTCACTCAAGATGCGGTTGAACAATCTGAACGTACCGCCGTAAGTGTTATCGCCAAGAATGACATGGTCCCCAGCCTTTACAAGCTTCAGAGAAGCGTCGATCGCTGACATTCCTGATGCGAAGGCAAACCCGAACCGAGCTCCTTCCAGTGCGGCAATATTCTTTTCTAACGCGGCCCGCGTGGGATTTTGAGTGCGTGCGTACTCAAAACCCTTGTGTCGGCCGAGCCCATCCTGGGCATAGGTCGAGGTCTGATAGATCGGCACGCTGACCGCACCTGTCGTCGGATCCGGCTCGTTGCCGGCGTGGATGGCAGTTGTCGAAAAACCCATAGAATTAGCTTTATTTTATCGTTTTTTTAGACGATAAACTACCGAAGGGTTCCTTAGCGGCCTTTGCATTTTGCGCCGAACATAGATGGTCTCGAATGAATGAGATGACTCGCTCAAGCACCGGCCAGGTTTCTCAACGGCCGAACGCAAATGCGCCCAGAAAAATTTAGGGAATGGCCCCCTCTTGAGTTAAAATTGAGGCGATCTTCAGAGTTTTCGTTTCTGGACTTAAACCTATGGCTGAGAATGATCTTGGTGACGACATCCAAGCGTCTAACCGTCGCAGCTCCGAAAGAAAGAAGCTGATAATCGATGTAAGTTTTGAGGGCGGTGATGGCACCGGTATCGCGAATACTCGCGACATTGGATCGGGTGGTCTTTATATGACAACGACCGCACCGCTGGACCAAGGCACGCCGATAGTGATGTCGCTGAGTCTCGGGGAGCGTACGATGAACATCAACGGAGTCGTCGCATATGCAGACCCGGGCCATGGCGTGGGCGTGAGATTCCGGGACCTGGATGACGAGGACGACGCATTTCTTCGATCACAACTCGAGACGACATAAAAGCTATGTTCGATCAATTCACACTCGGCATCGAGGAAGAGTTTCAGATCGTCGACCCCGTGACGCGCGAGCTAAAGTCGCACGTCTCAGAGATCCTCGATGAGGGGAAAATGCTTCTCGGCGAAAAGATCAAGCCCGAAATGATCCAATCGATGATCGAGGTCGGCACCGGCGTCTGCGCCAACATACAGGAAGCCCGCCAAGACATAACCCAGCTCCGCTGCATCATCGCCGACCTGGCGAAGAAGAAAGGCATGGCGATCGTCGCCGCCTCCACGCATCCTTTCTCCAAATGGTCTGAACAGCAAATATACGACGGTGATCGTTATAAGCTGCTCGTCGACGAGCTCCAGATGGTAGCGCGCTCGCTGCTGATATTTGGCGTGCACGTCCACGTCGGCGTGCCTGATATCGAGCGGCGCATTCATATCATGAACGCGGCCCGTTACTTCCTGCCGCACATCCTCGCGATGACGACGTCGTCGCCGTTTTGGCTTGGCCACAACACGGGCCTAAAATCGTACCGGTCCGAAGTATTCAAGAAATTTCCTCGCACAGAGATACCCGATCATTTCGAGTCCTATCAGCAGTATCAGAGCTACCTCGACCTGCTCATTCACATGAACTGCATTCAGGACGGCTCGAAGATCTGGTGGGACGTGCGGCCGCACTACAAATTCCCTACGCTCGAATTTCGTGTTTGCGACATTCCGACGCGCGTCGATGACACGATCGCGATTGCGGCCCTATTTCAGGCTATCGTCGCGCGGCTCCACCAGTTGATCGACGAGAATCTGGGCTTTCGCATTTACCACCGGCGTCTCATTCTCGAAAACAAATGGCGAGCGATACGATACGGGCTCGACGGCAAGCTGCTCGACCTAGGCAAACAGAAAGAGGTTCCGGTCAAGGATCTCATCCGTGAGCTTCTGGATTTCGTCGAGCCGGTCGTCACTCCGCTCGGCTCACGCCACGAGATCGAGCATATCCACACGATCCTGGACCGCGGGACCTCCGCCGATGAACAACTTCGCGTTTATGAGGAATCGGGCGGCGACTTCAATGCCGTTGTCGACATGCTGATGAAGAATACCCTCGAAAACGTTCCAGAGCGTTGTTTTAGTTAACTCGCCCCAGCGAGATCGATCGTCCATCAGGCCGCCCGCCTTTTGCGTGGCGCGACCAAAATTAATGCATTTATATACGTTTAACAATGATTACTAAATACTAGCTTTTTACAACACAGTGTGCTATTATGGACAAGACTTGGGCCGGGTTCTCCGGCCAATTATTTTCTCAGCCTCCTCTATGAGAACGCGCTTCCACAATCAGGAACTCGGAGCCTCGATCATTGAAATATTGATCGTGCTCGTGATCGTCGCCATCATAGCGACGGCGGCGGTATCGCGGTTTGGCGGTGCGGCGACGAACCTAAATCGTCAAAATGTCGCCCGTGAATTCAAGGTCAACCTCGAGCGGGCTCGCTTCGATTCGGTAAAGCGTCGCGCCAGCCACACCGACACGATGGCGACCGTAGCGATCATTGACGAAACGTCATATTCCGTAACGACCGACATGGATCAGAATGGGATCATTGACGCGAATGACACCCGGATCGTCAATTTTGGGGGCCCGTCCGGCGTCAGAATGATCCTGCCGGCGGGCATAACCCTCCCGCTCTCGATAGCGTTTGACCGGAAGGGACACGCCATCATCGGAGATTACAACGGCGAGCCGACCGATCATGTCCTATTTTGCGGTGCGGGCTGTACGGCCGCCACGGCGACAAATTCAAATTCGAGCGCTATCTATATTTCGCCGACCGGAACCGTAGCGATGGTCGGTGGAGCGGACACCCTGCCCTGGGTGACGGACCCAACGATATCGACCGTAGCAGCCAACGTCGGTATCAATCCTAATGTAGCCATTTGGGAGGGCGCACCTCCCGCCCCAACCCCGTTACCCTCACCCACGCCGTCGCCCACCCCGACGCCCGAGTCGAGCCCGACCCCGATTCCGGGAGTCAGTCCGACCCCGATCCCCAGCGTGAGTCCGACGCCTGCTCCATTACCGGCCTGCGTCCTAAATCAGCGTCCGGGCAGCCCACCGAAATGTCTGTGCGCCGCACCTTGGTTTGTCGGGAAGAACGGAAAGTGCGGGCCGTAGATATCAAATTTGACTGCACCTCAGTCCAACCCATTTGATATGCCATCTTTCACTCTAAAGAAAACCCAGCGATCGCCTGAGAAGGCGGCCCCGTTCCCGCCGACGCGCGGGTCCGACGAGGGGTTCTCTCTGATCGAGACGACTATCGCAATGGTCATCATTCTCGTGGGATTGCTGGCGGTTGCGGAGGCGTTTACCTTCGCGATACTTTACAACGCCGGAAACGCGACCCGCACGCAGTCCTTGGCCATTTTGCAGCAGGAGACAGAGCACCTGCGCAGTAAGAAATTCTCCGCGACAAAGACCGACGACGAGTTGCTCGGCGGTGTTAAGCCAAAGAAAAATGTGACGGCTCCAAATGGCGGTCTATTTAAGATCTCAAGTAGCGTCGACGACGATCCTTTCACGGACGGTGTCCAGATCAATGGTAATTCGACGCTCAAAGAGATCACCGTAACGGTCGCGCTCGAGCGGCCGAGCCCGGGATGGCAGACAGCGATTCCTGCCGTCATCGTAATGCGGAGGACAAGAGGAAATTGACCAGCATGGCTAAGAAAGCACGTAACCGGGAAGGCGGATTCTCGTTGCTGGAACTTCTGGTAGCGATGACGATAATGCTCGTCCTCATGGGGACCGTCTCGATGCTGTTTTCTCGTGCTATGGGCGTGCGAAATCGTGAAAGCCGCAAGACAGACGCTCTCACGTCAGCCCAGGCGGTGCTGAACGTGATCTCGCGCGAGATCGCCAATTCCGGATTTGGCCTCTACAACCCCGACACACGAACAGCAAGTAACGGGATCGTTTTGGCCGACTCCGACGCACACCGGATACGTGTCCGGTCGAATGTTACGAACGCGCTCGCGTATTCGGCGCCTAATGCCGGAGCGACCAGCGATCCCGGCGAAGATGTCGCGTATTATCTCGACACCTCGACTTCCTCGATCGTGCGCTACGACGTGAACGCCGTCGCCCCGGCGCCGAAAAAATCAGTCGTCGTAAACAGGATCAGCAGCGTCAATTTTGAATATGTGAACTACACCGCCGGAACTTCTGCCACGACGACGACCTCAGTCCCGACCGCCGCCACGGGACGCGTGATCATCACGGTGGTCGTCCAGTTAGATCCGGTGGCCGGGCAAGCGAATCCAGGGACTGTGACCTTTACATCTGACGTCACGCTGCGGAACGCAAACTATATGCTCCAGCAATACTGATGTTAGATCAGGAGACCATCATGAAACCCACATCCACAATAGCTTCCAGACGATCCAGCGAACGAGGGGCGGCCCTTGTCATGGCATTGATGGTAACGTTCCTCCTCCTAGTCGGAGTCACAGGCCTTCTTCTGGAATCATCAAAAAACACACAAAACATAACCGACACAACGGCCGAACAACAGGCGTACAATGCGGCGGAAAGCGGGCTTCAGTCCGCGATCAACGTCCTTCGATTCAAATGTACACAGGCAGTATCACCATGCGACGTTGCTCCGTCTCCCCTTCTTAATTCGGGCCTGACGGACTACAACAAGGCCAACTCGATCAACTATTCCCGAGCACTTACGCCGGCGACATCCAACGTGCCGGGAGAATCATCGCTGCCGCCTCGGCTTTCGCGCTGGATCGCATATGATCCGGTCGCGACAGACCGAGTCAAACTGGGCCCGCCGGGAACTCCTTACAGTCCCGTGACGGGAAACGCATTTTCGCTCGAGCTCGCGGACCCCGACAATACCGGCTCGAATATCACGTTCAGCACTTCAGGGATGCTGTTTGACCACGATGCAACTGACGCGGCGAAAAGGACGTATGGGACCGGGGCAAACAGGGTGGAGATCAAATATACGCCGGCGGCCGTCACAAGCTTAAGTGTCAACGGCGCGTCGCCCGCCGCTACCAACTTCGGAACGTTCACCTACACTCGCTTCGGCACCGGAGCGCCGATACCGGCACTCAACCGATTTGAGATAGTAATAAATATGTCTACGCCGGTCTTGGCGTCACGCGTGGTCAGGGGCTTTATCCAGATGAACGCGTTTCCCTATGTAGACCCGCCAAAGATCATATTTGACTCACAGACCTATGATATTCGCGGGAGCGACATCGCGTTGAATATTCCCGGAGCTGTAATGCGGCAGACCGGAGCCCAGCCGTACGGGTATGAAGGAACGATGGCCGTGAGCGGCCAACCGCTGAACGTCGCCGGCACCTTCTCGGCCTCGCCGCCCGCCCGACTGCTCATTAAATCGACGGGCTACGGCCCGCGCGGCGCGCGAAAACAGCTTGAAGCGATAATCCAGAATAATTATTTCAACGGCCTCGGGGCCCCGGCAACGATCACGCTCGTAGGTCCGCCGAGTACGACCAACCCTGCGACGACGTTCCTCTTCGCTCCCGGCAACTCGAACGCCATGCTCTATTCAGGGCAAGACGCGGCCGGAGGGTCGACCGACATCATACCGCCCATCGGCGTGACCGGCAACATCGATCCGATAACTGGTGACGACCTGAACCTGGACGCCGTGGTCGCAGCTGTCGGCGGAAAATTGACGGACAATGTCATCGGCGTACCGTCGAATGTGACTAACGAAATGCCGTCATGGCTGCAATCGCCGGCGGCGACGGACGCTGCAGTGCGGGCCTTGTACAACGTGGCCCTTAATTCAGCGGACCCGACAAATCCGACTGGCCGCTATTTCCCGAGCGGTGTAAATCCGTCGACCTGGGGCGACAATGCGACCGCGACCGGAATTACATTCTGTGACGGGAACTGCACGCTCGGTCCTGCCGACGGCGGCGGAATACTCGTTGTGACAGGCACCTTAACGCTGCATGGCAAGTTTGGCTTCAACGGATTGATAATCGTCACCGGCCAGGGAGGCGTTATCCGCTCCGGCGGCGGAAACGGCACCATCCAAGGAAACCTCGTCATAGCTCCCTATGTGAACAGCTCGATCGCCGGAAACACAGATCCGCCATCAGGCGCGGGCTTCCTGGCGCCGCAGTATCAAACATC
>CAZWSK010000086.1:0-10196 GCA_964636445.1 uncultured Chloracidobacterium sp.
GCCTCAGAACCTGTCAAGAAGAGGGAATATCCATTGCCGCGGGCGACGTATTTTACGCTCTTGTCGGTCTGGCCGACGTTCGGCTCAAAATGTATCGGCAAACGACCATATGCCGCCTTTGCGGTCTCGGTCATGAGCGTGGTAGCCGTCTGCATTGCCTCGGCGGCAGGCTCTTCGCCTGTCGCAGATGCCGTAGAGATCTGAGTCGTCTCGGCCGCCGGTCCGAACACGACGAAGCTCGCACCCGTGACAGCGAGCAAAAAGAATACAAATAGAGCGGCTTTATATTTATACTGATGTCTCATCTTCTTCTCCCTTCTGGGAAAGCAAGCTGTCGTCAGGCCGGCAGATCCCAATTGGCTATGTGGGTAAGCCAAGTGTCATCGAAAATTTCAACCTCGCGCCGGTGAGGCTCCGGCACGAAACAACGTGTGCGAGCGGCTCTGACACCATACTTGTCCGCTTCACCTGTAAACAGTGTTCACGAAATTACGAAAAAGACGTGACTCGCGTCACAAATTGACAAAAAAATGCAGAAGCCCGCAAAAGGGGCTTCTGCATATGATCTGGTAGGCCGAGCAGGGATCGAACCTGCGACCCACGGATTAAGAGTCCGTTGCTCTACCAACTGAGCTATCGACCCAAATCAATGTGACAGTATAGCAAACGCGGTTTTCTTAGCAAAGAGCCCGAAACCAGGCGCCGCGATCTGCTGGATCAGTCTTGATCGGCCTTCGAATCTTTCTTTGCGGCTTTGCGTCTTCGCGGGAAAATCCCCCCGCAAAGCCGCCAATCCGCAAAGGAAAAAAGGCTCGAACGCAAGCGGCACCCTTTTAGGGCGTTCTGAGAGCACCGGCATTGCATTCGTGCGCCCTTTGCGCCGACAATACCTGTTGACCCATGAAGGAATGCCCAAAATGCGAATTGGTCTATGCTGACGATGTGGCGGCGTGCCTGGTCGACGGGACCGACACGCGGCACGCGATGCCCGGGCCGCCCTTGATCGACGGCCGATATCAGCTCGAGCGCCGGCTCGGCCGCGGGGCGATGGGCTACGTATTTCTAGCCAACGACCGAAAATTTGCCACAAAAAAGCTCGCCGTAAAGACCGTTCGCCAGGACATACTTTCGAGCGACGACCTCGCGGAGGGCGAGGCCATCGCGCGATTCGAACGCGAAGCGCAGGCCGCGGCGTCCATTCAGCATCCGAACACGGTCAGCGTAACGGATTTTGGCGAGACACCCGACGGAGTGTTCTATCTCGTGATGGAATACGTCGAGGGCGAGACGCTGCATAAGCTGCTGCGCCGAGAGGGAACCCTGCCCGTCAAACGCGCGGTTCATCTCTTAAGACAGATCGCCGACGGCGTCGAAGCGGCGCATGAGCTGGGAATTCTCCACCGCGACCTCAAGCCCGCGAACATTTTCATAATGAAGGGCAAGGGCGACGGATTTGTAAAGGTCGGCGACTTTGGCCTGGCAAAGATCGTCAACCAGACCGTCACCGACATCAGCTCAAAAGCCACGCCGTCGAGCCGCGGCATTATCGGCACGCCCGAGTTCATGTCGCCCGAGCAGATGCAGCCTGAAATGGGCGTCGATAAACGCGCTGACCTTTACGCATTGGGAACGATCGCGTACCTGATGCTCGGCGGCAAAACGCCGTTCGCGGGCGACCTGATGCAGCTTGTGATGCAAAAGATCATGCACAAGCCGCCGCCGCTCTCCTCGATCCGCACAGACATTCCGGCCGACGTCGATCGTGTGATCATGCGCTCGCTCGAGATCGCGCCGTCCGACCGGCCGCCGTCGGTTGGAGATTGGATAACCGAACTCGAAGAGGCTGCGGAGGACGTGACCGAGGCAAAACGTGCGGGAATGTCGCGGCTCGTGGTCCTCGCACCTGTAAACGCCGAGGTTTACGTAAACGACGAACGCAAGGCGAGCGTCGGCAGCTCAGGCCGTGTCGTTCTGACCGACATTCCACCGGGCGAGCACATTCTCCGCGTATCAAAGGCAGGCGAACGCGACGACGAACGCGTCATCGAGGTCCGCGACGGCGCGCAGGAACAAGTGATACAGGCGCAATTGAGAGCGCCGCAGGGAAGTCAGCCCTCCTCGTCACAGGGAGCAAGCTCTAGCGGAGCGCCGCCGTCGAGCGTAATGCCCGGCATCGTCGCTTGCTCAAATTGCGGCTCGCGATTCGCCGAGGGCGTCCGATTCTGCGGCCGCTGCGGCGGCGGCCGTTTCGTAATGGTCAGCGCCGGCGACGCTGCACCGTCAGGCTTCCCTTGCCCCCGCTGCCAGGCCCCTCTGCCACCAAACTCCCGCTTTTGCGGCCGCTGCGGTATGAACATCCCCGCCGGCAACATCCACGCCAGCCAGCCGCCGTCCTACAACCAGGCCCCGACGACCCAACCCCAATACTTCGCAGGCCAACCCCAACAAGTCACCCGCCTCTGCCGCCGCTGCAACACATCCTACCCGCCGCATATCAGGTTTTGCGGTAAGTGCGGATTGACGTTGGGTTGAGATGGGCGAGATTGCATCGCGGCTCTGCCGCTTCTATTTGCGGAAAAGCTCCGCTTTTCCGATAATGTGCACCAGTAATCGCGGCTATGCCGCCGCGTCCGACCAATGTTCCAAGTATCGAGAGACAACCCTGCGTACTTCCTAACATCGGTCGCCCACAACCGACTTCCAATATTCCAAACAAATGCAATAAAGGCCGTTGTCGCAAAGGCTTTCAACGAGGCCCGAACCTCCGCAGGGATGATGATCTTTGCCTACGTCATCATGCCGGACCATTCGCACGTGATCACGGACAGCACCCGGTCGATCGCTGATACGCTGCGATTCCTGAATGGCATCTCGGCCAAGCGCATAATTGATTTCCTAAAAGACAATGGCCATGAAAGCTCGCTCGCGAAACTTCGGATCGAGGAACGAGGCAAGAAGCATAAGCACTCGGTCTACGAGCATCACCCGAACGCGATGCGGATCACGGGCGAGGATGCATTCTTGCAAAAGATCAGCTACCTACATCTCAATCCTGTGAAAGAAGGCCTGGTCGAGCATCCTGATGAGTATTTATATTCCAGCGCCCGGCTGTGGCATCGGAGGCCGTTCGAAAACGAACCGCTAATAACTGACCATCTCAACATCAAATGGCGTTCGGCGGCGTAGCCGCATCGGAGTGGGTGCGTGTTGAACTAGAGAGTCGCGGCTCCGCCGCTCTATTTGCGGAAAAGCTCTGCTTTTCCGATCATCGGCCCAAGTAGGCGCGGCTATGCCGCCGCTCGGCCGCGTCTCCATCGGTCAAAAAGCAACCCAAGGGTCCTATCAAAGGACTGGCGGCGGCGTAGCCGCACTGAGTTAGAGCCGATCCCGGAAAAGCAGAGCTTTTCCGCAAATAGAGCGGCTGAGCCGCGGCTCTACATAGCAGCCGCGCCGCGCTGCGAGAACTCGAATAGTCGCGTTTCCCACCCGTTATGGTTATAATGATTTCGTTCCAACCTAGACCGACAAACGGGGACATTTAGCGATGAAGATTTGCCCGCGATGCCAAAAGACATACGCCGACGATAACCTGAATTTCTGTCTCGAGGACGGCTCGACGCTGACCCAGATGGCCGGCACGCCGCCGCCGACGGTTCAGATGCAGCAGCCGTTCCCGACGCAAGGCCAGCCGCAGGGACAGACCGCGCAATCCGGCTGGAACGTCGGCCAGCAGCCATATTCAATGCAGCCGCCAAAGAAGTCCTCTAAGGCGTGGGTCTGGGTACTGCTGATACTCGGCGTATTGGTTCTGGTGTGCGGCGGCGGATTCGCGGGCCTGATCTACCTCGGGAGCCAGGAGCAGGCGAGACAGGCCAACAATAGCTCGTCGAACACCAACTCCTCCGGGTTTAGCAACAACGACACGAACAGCTCAACGACGAACGGCGGCCGCACCTCTTCGACGAAGCTCGACCTGGCTAAATGGGAACAGGACTCAGCCGCCTTCGGCAATACGGAGTTCACTGACGGGGAATTTAAGATGTCGTCGCGGATGAAGGGGTATTATTATGTCCTCGCCGGGACCGAGGATCAAAAGACGGTCGGCGCGGACACGTCCGTGACCGTTCGCAACATCGACGACGCCTCGACGAATCTTGGCTACGGCCTCGTGTTCCACAGCAAGACCACACCGCTCGAGCAGGGCTATGCACTGCTGATCGATTCGAAGAAAAAACGTTACCGCATAGTTCATCACCAACCCAAAAAAGAGACGGCGGTCGTCAACTGGACAAAGTCAGACGCCATTCTAGACGGCAGTTCTGAAAACAAACTGGAGGTTCGCGACCAGAGCGGTTCAGTCGATATTTACATCAACGGTAAAAAAGTAAACTCCATCAAAAATGTGTACGGCTATTCCAGTGGTGTGGTGGGCCTCTACGCGGGCGACGGCATCAAGATCGGCTTTAAGGACCTGGAAATAAGGAAATAGTGGAGAATTGAGAATTGAGAATGGAGAATGAAGACACAAGACGTGTGTGGGCGGACTCTTGATTCTCAATTCTCGATTCTCAATTCTCAATTCATATGAAACAGTGCCCGCGTTGCCAAAAGACGTATAGCGATCCGTCGCTGAATTTTTGCCTCGAGGATGGTGAGCTGTTGACGTCGCTTTCGCAGGAGCCGCCGGCCTCGCGCTATGCGGACGACACGCCGCCAACGATCCTGCTAGATCAGTCTCGTGTCACAAATCCGACAAGTTGGCCAAATCAGCAGCCCACCGCCCAGCCGCCCCAAAAGTGGCAGCCGGCGGGCGTGCAGCAGCAGCAATTCGGCAGCTATCCGATGCCCGCGAGTTCGACCCTTGCGGTCGTTTCGCTAATTCTTGGCATCTCGAGTCTAACGGTCGGCTGGTGCTGCTCGCTGGCGCTGGTCCTGGCGCCGGCGGCCCTGATCACCGGCATTATCGCCAAAAGCCGCGCGGACAAGCAGCCTGACCTCTACACAGGCCGCGGTATGGCGATAGGCGGCATTATCATGGGAGCGGTATCGCTGGCGCTGTACATTTTGTTCATCATCATCTACGGCATCGCCATGATCGGCGGCGGGCTGATGAACAACTGAACAAGTTACGCAATGCGAGTCACACTTCACGTAGTCGCCGGGCCGCAAGTCGGCCGTGACTTCAGCTTTGATCAGCACGACACGTTCCTGATCGGCCGAAGCGAGGACGCGCAGTTTTGCCTGCCTCACGACAGGTTCTTTTCCCGGCATCATTGCCTGATAGAGATCGCGCCCCCGCAGGCGTTTCTGCGCGACCTGAATTCTACCAACGGCACCTACGTAAATGGCGTCCGCGTCGCGGAGGCCCACCTCAAGAGCGGCGATCGCATCCAGGGCGGTGAGACGGTGCTCGAGGTCGAGGTCACGACGGGGCTCGAGGACTTTGAAACGACGGCTAAGATCGAAGGAAGCCATCCGTCGGTCGTCCATGTCACGTGCCTGAACTGCAGCGTCCCCGCAGCCGTCGAGGCGACGCACCCCGAGGCGAGGCTGTCATTCATCTGCGACGACTGCCGCGAAAAGCTCAAGACAAACCCGCAGCCGATACCGAACTACCAGATGATCCGCGTGATCGGGCAGGGCGGTATGGGCAGCGTAATGCTGGGCCGTTCCGAGGCCGACGGCCGGGCCGTCGCGATAAAAACCCTGCTTCCTGAAGTTGCCGTCAGTGAGCAATCGATAAAACGCTTCATGCGGGAGATCGAGGTCGCCGCGTCGTTAAAACATCCGCACATCGTTCAATACGTCGAACACGGCACCCACAACGGGCTCGTTTATCTCGTCACCGAGTTCATCCAAGGAATGGACGCATCGCGTCTCGCCCGCCACCGCGGCGGGAAGCTCGATTTCCGCGAGGCCGTCCAGATCGTCGAACAGACGCTGGCCGCCCTAGACTTTGCACACAATCTCGGCTTCGTCCACCGCGACATTAAGGAACAGAACATTCTCGTTGCAGGCGACTTTCCGGGCTCCGTGGCAAAGCTGACCGATTTCGGTTTGTCAAAGAGTTTTAAGGAAACCGGCATGTCCGGCGTCACGATGGTCGGTGATGTGGCGGGCACTATCGCCTACATGCCTCCGGAACAGATCCGGGATTTCAAAGAAGTTCGGCCGCCATCCGATATTTATGCGATCGGCATGACGGCCTATAGCTTGCTCACCGGAGCTCACGCTCTCGACATAGCACCCAAGGCCGGGATCGCCGAAACCGTTAAAGCCATATTCGAACGGCCCGTAGTGCCCATTCGCAGTCGGATGCCTGAAGTACCTGAACATGTCGCTGCTGTCATTGAGACTGCTCTGGCAAAACAGCCCGAGATGCGTTGGCGAACAGCCGGTGCTATGCGCGAGGCTCTTCTGTCGGCTGCGGGATCCGCGTGATCCTGTCTGCCGCGACGATCAGGCCGATCAGCACCCACACATGACGCGCGTTCTCGAATGATCCCGCGATCCCCTGGATCAACAGACAAGAAACTAACGCAACACTCATCGATATCCGCAGGGCACCAATGCCCGAGCAATCGGTAGTCAACCACGATGAGCGCCGCATCACGGCGTACACGAGCGAAGCGAGAGCGGCAATGCCCAGCAAACCTGTTTGGGCAGCGACATTCAGGGCGACGTTATGGGCGTCGGTAATGAGCGACCAGCCTCCTGCAGGGAGTTGATACGGCAGGTTCACCACGGGCAGCCCGACGCCGCGGCCGAATAGCGGATCACCGGCAAACGTCGCCCACGCCTGCTGCCATGCGAGCATCCGTGCGGTCGGCCTGATGTCGTAGCCGCCCATAGAAAAATAGACCGGCCCCGCCGTACCAAATGGCGTGATCGACGAAACTGCGGCCAACGCAACAACGAATGCGATCGCCCCGGCGAGGGCAAGCTTCCTTCCCAAACCGGCCGAACGTGCGCACAGGTACGTCCATAGTCCCAATCCCGCCAGCACGCCGCCGATACCGGGCGTGAGCGTGAATAATATCGCTACCAAAAAAAGCGAGAGTAACGAAACGAAAACCGCGGTATTCAGCCTCTCCGCACGGCGGAATGCCAACGCGGCAAACAGCCCGACGGTAAGGTAATTACACAGCATCGCAGGGTACTCGAACGTGCCCTGTATCCGCGGATAATTACCGGGCGGCAGCGTTCCGTAATGATGCATCGCGAATGTCGCGAGAGCATTCTCCCAACCCGCAAAAAACGATATTGCGGTCCACGCTGAGGCAGCCGCGGCGATCGCCGACGCGACGATCCAAATCGCAAAGATGCGTGTCAGCATCCGCTCATCTCGGACGACATTTATCACCAGCACCGGCAGCGATATCAGATACAATTCGGCAGGCATCCGACGAAGACTCATGCCAACGTCCGTCGAAAGTGCTGCAGAAACGGCAATGGCCGCGGCGAATGCTATTAGGTACACGTAAATGCGGTCGAGCTGCAGCGAAGTACGCCTCCACAACAACGCAGCCGCGAGCGCCGCCGCACACACGAGGAAGATAAGGTCCGGCGCGACGACCGAGCTCCCGAGCAGATAGATATTCGGCCTAGCGAAAGGGAGCGAAAATATCAGGCCGAGGAACGCCCATTCGACCAAGGGCATGCGGGGCAAACTGCCGCTCTTCATTTCGTCTCGCTCGCCTCGGTCCGCATCTGGAATAGCACCGAATTTATGACCCCGCCTATCATCAACGCCAACGACGTTAAGTAGAGCCACAGCATCATGATCATCACCGCCCCCAGCGAGCCGTAGGCCTTGTTATAACTGTTGAAATAGCTCAGATAAGTTCGAAATCCGCCGGTCAGCAGCACCCAAAAGACGATAGCGACGACCGAGCCGGGCCAGGCCCATGTCCAATGGAATTTCTTGAACGCCGGCAGCATGTTGTAGATCAGCTCGCATGCAAACAGCATCACCGCGAGGATCGACACCCATTGGATCGCGACGAGCAGAAGCGGGGAAGTGATCTCGCGCCCGACCGCGGCCGTGGCGAACTGAACCAGTTGCCAGCCATAGAAAACAATGGCGAGCATCAGGGCCGTCAGAGCGCTGATAACGAGCGTCAGCATCAGCGACTGCAGCTTCGTGCGCCAGATAGCGCGTTCGTCAACGAACCCGTAGATCGAATTAAGCGCCGTTCTGATCGCGTCGACGCCTGCCGATGCCGACCACAACGTAACGGCGAGGCCGAGCGTTAACTTTCCGCCTGAGCTGTTCTCGACGATCTCTTCCACCGTTCGTCGGACGAGGTCAAACACCGAATACGGCAGGATCTGCCGCAGATACCCGAAAAGCTCACTGCGCAGGCCATCCGAGGTTTCGAGCATTATCCCGAAAAGCGAAACGAGGAAATACAGCAGCGGAAAGATAGCGAACGAGAAATAAAATGCGACTTGCGCCGCGCGGCTGAAGATATCGGCCTCAAACGACACGTCATAGATACGTGTGAAGAAGCGTTTCCATTCAAAGCCGTTGATCATTGAAACACTCGCCCTCTCTCCCCGCCCTCGGCGAACCCTCGGCGTCCGGAAACACAGAGAAGAAACGCGGAGAGCCGCGGAGCTATCCGACATAAACCCGCGGCACGCGCGGGCTGATGCCGCATGTGATCTCGTAGCCGATCGTGCCGAGTTCGCGGGCGAGGTCGGCCGCGGTTACTGCCACGTCGCCGTCACCGCCGATCAGGAAAACTTCGTCGCCGATCGCGGCTCTTTCGATGTCGGTTACGTCCAGCAGTGTCCAGTCCATCGACACGCGGCCGACCACGGGAACGAACTGCCCGTTAATGACGGCCCGTCCGGCGTTAGACATAGCTCGCGGATATCCGTCGGCATACCCGATCGGCACGAGAGCGATCCGCGAATCACGTGCTGTATGAAACGTCTGCCCATAGCCGAGCCCTTCGCCCGCCGGTACATCCTTGATGTGCGCCACACGCGAGCGAAGCGACAATACAGGCCGCAGTTGCGGCCTCTGGGACGAGCCCGGCAGAATGTCGGACAACAGTCCGTAAAGGGCGCCGCCGAGCCTCACCATACCTCGCCGCGACGCGGAGCATCGGACCGAGCCGGGCGAGTTTGCGATATCAAAGACGGTCGGAGCGTGGCCTTCCTGCTCAAACGCCGCGATGGCAGCATCAAAACGCTCGATCTGAACGGCGGTGAATTCGTCCTGTGCCGGATCGTCGGCCGAGGCAAGATGGCTCATTATGCCGACGATATTCAGATTTGAGAACGCCTTCAGTCCGCTGGCGAACGCTCTGGCCTCGGGCCATCTCACGCCTACGCGGCCCATGCCTGTGTCGATCTTTACGTGAATGTCGACGCCGCGGCCGCCGACAAATTCCGACAGCCGCCGTGCCGTGTCGAGACTAAATATCACCGGTGTCAGGCCGTGCTCGACGATGAGCTGTTCCTGCCCCGGCCAGAACGAACCGAGACACAAGATCGGTTTGGTAATGCCCGCCTGACGCAGCTCGACACCTTCCTCAGGTATCGCGACACCGAACCAATCAACACCCTCCGATTCCAGCCTCACCGCACATTCAACGGCACCATGGCCATAGCCGTCGGCCTTGACGACGGCCATGTATTTGACGTCGTCGCCAATGAACTGCTTTGATACGCGAAAATTATGCGCCAGAGCGTCGAGATCGATATAGGTCGCGGTCGGGCGTGTCGGTAGTTCGGACATTAAGCGAATGAAGTCACCGGTGACAGGAATGATCGCGTAGCGATCAAGTGATTGTAGCCGTGGGTGACAACCCACGGAAAGCTCGTCAACATGGAATGTCCGTCGCGTAGGCGACGGTTGAAATGCGTCCGGATCAACCGTCGCTACGCGACGGGAACCTCGCTGGCCCCTGACCGTGGGTTTCACCCACGGCTACAATCAAACATCGCTACGCGATGAAAAACCTCGCCCTACAAAGGAATATTCCCGTGCTTCCGCGGCGGATTTGTGTCGCGCTTGTTCTTCAATAACGACAACGCCTTGATCAGCTTTGGCCGCGTGAACTTTGGCTCGATCACTTCGTCGATAAAACCGCGTTCGGCCGCGACGTACGGATTTGCGAATTTCTCGTTGAATTCGCCGATTATCGTCGCACGCTTTTCGTCCGGGTTTGTCGTGTCCGCCA
>CAZWSK010000087.1:0-10134 GCA_964636445.1 uncultured Chloracidobacterium sp.
CGCCGGTGGGGACGAGCGAGCGTTTGCCGTTCTCGTCGTAAACGGCCTCGACTTTTTGGAACATCATGCCTACGAGGCGGACTGGAGCGCAAGCGTCCCCGCTTGCAATGAGCGACGCTTCGTCGCGAAGACCGCCGGCGTCGGAAGCCTCGCCGGCAGGCAAGCGAGACGCTTGCGCTCCAGTCACAGGCTCGACGACAAACGCCTTGGGCACGTGATTGTCGATGATCGGGATGTCCTCGTGCATCGCGTCTTCTTTTTCCCACGGGCTGGCTTTCATCGTGGCGAAGGGGGAACGGACGATGACCTTGACGTCTTCGCCGCCGAGACGACGAGCGGTGCGGCAGCAGTCCATCGCCGTGTTGCCGCCGCCGAGGACGATCACGGTCTTGCCGATCTTTGTCGTATGTTCAAAAGCAACGCTCTGAAGCCAGTTGATGCCGAGGTGAATGTTCGCGTCGCCTTCCTGACGGCCCGGAAGATCAGGCAGGTCGCGTGCGCGCGGAGCACCGGTGCCGACAAAGATGGCGTCGTAATCCTGTTCAAGGACTTCTTTTAGAGACGAGACGTAATTCTTGAAATGCGTGTGAATTCCCAAGCGAAGGATGTAATCGACCTCTTCGTCCAGTACTTTCTCCGGCAAACGGAATGAAGGGATCTGCGTGAGCATGAACCCGCCGCCCTTAAACTGCTCGTCGAAAAGATGGACTTCGTAGCCCAGCGGCGCGAGATCGCGTGCGACGGTCAAACTCGCCGGACCGGCACCGATGAGAGCGACCTTCTTGCCGTTCGGTGCAAAAGGCCCTTGCGGCATCAGCGGCAGCGGGTCGTCGCGAAAGTCCGCGGCTACGCGCTTCAAGCGGCAGATGGCGACGGGCTCTTCTTCCACACGGCCACGGCGGCACGCAGGTTCGCACGGGCGGTCGCAGGTTCGTCCCAAGATCCCCGGGAATACATTAGAATCCCAGTTGATCATGTACGCCTCGGTGTAGCGGCCGGCGGCGATCAGGCGGATGTACTCGGGCACCGGCGTGTGAGCAGGACACGCGTATTGGCAGTCTACGACCTTGTGAAAGTATTCAGGGTCGGAAATGTCTGTAGGTTTCACGGGTTTGAGGTTCCTTTACGACAATATCTTACAGCAAGCGGGCGATAAATAAAGTGTAATCCTGGTCACATATAGGTTAATATTGATTGCCGCCTGGTAAGGCGGTTCCCTTCTGAATTCCATGCCTGAACTATTGATCTGCGGCCTCGTATTCGTCATCGGTGCGTGCATCGGCAGCTTCCTGAACGTCGTCATCTATCGCGTGCCGCACGAGAAGTCGCTTTTCCCTTCCTCTAAATGCCCTAATTGCGATACCGGCATCAAACCCTGGCACAACGTACCGATCCTCGGCTGGCTGATGCTCGGCGGTAAATGCGCGAGCTGCAGGGCAAAGATCTCATGGCGTTATCCCGCTGTGGAACTGCTCACCGCGTTGCTGTTCTGCCTCGTCTATTGGCAGATCGGGCTGACGGTATTCCTGCCTGTCGCCCTCGCCTTTACCGCGGCGATGATCGCGCTCGTGTTCATCGACGCCGAGCACATGATCTTGCCGAATGTGATCACTTATCCGATGTTCGTGATCGCATTAGTCGTCCGGGTCGTGCTGCCGGCGGCGTTCGGTTATGTCTTTTCAGATACGCTCCATCAACCGATCAGCAGCCTGCAGTTTTGGCCAGTCTGGGCCGTCAGCCTCGTGGGTGCGTTGTTCGGAGCATTGGTCGGCGGCGGTTCGCTTTGGCTGGTCGGCGCGCTCTGGAAAGCGCTGAGAGGCGTCGAGGCGATGGGACTTGGGGACGTCAAACTGCTATTCGGCGTTGGTGCATTGCTTGGCTGGCGGCTGACGCTGCTGACCATCTTTCTCGGCGCCTTTACCGGGGCCCTCGCGGGAATCGGTGTGATCATCAAACAAAAGGACCGTGACCTGCAGGCTCAGATCCCTTTCGGAATTTTCCTCGGTATCGGCTCGATCATTGCGATCCTGTGGGGCGACCAGATCATTGAGTGGTATCTTGGCCGGTTCTAAACGGTTACCTTTACGCAGTCACGATCGCAGCGGTACTTACCACTGCCGAGTGATACTGCCTTGCTTTCGGGAACCCGCACGCCGCACCTTGAACACGCGACCAAAGCTCCGGCCTTTCGCTCTCCCGTCATAGCGGCCGGACGCTGAGCCTCTTTGAGAGCCTTCGCGAGGCCTATCGCCCCGCTGATCTGCTTTCGGTATCTGATCGCGGTCAGGATCAAAATGACCGCGACGACCGCAAGGATGAACAGGGCTTCCCGCATCTATCGTGCGAGCCCGCCCTTTTTCGCTTCGGCGACCATAGACTCGAGTTGTGCGACAGCCGGATTCGACGCATTGATCTCTTTGATCTTTGCGATGACGCGTTCCGCGTCTGCGATCTTATTCTGCTTGATGTAGATCTCAGCCAGGAATTGCATCGACCGGTCGTGGCTTGGGTCGACCTCTGAGACCTTCTGTAATTCCGCGGCTGCCTTCGCGAGATCAGGTGTCGGCTGGACGAAGTATGAAATGCCTAGGTCGGCGCGGACATCGGCGTCCTCCGGCCGAATGGCGAGAGCCTTGTTGTAGGCCTCACGTGCCAAGTCGAACTGCTTCTGATCACGCTTTGCGAAGCCGACATCGAAGTGCGCGTGTCCGAGGGACATCAGCACGTCAAAATCCTTCGCGTTTAGCGAACTCGCCCGCGTCAGGATCCTAACCGACTCTTCTAGTACGCCAAGGTCCTGCTTCATCGCGCCGTAGCGATAGAGCGCGACGCCGAGACTCTTTTGAAACGCAAAGTTGTCGGGACTCGCATCAGCCTCGGCAAGTTTGGCTCTGATCTCTTCCGGGCTGAGTGTATCGCCGGCGGGCTGACCCGGGGCGGTGTTCGAGTTTCCCGCCGGGCGCACGCCCGCACGAAGCTCGTTCATCTCCGAGCGGTTCATGTTGTTGGCCAGCAAAAAGCCGCCAATGAAGCCCGCGAGCAATGCGATGGCGGCTATCAGAACGGTATTCTTATCCATCAGGGCTTACTTCTTCTTTCCCTCAGGCGCGATGTACGGAAGGTCCTCTGCACGCCGGCGGATCGGCGGATCGGTCGAGCGGCGGCGCGGTATGGCCGTCGTGCCGCGTCTGTCGACGCTTCCGGCCGGAAGCCCTTGTCCATGCACAGCTTCGATCAGGATGCGCGTGATCTCCTGCGACAGGGTGCGATGCTCGAGTGCGGCGCGGCGGCGGAGCGATTCTTTAAGCTCGTTGGGCACATAGGCGCCTATGAATACACCTTTACGGTTAGCCATATTGATGACGTTATCTCCTAAATTTTGAACAGCCGAACGCTTGGGTGCCGTTGCAATATGAAGCGCGTCGAGTAAGCCGAATTCTGTCACCGCAAAAGCGGCGGCGGTCATTCATCTAGTCCCGGCGTTACCGCCGGGATCGAGCAGCCTACCCGGAAACGCCGTCCTTTCGGACATCGAACGGGCCGTTCGATAGCGTTTCCCTATTTGGCCTTGCACCGCGAGGAGTTTGCCTGGCCGCGTCTGTTACCACACGCGCCGGTGAGCTCTTACCTCACCGTTTCACCCATCACCCTTTCGGGCTGGTCTGTTCTCTGTTGCACTTGTCGTCACCTCTTGCGAGGTGCCCGGACGTTATCCGGCTCGCTGCCCTGTGGTGTTCGGACTTTCCTCTGATCCTGCGACCAGCGACCGCCCGACGCGCTTCACTGCAAGGCACAGCGATTATAACAAAGATTGTTGAACAATAAAATCGCTTGTTACAATAACCTCAATTCACAATTTCCACAACATCGCCCGCTGCGAGCGGCGGATCAACCGCCTTGCCATCACGGATCGAGCGCAGGTTGAACTCCGTCACCGTAAATACGCCCTTTTCATCTCTGCGGCGTATCAAGCCTTTTTTTGCGGAGCCTTTGATCCCGCCGGCCGCCGCGACGGCCTGATATAGCGTTTGTCCGGGTACAAGCTCCTTCTGCCCCGGAGCGGCCACACTGCCGGCGACGAAATAGACCCCGCGACTCGGCGGGCCTGCGGTGAATTCGATCGCGTTGCCCGGATAGACGAGCACGCCGTCCGCTGAGTTGTCCGTAAGTGAATAGGTCTCCGGCTTAAGCAGTGGTGCCCTCGTGATGACAGCACGGCCGGCCGTCGGCTGCACGCCCGCCTCGGCCATGATCACGAATAGCGGGATCGCCTCTCGCCGCATCGACCTCTCGCCTGGGCTGTCGACGAGACCCGTGATAGTCACCTTATGGCTGCCGTATTCGCGGACTGAAACTTCAACCTGCGGATCTTCAAATAGCGTTATCCGCGAAGCGATCTCGCGTGCGACGGCCGCCGCCGTCTTGTCAGCGACAATGATCTCGCCGCCGGCCAGCGGGAGGTCAACCGTGCCGCTTTCTCGAACTGTGTAGTAGCCTTCACCCTGCGAAACGTTCTTTACCTCGATCAAAAGAACATCGCCGACGCCGACCTTATATGTTTCGGTCGGGAGCTTGGGCTCGATGATCGAGGGCAATTCGGTCCGACGCTTTGAGGCATCGACAGCCGTTTTTACCATCGCGATGGCAGGCGGGGTCACCACGGCGCTGATCTCTACCGTTTTGGCCCGGCCGTCAGGGCTTGGCGAATACGGATTGTTCCACGCCTGCGCGGAGGCGACCTGCGCCTCGACATTAACGCCGAACACACATGTCAGTCCGAGCAAAACAGGCACTCTTATGTCTAACTTAAGCATCAGCACCCTCGCGAATGAAACTCGTCAGGACCGAAAGCGTGGGGCGCACGCCGGACCTGACAAAAGAAATTCGCAAAGGCGGCCGATTTCTAGCCTTTTCTTGTCAAAGAACCGTCAACTTCCAAAACTAAAACTGCTTCCGCCGCCGCCCTGTGACGGGAAAAACGGTTTCAGCAGCCCGGCGAACGCGGCCAGATTGCGGGTCTGGATCAGTATCTCGCCCGGCCCCGTGAATTCCGCGACCATTCCCTCGCCGCTCAGCAGGCTGCGCAGGTAGCCGCTTTTTGCTGCTTTGCGGATGTTGTATTGCATATGGCCTTCCCATGCCACGAGGTGGCCGGTGTCGATGACATATTGCTCGCCGGGCCGCAGCACGCGGCGGTGGATCGCGCCAAATGAGGACACCAGAAGAAGCCCTGCGCCCGAGACCTGCAGAACAAAAAGCCCTTCTCCGCCGAAGAATGACTTCGCGCCGCCGAACTTCGTGTCCACGGTAAGCGAAGTATCGCCAGCGAGATACGAACTCGACTGGACCATGAACATCTGGTTCTGCATCTCGATTCCCGCGATATCGCCCGGAGCGCCGGGAGCGAAGGTCACCTCGCCCGGGCCGCCGCGGGCGGTAAACGTTGACACAAAGGCAGACTCGCCGCCAACCGCGCGTTTCAGGGCGCCGAATACGCCGCCTTTCATCTCGGAATGAAGGTCCACATTCGCCGACATTGAGACCATCGCGCCGGCCTCGGCGGCGATCGTCTGTTCGGGCTGCAGATCGACAACAGCAAGAGCGAAAGCCCCCTGATGCTCGATCCGCCAGGAATAACCGCGGCCCTGGCCCCGTCCGTCAGTATCAAAGTGAAAAGCCTCGCCTGCCGCTCGCGGCTGTTGCTGCGATGGTTGCGGAGGAGGTGCAGGTGCAGCCGCGGCCGGAGCCTGTGCCTGAGCGGGCGTGGCGGCGATCGTAAAACCACAGGAACCACAGAATTTCGCCCCGTCCATCAGGGCGACGGTACATTTCGGACAATTCATACAACTACTCCTCGCGATCTTTCTATTACGATATCAGCCGCCTCTTGCGGCGTCGAGGCGAAGGTCAGGAGCGACGTTTCCTCCTTCGAGACCTCGAGATACTTCTCCCAGCATTCGACGATGGGCGGCCAGCAATCGCCGAGCAGAACCAGCGGCCGCGGGGCAAGAACACGGGTCATCAGCTTGTTCCAGACCAGTGAAACCTCGGTGACAGTGCCCATCCCGCCGCGCAAGGCGACAAACCCGACCGAGCGCGTGATCAGGTTCTGCAGACGGTCATAGAAATGGTTCGTCGCCACTTTGTCGGTCAGAAAACGGTTCGGCTCATGGCGGAACTGGTTCATGACGATGCCCAACACCCGGCCGCCCTTTTCTCGAGCCCCGCGCGAGGCGGCCTCCATCACGCCGAGATAGCCGCCCGTACATATCGTGAATCCCGCTTCCGCCAGGCTGGCCCCGAGCTGCTTTGCGTCGTCGTACTCCTTTGACGACTCGACGCATTTTGAGCCGCCAAAGATCGTCACTATCCGGCCGTCATTCGGCTGTGTCATAGACTCCCTCTCATTCGTAATGTACCACGTTAATCAGCTGCCCCTAACTGTCTGAGTCCGTTATGTTTATGTATACCCATTGAGCTTGTTTCAGGTTTCAGTTTGTTTCAGCATGTTTCAGGACTTGTTGAAACACCGCAACATGCTGAAAACAGGTCGGTTAACACTCCCAGACAAGGCTTGTTTCAGCAATTTCGCGCAAAAAAATCGGGTCCTACTAAACATGATGCACTGAAAGACCGAATGGTAGCATAGATGCAACGCGTGGTCAACGAATATTCAGACTTCCCCCGGGCTAACTGCCGCCTCTTCCGGCGTTAGATTGCCCGCCGCGTGAATAGCCTTCGTAGTGTTCGTAACAGCAAGAATGATCATCCCGGCGACGAAAAACACGATCAGAGCCAGAATTGCCTGTCTGTACGAGCCCGTTGTTCCTACGACAACCGCAAAAACGAGGTTCCCGATCCACGAAGTTCCCTTCTCCGATATCTCATAAAGCCCAAAGAATGCCGATTCACGGGACTTCGGGATCATCTGCGAAAAGAGCGATCTTGACAGCGCCTGCGTCGGCCCCAGCACGAGTCCGATAAAGACGGCCATCAACTGCGCCTGGAAATTTGTCTGCAGAAACCCGTAAGCAAAGATCACTATCGCCGACCAGATCGCGAGACTAACAATTATCGTCGGCTTTGTGCCAATAACACGCGACAACCTCTCAAACAGCAACGCCCCGACGAGCGCAGAGATCTGAGCGATCACAAAGATACCCAGCAGGAATGTCGGATCGCTCTCCAGGCCCTTTGAAATGAACAGTTCCTGCGACAGAAAGATCGAGGAATTGAGGATGACCGTTTGTATGCCGTCGTTGTAAAGCAAATAGCCGCAAAGGAACAAAAGCGTGTATTTAAGGCCGAACAGCTCTCGGAGCGTCCGCCAAAGCTCCAAGAAACCGACCTTTACCAAGCTCCGGCCTTTCGCGTCTTGCTCTGCCGGGCGAGATCGGACTAGCCAAAATGTGACCGCAGCAAAAATTCCCCACCACACCGACGCGCTCAGCATCGATATCCGCACGGCCGTGCCGGTGTCGAGCCCGAGCGACGGTGCCGCCTGGATCATACCGAGATTCAGAAACAGCATCAGTAGCCCGCCGAGATATCCCAGCGCGTAGCCGTAGCTGCTTATCTTATCCCGCAGGTCCTCTGTCGTAATGTCGACCAGAAACGAATTGTAAAAGACATTCGTGGCAGCGAAGCAGATATTTGATATGAGCAGAAACAGGCAGCCCCACAGGTAGGACGTGCCGCTGATAAAGAACAGAAGTGAACTCGCGACCACGCCGAAATAGCAGAAAAACGCCATCATCCGCTTCTTGTACGGCGTGAAATCCGCGATCGAGCCCAATACGGGCAGAAGGAAGACCTGGAGAAGGATCGATGCCCCGAGGGTCGATGTAAATAGATTGTCCGATGTTATCGATCCTATCGGGCCCAGATGCATCACAACCCCGGCTTTCCCCACGTCGGATTGGGCAAGCGATGTTAGATACGGCCCTGCAAGAACCGTGACGACCGTCGTAAAGAACGCCGAATTGGCCCAGTCGTAGGCGAGCCAGCCGACGATCTCTCTGCGGTCGTTCTTGCCGATATCGATTTGGTCCATGAATGGCCTGTCGGGATCAGATATCGGCTACATTACGGCACTCGACGCCGTTTTGTCCAATAGCGGCGGACGAGTCGGATAATCGGCAGCGGTAAGGTAGAATCACTCTTTTGGCCGTTATGAAGGCGATGATATTGGCGGCGGGCTTCGGCACGCGCCTGTTTCCATTGACGATAGACAGGACGAAACCGGCGATCCCGTTTTTGGGCAAGCCGCTTGTCGGCTATGTCGCGGAGTACATTGCCCGATTCGGTATCAAGGATTTCGTCGTTAACCTGCACCACCAGCCCCAATCCGTGATAGATGCTCTGGGCGACGGAAGCGATTTTGGGGTCAATATCGAGTACACGATCGAGGAGCCCGAGATCCTCGGTACCGGCGGAGCATTGGACAATGCCCGACAGCTGCTCGGTGACGAAACATTCCTCTTGGTCAACGGCAAGATAATCACGGATATAGACATCACGGCCGCAATTGAAGCGCATCGCCGTTCGGAAGCGATCGCAACCATGGTCCTAAAGCCGAATCATAAGCGCGAGAAATTTACAGTGGTCGAGACCGACGGGAGTTATATCACGCGTTTCGGCCCGCATGCCACGCCGGTCAGCGAGGCGGAACTACGCGATGTCGAGCACGCGATCATGTCGCCGCTGATGTTCACGGGAATTCACATTCTCGAGCCGGCGATATTTGATCTCATCCCTAAGGGTGTACGGTCTGACACGGTTACCGATATTTATATTCCTTACATTCGATCCGGCGGCAAGGTAGCGGCGCATGTGGCGGAGGGGGAATGGTACGAGCTGTCAACCATCCCTCGCTATCTCGATATTTCGCTGGCGATGATGCACGGCGGCGACGTCCATTATGGCCGAAATTGCCGTCTCGAGGGGATGGCGAGCATCAAGGACTCGGTTCTCTGGGACGATGTGACGATCTGCAACGGCGCCTCTCTATACCGGACGATAGTCGCCGACGGTGTCCGCATCGCACCGGGCGAGCACTTTGAGAATGCCGCGATCGTTCGTGCAGACATGGTCCGCAGCTGCCGCGAGATCCCCGAGAAGGCCCTGCGCGGTTACATTCAGGGCGAGAATTACGTCGTCCCTCTCAACTGATGACAACCCAGACGGAACGCCTCACCAAATTTCTTGAACTGCGCGGAATGCCGACAGGGGCGACGCCGATCACGGGCGACGCGTCGACGCGCGAGTACTTCCGTATCGATTGGGACGGAACGACCGCTGTCGCATGCGTCTATCCGGAGCCTTTCGTCGCGAGCGAGCAGGCATATCTCGACGTCACCAACCTTTTCCTGAGCAGGCATCTGCCGGTCGCGCATATCTTGGACTTCGACGGCGACCTCGGAGTTATCGTTCAAGAGGACCTCGGGAACATTACTCTTCGCGACCATCTTGCTGCCGCCGACGGCGCGGCGAGCGAGCGGCTCTTGCACGAGGCGATGGCGCTGATCGTTCAGATACAGGCGGCGACGGGGGCAGCGTTTGAAACGGATTCCGTCGCGTCGAGGCTAAGGTTCGACGCGGAAAAGCTTGGATGGGAGCTGAGCTATTTCAAGGAACATTTTTTTGACACGTATCTTAAGGAGCCGCTGAACGCGGACGATGACGGGCGGCTTGCGGCTGAGTTTTATGAGCTCGCGGGCGAACTCGCCAGCTTCGCTTCGGTCCTATGCCACCGCGATTATCACGCCGCCAACCTAATGATCGACCGAAACGGCAAGATGCGGATAATCGACCACCAGGACGCGCGGATCGGCTCGACGTCGTACGACCTCGTTTCCCTGCTCCTCGACAGGATCACAGATCTGCCGCCTCGTGAGAGATTGGCTGAGAAGCGAAAATTCTTTATCGACCTGCGCGTAAAGCTCGGACTCCCGCGGTTGGATGAAGAGGAGTTCGCCTATCAATTCAGGCTTCAGACGGTGCAGAGGTGCCTCAAAGCGGCCGGGACCTTTTCATACCAATCGGTCGTGCGGGGCAAGACCTATTTCATACCGTTTATTAAACCGATGCTGCGCATGGCGTGCCGCTCGAGCGAGAGCCTTGGGCGATTTCCCG
>CAZWSK010000088.1:0-10089 GCA_964636445.1 uncultured Chloracidobacterium sp.
ACCGCGGGACGACCATCGCCGTGCGTGACCTATTTTTCAACACGCCTGCCCGCCGCAAGTTCATGCGGTCCGAGGCGACGGAGAACTATCATCTCACGAGCATCGTTACGCATTACGCGCTGGCTCACGCCGAGATCGCATTTACGCTTACAAACAATGGACGTGAAGTGCTGAGAGCGGCGCCGGCAAAGGATCTGCGTGAGCGGGCATTTCAGGTTTTTGGTGCAGGCCTGCTGGATAGCCTGCTGCCGGTCGAGGGCGGGCGCGAATATGTAGCGAAGGTAACCGGCTTTGTCTCAGCGCCGCGCGAGCGCCGCACGACGCGCGATTCGCAATACTTTTTTGTCAATAACCGCTTCGTCCGCGACAAAACGATCGCGGGCGGCCTGCTCGAGGGTTACCGCTCGGTACTCCCGCACGGTGTCTATCCGGTCGCATTCCTTTTTCTGGAATTGCCCTTAGAGGAGATCGACGTCAACGTCCATCCCGCCAAGACAGAGGTCCGATTCCGCCGCGGCGAGGCTGTAAAGGATGTGATAGCCGAAGCGATCAGGCAAACGCTCGCTCGGGCAGGTGTGGTCGGCGATGCTCCTGTGGAAGCCTTCGCTCCGCCTGCCGAGACAGAGCCGGTGTCGGAGGTTCCGATCGAAGAGGCGGAATTCCAGCAGCCTGTAATCGAGTATGGCGAACCTCCGGCCATGTTCCAGGAAATCGCTGGTCAGGCTTCCGAGGTGCGTGCTCAAGTGGCCGCAGGCGCGTTGTCAACGGCGGGTCACCAGGAGACCGCCGAATTGTTCTTCGATAACCCGGAAGCCGATACGCACATCGAGGAAATCAGGGTTCCAGATGAGCGAAATACATCAACCGGCTACGTCGAATTACCTCCGGTGGATTCGGCGTCGCGATTTGTGAGAACGGCCGAGGTCAAGAGTATCTCTGCAACAAGGATACAGCCGCTCGGCCAGCTTCACGAGAGCTTTATCATCGCGATCGATGACGAAGGCCTGCTGCTTATCGACCAACACGTGGCGCACGAACGGATCCTCTTCGATAAATATAGACGCCGTGAGACAGACCGTGAGCCCGAATCCCAAAATTTGCTTCTCCCTGAAACGTTCGATCTAACGCCCGCGCAGTCCGAGGCATTTGCGATGATCGAGAATGATCTTGCCGCCTTGGGATTCGGACTGATGCGGCTGTCAGGCCGAACAGTAGCGATCAAGAGCATCCCAACGGACCTGCCCGCTTCAGAGGCCAGGAACCTATTCGCCGAGATCCTCGACACGATCGAAGCTGAGAAAAAAGGGGCTCCTAAATCTACGCTTCGCGACGACATCGCGGCAAGCCTGGCCTGCAAGGCCGCGGTCAAGATCAATATGAAACTAACGCCGGAGAAGATGCGTTGGCTCATTGATCGTCTCTTACTTACGACGTCGCCCACGACCTGCCCGCATGGTCGGCCGGTCATTTTGCGACTATCGATGAAGGACATCGAGCGGGGGTTTCACCGGACCTGATGAAGACGAACAGCAACCACTCGCCGTCGGAAAGACCAGCCGCATTCTGGAACCGCGTTTATCTCGCTGTGATCATATCGACCATCCTTGTGATCGCGTTTTTATGGGCATTCTCGCGATACTTTAGCTCATGAAAGCACTCGACTGGGCCGTTGTCGTCGCATACCTCACATACGTCGTCTGGGATGGCGTGCGGATGACGAAGCACGCGAAGACGAAAGAGGGATACTTCCTGGCAAACCGCGGATTGCCGTGGTGGGCAGTCGGGTTGTCGGTCATGGCGACTCAGCTTTCCGCGATCACGCTCGTCGGCACAACGGGCCAGGCGTTTGCGGACGGGATGCGGTTCATACAATTCTACTACGGGCTGCCGCTTGCGATGATCATCCTTTGCGTGACCGTCGTGCCGTTCTTTCATAGGGCGAATGTTTTCACGGCCTACGAATACCTCGAAAGGCGGTTTGACGTAAAGGTCCGCACCCTGACGAGCTTCTTTTTTCTCATCTCGCGCGGGCTGGGCGTCGGTACGATCATCTCAGCACCCTCCATCGTTCTTTCGATTGTATTCGGCTGGAACCTCACCGCAACGATCTTTGCGATCGGGTTGAGTACAACTATCTACACCGTTTTCGGCGGTGTTCAGGCGGTGACGTGGACCGACGTGAAGCAAATGGTGGTGATCTTTTTCGGGCTCGGCGTATGCTTTTTTGTCATCATGTCGAGCTTTCCCGCTGGACTGACATTGAGCGACGGCCTCCAACTGGCGGGGAGCCTCGGAAAGCTCAACATGGTCGACACCACGTTCGACCTGAAAGAAAAGTACACGCTCTGGTCGGGCCTGATCGGCGGCCTGTTCCTGATGCTCGGCTATTTCGGCGCGGACCAGAGCCAGGTGCAGCGGTTCTTAACGGCGAGGTCGGTTGACGAGGGCCGGACGTCACTTCTGATGAGCGCCTTTCTCAAGATACCGATGCAGTTCGGCATTTTACTGATCGGGATCATGGTCTTTATCTTTTACCAATTTTCGCCACCTCCGATAGTCTTCAATCGTGCCGAGATCGCCAAGGCCCTCCAAACCGAGCAGTTCGGCAACATCGAAACGCGCTTCGCCGCCGCGCACACCGCTCGGCGGGATGCGGCGATGAATTTCGACCCGTCCGACCCTTCGGCTCGGGAACTCTACATCTCAGCCGATAAAGACTTTAACGACACACGGAAAGAAGCGGTCACCTTCGTTCGGGAGACGAGCAACCCGTCGTTCAACGACGTGAATTACGTTTTCCCGACGTTCATTCTCGAGAATATGCCTGTGGGGGTGATGGGTCTGCTTATCGCAGCTATCTTCGCAGCTGCGATGTCGTCGATCTCGGCGGAGCTGAACGCTTTAGCGACGGCGACTACTATCGATTTTTACCGTCGGCTCTATCGGCCCGAGGCCGTTGACGCGCATTATGTAGCGGTGGGCCGCCTGAGCACGTTCATTTGGGGAATATTCGCCTGTATTGTCGCGATCTTTGCGACTAATCTCGGTTCGCTGATCGAGGTTGTGAACAAATTCGGCTCCTTCTTTTACGGTTCGCTGCTCGGCGTCTTCGTCCTGGCATTTGTCGTAAAGCGTGCGCGTTCGCGCGGAGCCTTTTTTGGACTGCTTTTCGGCATCGTATCGGTTTGGATCGCTAGCTGGTACACAGCAATAGAGTTTCTTTGGTTCAATGTTATCGGCTGCGCCGTGACGGTTGTCGCGGGGTATCTGATAAGTTTGACCGATACGCGCCGCGGGAATGAGACCACGCAGGCTATTTAGAGGCATCGCTTATATGCAAAAGCATTTCAGATCATTGACGCTTATCTCTGGCTTTATATGCGCGTTTGCTGTTTCGCAATTAGAAGCGCAGGTCCGCCCGGTTTATGACCGCGGTGCCGTTGGGCTGGCTCAAATGCTCAAGAGGCTGAATACGAATGCGAGCGTCCTCATGATCGGAGCCCATCCCGATGACGAGGATACCGCGTTACTCGCATACCTCGCCCGCGGTGAGAATGCCCGAACCGCATACCTGTCACTGACCCGCGGAGATGGCGGACAGAACATCATTGGCCCGGAACTAGGCGAAGCTCTTGGCCTGATCCGGACAGAGGAATTGCTCCAGGCCAGACGTCTCGATGGGGCCGAGCAATACTTCACGAGGGCCTACGATTTTGGCTTCTCAAAAACTCTCGATGAGGCGAGGTCCCGCTGGGATGAGAAGGTCATTTTGTGCGACGCCGTCAGAGTGATCCGCGCGTTCCGGCCGATGATCGTTGTCGCGCAGTTCACCGGCACGCCCGCGGACGGGCATGGCCAGCATCAGTACGCGGGATACATCGCGCCTCTCGCGGTGAAGGCGGCAAATGACGCGTCACAATGCCACGGCTCAGGCCCGACATGGCAGGTCGCAAGATCTTACGTCCGGCACGGATTCCGTGCGGCCGGAGAGCCGAAATTGAAGATAAACACCGGCCGTTACGATCCGCTGCTTGGCCGCTCTTACTTCGAGATCGCGATGGAGGCCCGGAGCCAGCATAAATCACAGGAGCAGGGCGTTCTGGAGCTGCGCGGCGATCAATTTTCGGGCCTTAACCTAGTCGGCGGCGATGGGACGGAAAAAGGCATATTCGACGGGCTTGACACATCGCTCAACGGCAACGCGTCACAAATGCCGATCTCAGCAGATGTGATCGCCGCCGTCCAGGCCCATCTCGCCGCAGCCGAACGCGACCTCGACATCAGGTCGCCTGAAAAGATCGTCCCGCATCTCGCCCGGGGGGCGGCGTTGCTTAAGGAACAAGCCCAGATGATCAGGTCAGAGGCGGCACGACTTATGATCGAGGCGAAATTAGCTCAGCTGGCGGAGGCGATGGTGCTGGCATCGGGCATTCGGATCGATGCGCTCGCGGATAGACAGACTGTCGTGCCCGGCGAAAGCCTCCTCGTCGGGGCTAAGGCGTTCGTGCCGCAGAATAGTGGTGTCAGCATAAAAGAGGTTCGCATCGTGGCTCCCGAAGGCTGGAAGATAACTGACGCTGATCCGCCAAAGGCCGGCACGTCGACGTTTCCGCCCAGGGAGAATCCGACTTCTTCCGCGTTCTTTAGTGTCAAATTGCCCTCTGACTGGCACCCTACTGAGCCATACTGGCTCTCGGACCCGCGGGATCAGGACCTATTTCGGTGGACCCGATATGAGCACGCCCATACGCGCCCGTTTCAACCCGACGAGATGCGGCTCGTGACGACGCTCGTGATCGACGACACCGAGTTTACTGTCGAGCGGCCGGTTGAGTACCGCTACGCTGACGACATTCGCGGCGAGATCCGGCGGCGAATAGACGTTGTTCCCGGGATCTCGGTGGACGTTGACCAACCGATGATGATCGTCCCGTATTCTGAAAAGCCGCAGACGCGTTCGGTCGTGGTGACCGTGACCAACCATTCCCAGTCGGCGGCGACGGGAAATCTCGCCCTCAACATAAACGCCTACAACGAATGGCCATATTCGTCCGCAAGCCGCCGATTCGAGATACGCCGGACAGGCGAACGTGCGGCGGTTCCGTTCCAGATCGGGATACCTGCCGGAACTAAGCCCGGCACCTATCAGATCGCGCCGAATGCCGAGATCCGCGGCGGTTTGGCATCGTCGTCGATGCGGGTTATCGAGTATCCGCACATCCAGACTCACCGCTATTATCGCAGAGCTGCGGTCGACGTGAGGGTCATCGATCTCAAGACCGCACCCGTCAAGTCCGGCTACATCATGGGCAGCGGCGATCGTGTGCCCGACGCGATACGGCAAATGGGCTTTTCGCTCACAATGATCTCCGAGAGCGAACTCGCAAGCGGCGACCTTTCGAAATACGACACGATCGTAGTCGGCATCCGGGCCTTTCAAATGCGGCCGGACGTGGTGGCCAACAACCAGCGACTCCTCGATTATGCCAGCCAAGGCGGCACGCTGATCGTTCAATATCAGCTGCCGTCGTACGCTCAGCAAAAGCTGCCGCCGTTTCCCGTCGAACAGGGTCCGCGGGTGGTTGACGAGAATGCAGCAATGAAGGTACTCGTGCCGGACCATCCTGCCTTCAACTTCCCGAACAAAATAACGGACGCCGACTGGGCCGGCTGGGTCCAGGAACGGAATCTTTATAACTTCACAAAGATGCCGGCGGAATATACCGGCCTGATCGAATCGCACGATGCCGGCGAGCCTGAAAACGCCGGCGGCCTCGTCATCGCGAAGCTCGGCAGAGGCAATTACGTATATTGCAGCTACTCGATGTTCAGGCAATTGCCTGCGGGCGTTCCAGGAGCGTATCGCCTGTTCGCGAATCTGCTGAGCCTGCCCAAAGCTCGGTAGGAAGATCGCCCGCGAAAAGACGAAAGGCACTAATAGAGAAGAGGTCTTTATTAAGTGCCTTTCGTGTATTTAGTGGATCAATTATTACTCGATCACGACCAGAACGTCGCCCGCCCCGACTGTGTCGCCCTCGGAAGCTTTTATTTCGCTGACGACTCCATCCTTTGGCGATTTCATCTCATTCTGCATCTTCATGGCCTCGACGACGATCACGCCGTCGCCTTTGCTGACCGTGTCGCCCGCAGCGACCATAACGCGAACGACCTTGCCCGGCATCGCAGTCCTGATCTCGGCCTTTCCGGAGGCCTCGGCACCTGCACCACTCCCACCGCGCAGCCGTTTCGGGTCGATGACCGTGATCTGATGTTCGCGGCCTTTGAGCTGGACGCTGAAGCCGCCGTCAGCAGTATTCACCGAGACCTCATGAATGGCGTTTCCGTGTTTGATCAGGTAAACTCCCGCCTCCGGCTGAGAAACATCGAGCGAATATTCGCGCCCGTCAACTACGGCGCGGCATTCGCGCCCTTCGCGATCGACCTCAATATCGATCGTGCTGTCGCCGGTTTGGGCTTGCAGCTTCATGTGATTTTGTTCGGCTGCGGCGTTACGCGCAGATATGGCTTGAGCGCCTGCCAGCCTGCGGGGAATTTCTCGCGAGCTTCCTCGTCGGAGATGGATGGAACTATGATGCAGTCCTGACCGTCGCGCCAATTTACGGGCGTCGCAACGCTGTAGTTCGAGGTCAACTGCAGCGAGTCGATCACCCGCAGCAGCTCGTCGAAGTTCCTGCCTGTCGAGGCGGGATACGTCAGAGTGAGCTTTACCTTTTTGTCCGGACCGATGACGAAGACGGATCGGACCGTTAACGTATCGTTCGCGTTCGGATGGATCATGTCATAGAGGTCAGATACCTTACGGTCGCTGTCGGCGATCATCGGGAAGTTGACCGCTGTTCCCTGCGTTTCCTCAATGTCTTTCTCCCATCCGACATGCGAGTCGAGCGGGTCGACGCTCAGGCCCATGACCTTGACGTTGCGTTTATCGAACTCAGGCTTGAGCCTCGCGGCCATGCCGAGTTCTGTCGTGCATACCGGCGTGTAGTCCTTGGGGTGCGAAAATAGTACGCCCCAGCTATCGCCCAGCCATTTGTGGAAATTGATCGTCCCCTGCGTTGTCTCAGCCGTAAAATCCGGCGCCACGTCTCCTAATCTGATAGCCATAACTCACCTCCACTTGGGTCTTTGCTGCAGTATAACAGACCTATTCAGCCGTATCCTCACCTGGCGCCATTACCCGTGCCAGCCGCAGACGCGTGATGCGTTTCTCATCCGCCTCGAGAATCTCTATGCGAAGCCCTTTTAGCTCAAGCTGCTCGCCCCCTTTTGGGACGTATCCCGCCTCGGTCACCACTAGGCCTGCGATG
This sequence comes from uncultured Chloracidobacterium sp., assembly GCA_964636445.1. Classification (GTDB taxonomy): domain Bacteria; phylum Acidobacteriota; class Blastocatellia; order Pyrinomonadales; family Pyrinomonadaceae; genus OLB17. Next base: position 7,329 of record CAZWSK010000088.1, read on the forward strand.
GTGGTGTAGTCTTCCCCCTCAAGTTCGACGTCGAACAGTTCCTCGATCTCGTCGATCTCGGTCGATCCGGGCACATCGCAGATGCCGTCGTCGCTGAGGGCGAGCTCGACGATCTCTTCCTGAGTGATGTCCTCATCTTCTATTTCGCCCACGAGTTCCTCGATAATGTCTTCGACGGTGACGAGGCCCGCAACGCCACCGTATTCGTCGATAACGATCGCGATCTGGACGTGCTCCTTTTGCATGGATTTGAGCAGATCCGCAGCGGATTTGGTCTCAGGAATGAAGTAGGCGGAGCGCGAGATGCTCTCGACGGGATCGTCCTTTCGCCCCGTCGCGGTCGCGGCGAGGAGATCGCGGACATAAACCATCCCTTCGATGTTGTCTATGCTGTCGCGATAGATCGGAAGCCGCGAATATTTCTCCTCGATCATTATGTCGCGAGCGTGTTTGATGAGCGTTCCGGCGGCAACACCGACGATCTCTGTCCGCGGCGTCATGATCTCAGCCGCGATCGTCTCGGTGAATTCAACCATCGTTTCGATCATCTCGCGCTCTTCTTCCTCGATGATGCCCTCGGCCTCGCCGACCTCCATCAGCGCCTGAAAGTCATCGGCGTTGTCCTCTTCGTCGTCCGACGAATCGGGTGTCATCGTCGACTCGATCGCCTGCCGAGTCCGCTCGCGGCGGCTCATTACGGGTTCTACGAAGAGGGAGACCAACCCGTAAAGCGGCTTTATCGCTGGGAGCAGAAACAGTAGTTTTCGTTCGGGTTCTTTAATTACCAGCAGCCTCGGCACGATCTGGCGCAGCAGCACAGTCGCGACAAGGCTGACGCCAAATGCGGCGCCCAGCAGCTCCCATTTGACCGTGAGGTACTCAGCGAGCACTAGCGTCACCAGCACCGTAAAGCCGATCAAGAGGAATTGGATCGTGGACGAAAGCGCAAAACGAAACCGCGGCCGGTTGTCGAGTATCTCGCGAAGAAAGCTCACCGAGCGCTTCTTGTCGGCGAGTTCCTCATCAGACGAGATACGACGCAGCCCGACGTCCGAAATATGCGAGAACGCCATATCGACGGTCGCAAGGAATGTCATGAGCAACAGCAGGAGCGAGGCGGCGATGATCTCAAGCTGCATAGGTATGTCCGCGTAATATTAGGCGCGCCCGCATCGGCTTTTAATTCGTCAGTTTTCTGAGTAGCGAGGGCATGTCGTCAAATGCCTTCTCGTCCCACGTGCCCAGGGCATTTCGCTGCTTGAGCGATCCGACGATCTCTATTGCCTTTGAAATGGTCACTCTGGCCTCACTTTTCAGGCCGAGTTTGACCTCCGTGACACCTACGCTTTTCAGCGCTTGAGCATAGTCGCGCTGGGCCACCAGGTTCTTTTCGTCTGTCCTGGCGAGTGTGCCAAAAACGTCTGCGCTTCGTCTGTACGCGGCCAGGGCAGCCGGCAGGTCGTTTCGCATCTTTTCGGCATCGCCCAGACGCGTGTACACGGTGCCGAGATCGTCTTGGTAAACGGTATTTCTTGGTTCACGGTCGATCAGATCCAAAAGAGTGCGTTCAGAGCGCTTCAATAATTCAAAGCCAGGGCCGGTCCGGCCAACAAGGCATAGGATGACACCTTTACGTGATAGGGCTTTCGCCAGATCCTGCCGTGCCTGCGTGTCGTATGGATCTGCGTTTGCCGCCTGTTCGGCAATCGAAGCCGCCCTCTCTGCGAATCGCAGCGAGATATCATTCTTTATTGTCTCAAATGTACTACTCGCCAGCGAATACACCTCAAATGTTGTGCGCCGGACCTTGGTGTCCCTTTCAGCCGCGGCGGCTAACTGGTCGGCTAACGCCACCGCTGTGGCATTCTCAGCCTCAGCGAGATCCTGTTTCCCGTCCCACGAAAGGCCGTTGCTGAGGTACGCTGTCGCTATCGCTCGAAGCCGGACGCTTTCGACATCCGGTCCAGTCAGTCTTGTCAGGACCGCCCGGTATAGGGGCAACGCAATGTCATACTGATTATTTGTTGCGTAGGCAAAAGCCTGATCGATCTCGCTTGCCGCCAACGCCTGCTGCAGCTCGAGTGAGTCGGGCGTTTCGGCTAACAGGTCCTTATAGGCCGCAACGGCTGCCTCAGAATCGCGTGCTGCCGCCTCGACCTCCCGTTGGGCAAAGCGAATTCGAGCGAGCTCGTGTAATGCCGTGGCGACCTTGATCCGATTCGCCCGTGACTGCGGCAGAGCTTGCAGGATCGACATCGATCTCTCGTAAGAGGCGGTCGCGCCGGCAAAATCGCTTAAGTTGGGTTTGGTAGGATTCCCCTGTATGTCGCCGATCTTTTGGTACGCGTCTGCAAGCTCGGCTTGCAGTTGTTCGTCCGCCCCGGCCTCGCTCGCCAAAGTATCAAGATACGTCAAGCCACGGGAAACAAGCAGTTCACGAGCTTCAGTCGAGCCGGGCAGACGGTCGATCTTAGGTGCGATCTCAAAAAGCAGTGCGGTCGTAAGCTGCCGCACTTCGGTCAGGCGCCGCTGTGCACGGTCACGTTCGGCGTCCGCAACACCGGCCTGCCAAAGGGCAACCGCTAGCCCGCTGAGCACTGCGGACAAGACTACGATCGCCGCCCCCACGGCGAGCTTATTTCGGGCGACAAACCGCGACGCAAGATAGCCGAACGTGCTGGGCCGTGCCGCCACGGGCCTGCCGTCGAGAAACCGCTCGATATCGGCGGAGAGCTCGGCGACGGAATCGTACCGCCGTTCG
>CAZWSK010000089.1:0-7936 GCA_964636445.1 uncultured Chloracidobacterium sp.
TCCCCTATCGAACGTTATCTATGCAAAGAACAAGTGTCGAATTATTACGCCTGCATGGGCGCAAAGTCAAACGACAACTACGGCAGGTACCGCCTCGGTATCGGCATATCCGTGCCGAGGCCGAAGTTAACCTGCTGGAATCCGGCAGTGCTGCGGTTGAGATACCAAACGCCGCCGCGGAATACCGCCATGTCATCGCTGCCGTCACCGTCGTAATCTCCGGGCACCGGCACGTCGCCGTTGGCTCCGAATTGGAACGGCACGAACTGTCCGTTACTGCTGTTCAGCCGATACCAGAAACCGCCCGCAGGACGGAATACAGCGATGTCGAGCTTGTTGTCGCCGTCATAGTCTGCCGGCACAGGCATATCGCCGTTCTGGCCAAATCCGACCGGTGGGGCTGAACTATTCTGGCGGAACCAAACACCGCTAGATGGCCTGAATACCGAGACATCATCCTTCCCGTCGCCGTCATAGTCGCCCGCAACGGGCATATCGCCTGCCTGACCGAACTGTGTCGAGCCAAACTGGCCATTGCCGCTATTCTGCCAGAACCACATTCCGCCGGTCGGACGGAATACCGCGATGTCGTCCTTCTGGTCGCCATCGAAATCTCCCGCCTGCGGCACATCGGTCGCGACGCCGAAATTGACACCGACGAACGCACCGTTGCTGCTGTTCAGCCTGTACCACGAGCCGTTTGACGGGCGGAATACCGCGATGTCGGTCTTGCCGTCGCCGTCAAAGTCGCCCGGCGTCGGAATGTCCGTCGCGAGGCCAAAGTTCGTGCCAATAAAGCCCTGTGTCGAGCGGTTCAAATACCAGTTGCCGTCCGACGGGCGGAAAACTGACGTGTCCGTTTTACCGTCGCCGTCAAAGTCGGCTCTGGACCTTGGCACCGAGCCCGTGCAGGCAAAGCTGCCCGAGATCGTTATCGTATCGATGTTCCATCCGCCGCCTGCAGGAGCTGTATTGTCATCAGCCCCAAAGCGGAATCTCAGCTGGACGTTCTGGCCGGCCGCCGCGGCCGGGAGCCGAGCGATCGTCGTCTGATAGCCGCCCGAGTTCCCTGTCCAGGCGGGACGGTTCGCTATCGGGTTGTTGGTGCCGCCGCCGAGCGATCCGTTATAGCCGTTCTGGATGAACGCACCGCCAGCCGCAACGATGTCCTGGAAAGCACCGCCGTTGATGCTCACCTCGAGCAGGCCGCCGTCCCACCCGTCCTCGGTGTTGAACTTGTTCCGGAATGTAACGAGAGCAGCTTGGGCAGAGATCGGGAATGCCGGGGACGTCAGGTCTGTACCGCCGCCGACCGTTAACGGGTCCAAAGCAAACGCCGAATTCGCTCCGGCGTCAGGCCCGGTCGTCGAGTTGACGAAGGTTATGCCGCCCGCTATAGAGGTCGCCGTCCACCCCGCCGGGAAGCTCGGAGCCGTGACGCTGTCGAAGCTCTCTGCCGCGGTCGTATTCGGTGCGCCGATAACGACCTGGCGTGAGAACTGGACCGAACCGATATTGTTATCACCGTTGAAGTTCAGCGTGATCACCGACCCGCACGGGGTATTCGCCGGCACTGTGTACGAAAGGTCGCGCGTGACCGTGCTGCCGCTGGGGATCGCTCCGTAGTTAGCCGTTCCTCCGCCGGTGACTGACAGGGACATCGCTGTCACAAGCACGCCCGTGGCGTTGCTGAGCGGCACCGTGAGCATGAGTTGCTCTCCGGGTTCCGGAAAACCGTCGTTGTCGCCCAGGGCGTCTGATACCGTCATTGCCGGCGATTGGGTCACGTTCGGCAGGGCGAACGATTCGACCACGCGAGTCGTTCCGCTGCCGCCATTGACCAGCACTTGCGCGTTTGCTCCTACACCGCGAAGCGCGAATCCCGCCCATACGTCCCTTACATCAGCATCGCTGCTGGCCTGAGCCGCTGCTAGAATTGCATCGCGCTCGGTGAGGAAGTTCGGGCCGAGCGGCGCCAGCTTCATTCCGTCGGTCACGAGTTGAAGCGTTTTGCGGTTTCCGTCCGCCCAGCCGAGCCGCTGGATCATCTTCGCTCGGACCTCCCATAGGGTGCTGCTCCAGACCTCGCCAATGTTGTGCACTTGGTCGGCGGTGCCGACAAAACGCGGCGAGAACGCGCCGTCGTTCAGATTCTGCTGTGTGGCGTCGATGTCGGCGAATGTCAGCGGATTGTGCGGCCGGTTGTTAGGCCCGCCTGTAAAAGCGATGACCGCCTTCGGGAAACGGCGGATGCCGTAATAGCCGTTGTTCGTGCCCGGCCCCGCCAAGTACGTGTCGTAAGCGCCCGTCGTATAGACACCGTTGATCGGGTCGGACGGTTCGCTTAACATCGCATGGCCAAAGAAATCGCCCCAGCCTTCGCCCATTCCGCCTGACATATTTGTCGAAAGGCCGCTGGAGTTGCCGTGGAGACGGTTCGATGTTCCGTGCGTCAGCTCGTGGATCACCACGTCGGCATCAAGGTTGCCGTCAATGTCCGGATTCGGAGCGCTCCACAGATACATCTGCATCCGTCCGCGGCCGCCGTCGGCGGGCGTCGAGAAGTTCGCATTGTTCGTTCCCGATGAATCCTGCCCCTCCGCACGCACGCGGTCGTTGCCGTTGCCTTGCCCCGAAAAATTCACATGCTGAAAGTTTCGCGCTGCCTCCGTGAATCCGAGTCGATAAAGTTCGTCGTGATACCAGTTCGTGATGTAAAAGAGCTGAGTGACCGTACCTTGCTGGAATACCGAACCCGGATAGGTTTGCGGCGAAGGCAGCGGAGCGTCGCCGGTATTCGTATTTGGATTGTAGGGCGTGTACTCAAAGGTAAAATCACGCGTCGAGCTCTGCGCCTCGCTGTTCGCATCGATCCCGTCCGGTGACGCCCGGTCGAGACCGGCCTGAGCAGCGTTTCCATCCGTCACGGTCACGCCGTCGCTGATCCAGCCGTTGTTATTGAAGCTGTACGGGGCCTCGTTACCGATCTTCGTGATCGAGGTGCGGCTGATCGCGGTTCCCTGCGAGCCGTTCGGCGACACCGGACCGGGCGTGTACGGGAACGGGCTGTCCGCCACGTTGATCATCGCGTTCGGATTTGCATAGACGCTGAACGTCGCCGCTTGGGTCTGGTCCTGAGTAATGTTCTTTCGCCAGAGCATGGTGCCCGTGTTGGCATCGACGATGACGTAAAAGGCGTTGACAGGCTGCCATATCAGCACGCGCCACGCGGGCACGACGACGCCGGGCTCGGTCGGGAAATACATTTTCTCCGCTGTCGTGGCTGAATCGCCGGTGCCGAAGGTCGCCTTCAGCTCATTCGACGCCGAGCCATTCGGGCTAAGATCCAGGCTCGAGGCCGAGACATTGATGTGCCCCGCCGCATAACGTACCGCGTCGAGAGCATCGCCAAAATCAGAACGGATCGCGGCCTGATCGAGCCCCGGAGCGAGATTGTTGATCACGCGGATCATCTCGCCTTGCTTGGTGAACCCGGCCTTGACCTCTCCGCGGAACACCGGCACGCCGTCGATCTCCTGCTCGAGATGAACAAACGACAGGTTGCCGTCAGGATTGGTGTAGTTGGCAGTCACCTTTAATGCATCGATCTGCTCTCGCGAGACACCGACGAGTTCGGTGTTCTGCTTGAGAAAATCGCTCAGTGCCCGCGGCCTCGAGGCCGCAGAAGGCGCGGTGAGCATCACGCGGCCAAGCTGCACGTCGGGCCCGATCACCTCAGGAATACGAATGTCGTCGTTATAAACGATCTTCAGCGTCGGCACCGATCGGCGAAGGGCTTCTTCGCCGCGGGCAAACGCGTCGCGGACGTCGGCGACGTCGGACGCGTTCTTGCCGGTCACCGAGCGGTAGGCCGCCACTTGTCCGGCTTTTGCCTTATCCGTGCGAATGTCGTAATTCGGCAGGCTCGGATCGTGACTGGTTGTGCGTTCGATCAAGCCGCTGGCGGCCCTGGAACGGAAGTGATACGGAATGGACAAAACGGCCGCAACCGCAGTGAGAACAATGACCGTCAGGACGACAGATCGATTCGCTTTGATCATGCTTCGAGAATACCTCAGGAAAATATTAGAATAGCGGTGAAACTGTGATTGTCCCAGAATGCCTTTCCCAAGTCAACGTAAATGTCCGGCCAAAGCGCTAAACAAAATCTCGTAAGCCACGACAAGGTCTTTGGGCCTGAAGGCGTGATCGCGCAGCATCACGACCAGTACGAGCACCGGCCCGGCCAGATCGACATGGCGGCTGCCATTAGCCGTGCGTTTACCGACAAAAGGCACCTTATCGTCGAGGCGGGCACCGGGACCGGCAAGACGCTGGCCTACCTCGTGCCTGCGATCAACGAGGCCATCCGCCGGAAAACACGCGTGGTCATCTCGACCGGCACCAAGAACCTGCAGGAACAGTTGATGGAGAAGGACATTCCCTTCCTGCAGCGCGTCTTTCCGAAAAAGTTTACCGCGGCCTATATGAAAGGCCGGGCGAATTACGCGTGTCTCTATCGTCTCAGCAAGTCCGACCACCAGCCGATCCTCGACGGTGTCGACGAGATCGACCATTTTCGCGAGGTTCGCGAGTGGGCGAGGACCAGCGAGACGGGCGACCGGGCCGAGCTGACCTACCTGCCCGAGGACCTGCTGTTCTGGAGCCGTATCAACGCCAAAAGCGACTCGTGCATCGGCCAAAAGTGCCCCGATTTCGAGCCTTGTTATATCACGCGAATGCGTGCCCGGGCAGAGGCCGCACAGATCGTCATCGTCAACCATCATTTGTTCTTCGCGGACCTGAGCGTGCGCGGAGCGCAGTTCGGCAAGGTAATTCCGGACTACGGCGCGGTCATTTTTGACGAAGCTCATCTCATAGAAGACATCGCAGCCGACTATTTCGGGTGTCAGGTCTCAAATTATCAGCTCGACGAGCTCGTCCGCGACGCCGACAAGCTGCCGATACCTGACGCAATGGCGAATTCCGCGATAATGCGCGCGTGCTCGCGGGTCGTCGGATTCGCCGAACAGTTTTGGCTTCAGTTTCGCCAAGGACGCGGAATGGACGGACGATTTCCGCTGGAACAGAACGCCTCGGTCATCTTTGACGCCGGCGGCGAAAGACGCTCCTCGGCGCTGGGCGAGGCGTTCGAGGCTCTCGAAGACGCGCTCAAACGCCTCGACGCCGAGATCGACGTCTTCTCCGAAAAGATCCCCGAGGCCGAGTCGGTCGTGCGGCGGATCAGGCAGGCGAGGGTCGATCTGGCGTTCATCATCGAGCAAAAGGAGTCGAATTTCGTCTACTGGCTCGAGCGCCGCGGCCGCGGCGTGTTTTTGCAGGCGTCGCCGGTCGATGTGTCGAAAATGCTCAACGAAAAGCTTTTCGACAAGGTCGACTCGTGCGTCCTGACCTCAGCGACGCTGTCGGCAAACTCGAGCTTCAACTTCATCCGCGACCGCCTTGGCCTCACCGCGGCCAAGACGCAAACGCTCATCGCCGCATCCTCATTCGATCACGAGGAACAGGCGATCCTTTACCTGCCAAAAGGAATGCCCGACCCGCGTTCGCCCGAATTTACACAGGTTGCGGCGGCCGAGATAGTTCGGATCCTAGCCGCGACGCGGGGCCACGCCTTCGTGCTCTGCACCAGCAACCAGTCGATGACGGCGTTGTATGAACTCGTCCGCTTTCGCATCGATTATCCGTGCTTCGTGCAGGGCTCGATGTCAAAAGCGGGCCTCCTCGACCGGTTTCGGGAGACGCCGAACGCCGTGCTTTTCGCGACACAAAGCTTCTGGCAGGGCGTCGACGTGCGCGGCGAACAGCTTTCGTGCGTCATCATCGACAAGCTTCCCTTCGCCGTCCCGAGCGACCCGCTCGTCGCCGCCCGCAGCCGATTTATTGACGACAACGGCGGCCGGTCGTTCGCCGATTACAGCGTGCCGCAAGCGATCATTGCCCTCAAACAAGGCATCGGCCGCCTCATCCGCAGCCGCACCGACCGCGGCGTTATCGCGATACTCGATCCGCGACTGAGGACGAAAGGCTATGGCCGCGATTTTTTGGCGAGTTTGCCGAGGATGAGGATAACGGGTGAATTAACGGAGGTCGACATGTTCATGGAAAATGCCGCAACGTGAGCGGTTCCCTAGCACCGAAGGTGCGACCGTATCCCAGCTTGGGGCATCGCCCCAAGTCGGACGAACCAGTATAACTAGCCGCAACGCGGCGGAGTAATGCAACGCCGACGCCAACCTACTTCGCCGCGTTGCGGCTCTATCGGTTGCGCCATTGTCTTGGGGCGTTGCCCCAAGCTGGGTTACTTACGCGCCTTCGGTGCTAAAATGTCTGCGACTCGTACACATCGAATCTGAACCATTCGCGTTTTAAGACACTACTCTTATGCCTCAATCTCTGTCGCACGTATACCTCCATCTCGTCTTTGCCGTGAAAGGCCATCGGCCGCTCATTGACGACGACATACGATCCGAACTCTACGCTTATATGGCCGCCGTTCTTCGTGACGAGTGTCAATCGCCCGCGACGATCATCGGAGGTATAGAGGACCATATACACATTCTCTTGCGCCTGTCGCGAACGGTTACGATCGCCCGAGTAGTCGAGATGGTCAAGAAAAGGAGTTCGAAATGGATAAAGACGAAAGGCGACAAGTATCGGGCATTTCAATGGCAGATCGGGTATGGGGTGTTTTCTGTCAGCAAATCAGCGATACCCGAGGTAACTAAATACATCGCGAACCAAGAAGAACATCATCAAAAACGAACGTTCAAGAGCGAGTTTGTCGATTTCCTCGACAAACATGGCATCGAATATGATGAACGGTACATTTGGGACTGATGGACTACAAGCACCGAAGGTGCGACCGTATCCCAGCTTGGGGCATCGCCCCAAGTCGGACGAACCAGTATAACTAGCCGCAACGCGGCGGAGTATTCACCGTTCGATTACGCCGCCGCGTTGCGGCTCGATAAAATGTTGGATATGTCCTTGGGGCGATGCCCCAAGCTGGATTACGTCCGCACCTTCGGTGCTAAAATATGCCTGCGTCGATGCCCCGTGAATTATGATCGCACCATTGGTGCCGAAGATATGACCGCTTTCTACGAAGTTATGATCGAACGCAACTTCTCGTCCGCGCACCAGCTGCGTGGGTACAAGGGGAAATGCGAGAATTTGCACGGCCATAATTACAAGGTCGAGATCTATGCGCGAGGGCGAGAGCTGAACAACATAGGCCTGCTCATCGACTTTGGCGACCTGAAGGACGCGGCCGACGAGATCGTCAAATACCTCGACCACCGCAATATAAACGAGCTGCCGCCATTTGATGAGGAGCTGAATCCGTCAGCCGAGAATCTTGCCCGCTATTTCCTGGAATATTTGAATACGCGCATAGGCGACGAGCGTGTCAAGGTCTATAAGGTCCGCTGTTTTGAAACCCCGACGAGCGTTGCTACGTTCCAGATCGATCAGTAGTAAATGATCATGAAAAACTATCTTCCTCTCGTTCTATTACTTTTCTGCGGCCTGACCGCGATCGGCCAAACGCCCGTCTCCGGCACGGTCAGAGACCAGAATGGCGATGCCGTGGCCGGTGCCCACGTTGTGGCACGCGGCGAGTCAGGCCGCGGGTCTATCGCGGTCGTCACGGATCGCGACGGCGAATTCACGTTTCGCACTCTGACGCCGGGCAATTACAACCTGCGCGTGATCGCCGAAGGCTTTGCCGCGGCTGAGCGGCAGATCGCGGTCGGGACGGCAACCGAACCGATCGTTTTCACCCTGGAGATCGGCGAAGCCCATGCGACTGTCACCGCTGAGGTCGGCCAGTTGGAAGAGACAAAGAACGTCGCCCAGCCCGTTTCCGTGATCGGCGCAAGCGACATCGCGATGCGGGCAACGTCGGTCCTCG
>CAZWSK010000089.1:8036-9987 GCA_964636445.1 uncultured Chloracidobacterium sp.
CCCGTTTCCGTGATCGGCGCAAGCGACATCGCGATGCGGGCAACGTCGGTCCTCGCACAGGCCGGTGAGGAGGAGGCCGGTCTGAACGTTCAGCGCACGAGCCCGACGCTGGGTGCGATCGTGGTTCGCGGCCTAACGGGCAAGAACGTCGTGAATTTTGTCGACGGAGTACGCTTCACGCACGCCGGCCAGCGCGGCGGCATCAACACATTCTTTAATCTGAACGAGCCGAATAACTTCAACGCGATCGAGGTCCTCCGCGGCCCGAACGGCGCACAGTACGGGTCCGACTCACTGGCCGGCACGGTCAACCTGATCTCGAAGTCGCCCGTCTTCGGTACCGACAAGGGCGAATTTCACGGCGAATTCAACCCGTCATTCTCATCGGCCGCCCGGAGCTTCGGCAGCGGCCTGTTGTTGAGCTATGGCACAAGGAATTTTGGCGGATACGTAAACCTTTCAGCTCGCCGCGTTAACAACCTCCGAACGGCCGGCGGTATCGACACGCACTCCGCGATCACGAGGTTCCTCGGCCTCCCGTCGACCATCCTCTATGATGTGAATCCCGAAACCGGCTTCACGCAATACGGCGGCTCAACGAAAATGAGCTACGCGCCGCGCGAGGACAAGCAGCTTATCTTCTTTTATCAACGAGGCCACCAGGACGGCGGCAAGCGCTTTGACCAGCTCATCGGCGGCGACGGCAATCTGATCGCGGACCTGCGGAATCTGATGCTGGATTTCGGGTACCTGCGTTATGTCGAACAGGGCTTTGGGCCCTTCGACAGCGGCTCATTCACGGTTTCCTACAACAGCCAGCGCGAAGAGCGTGTAAATCAGGGCGGGCAGGGCAATCCGTTCGGCGACATCACGCACCAGTACGAGCGGACATCAACGTGGGGAACGAGCTTTTTCCTCGATAAACGGATGGGCTCGAATACATTCCTCGTCGGTGGCGACTACTATCGCGAAGGGCTGAACTCGCCGGCCTATATTCACAATCCCGTCGCCAACACCTTTACGACGTCACGCCCCCGCGTTCCCGATGAAGCGAGATTCACGTCAGGCGGTGTTTACATTCAGGACCAGTGGGAAGCGATACGCGATCGGCTGCGTATCACCGGCGCTCTTCGCTACAGCGGAATGAAATACCGCGTGCGTGCCGAGGATTCGCCTATCGTCGCAGGCCGCAGGTTGTGGAATGACGATGAGCTGTCGGTCGCCGATTGGTCCGGCCGCATCGGTGCGGTCGTCAGGGCGACGGACCATCTCAGGTTCGCTTTCAACTACGGCCGCGGCTTCCGTTATCCCAGCATGACCGACCTCGGCACGCTCGGGCTGACCGGCGACGGATTTGAGGTTGACCACATCACCGCCGGCGCCCTCGGCGGGCAGATCGGCACGACGGCCGATGCTAATGCCGTCTCGACAGGTTTGGCGGTCGCGAAACAGGAGTCGGAATTCAGTAATAACTTCGACGCAAGCGTTCGGTTTCAGAATAAGCGCGTTGATATGGAATTCACGGCATTTCGCCTCGATATTACTAACGCTATCACAAAACAGGCTTTGATACTCCCGGCAGGCGCGGTCGGCCAGACGCTGGGCGATCAAGTGATCACTAACCAGCTGCCGAGCGGAGTCGTGTTTGTCGCCGCGGCGACGAATCCGGTACTTGTGAGAGCAAACTTCACATCGGCCAAGACGTGGGGCATCGAATATGAGACGGAGGCCAGGCTGACCCATCGCCTGCTCCTCAAGGGGGCTTACACCTACATTCGCGCTGAGGACAAGGAGACGGGCCTGCCGCCGAATATCGAGGGCGGAACGCCGCCGGCGACCCTGTTCCTCAGTCTTCGCCGCAATTGGTCGCGATTTTGGGTCGAGGGCTATTCAACACTCGCGGGCCGCCAGGAACGCCTCTCGAGCCTCGACCTCGGCGACCGCCGGACGG
>CAZWSK010000090.1:0-2125 GCA_964636445.1 uncultured Chloracidobacterium sp.
ACGACGAGCTTTAAGGCCGGCGAGACCCTCTATGCGAACGCAGAGATCGGCGGCAGCAGCAAGACCACGACGAAGATCTGGCTGCAGGACGACACCGGCAAGACCATCCCCGGCACCGAGGTCAAGATCGACCTGCCACGCAACGGCACCGCTAACTACACGCTCCCGCTGCCCGCGAGCGTCCCAGGCGGCAAATACACACTCTACGCCGACATGCTCGACGAAAAGGGCGAGAAGAAAGACGGCAAATCCGTCGGTATCACTATCGAAGGCGGCGCTCCTAAGTCAGATAAAGAGCTGAAAGAAGAGGCCGGCGAAGAGGATGACGAAAAATAGCCAGCTAGTCCTACACTAGAATGATGCGGAAGCGTGAGTCGCTTCCGCATTCTTAGTTTAGGGCATCCAGGTTTGTGGTTAAGGTCCCGATCTGTATCGTTAGCTCAGCCTGCCGCGCCCTAAGCGCATCGACTTTCTCCGCGGGTGCCCGCTCGACAAAATTTACATTGGCGAGTTGCGCGTCCAGACGAGCTTTCTCCTCGGTGAGCTTTGCGATCGCGTTTGTCAGCCGTTCGCGTTCCTTTTCAAAGTCGATCAGACCTTCAAGCGGGACAGCGACACGTGCGGATGCGGTGACGGCCTTGGCGGACGCTTTTGGGACGTCAAGGTCGGCGGCGATGACGACGTTTTCGGCACGGGCGAGTTTGATGATCTGGGCCTCGTTGTCACGGAACACTTGCTGAAAGGCATCGTCCGCCGCGATGTGAACGTCGAACCTGATCGACGGCGAGATCTGCAGCTCCGTGCGGATATTGCGGACGCGTTTAATGACGTCGATGACGGCAGACATCTCGGATTCGGCCCGCTCGTCGATCGTTGCGGCATCACCGAACGGGAATTTTGTCAGCATGATGCTGGCGTCGGCCTGCGAGTAGGCCGGGCCGTTCAATTCCGCCGACGTCCCTGGCAGCTTGAGCCACAATTCCTCGGTCAGATAAGGCATGAATGGATGCAGCATCCGCAGAGCGATCTCGAGGATCGTGATGATCCGTGTCGTCGCTTCGACGTCACCGGCGTTGATCTCGTCCTTCTTCAGCTCGATGTACCAATCGCAGAAATCGTCCCAGAAGAAGTGGTAAAGCATCGAGACCGCGGTGTGGAATTCGTATTTGTCGAGCGCGGCATTCAGGTCGAGAGCAGTGCGGTTCAGGCGGGAGATGATCCAGCGATCGGCGATCGCGAGGTCCGCGGTGTCCATCAGGCTCGCGTGATCGACCGTCGCGCCTTCGCTGTTCATCAAACAAAAGCGCGTGGCGTTCCAGATCTTATTGGCGAAGTTCCGATACGTCTCGATGAGCAGGTCGTTCCACTTAATGTCCGCTCCCGTCGCGATCGACGCGAGGTAGATTCGCGTCGCGTCGACGCCGAATTTGTCGAACATCTCGATCGGATCGACGCCGTTGTTGCGCGATTTCGACATCGGCTTGCCGTCCTTACCGAGCACGGTGCCCGTAACGACGACATCCTCGAACGCTTTTTTGCCGGCGAGCTTCTTCGTCAGCATTATCATCCGCGAGACCCACAGGAAAATGATGTCACGGCCTGTGACGAGAACATCGGTAGGCAAAAACGCCGCTAGGTCCTCGGTCTCGGTAACATCACCGTTCCAGCCAAACGTGCTAAAGGCCCACAGCCCGCTCGAAAACCACGTGTCGAGCACATCCTGATCCTGTCTCAATGCCTTTCCGCCGGCCTTCTCAACAGCTTCTGCCTCGGTCCGCCCGACGAAAACGTTGCCATCCTCGTCGTACCAGGCCGGGATCTGATGTCCCCACCAGAGCTGGCGCGAGATGGTCCAGTCCTTTAGGTTTTCGAGCCAGGCGGTGTAGACCTTTGAATGCGGAACGTGCGGCGAGAAATTCGGCACACCCTCGGTTTTCATCAGGTCGAGCGCGAGGTCGCGCATCTCGTCCATCTTGACGAACCACTGCTCTGACAAGATCGGCTCGACGATCGTTTTGCAGCGTTCGCAGACGGGCAGCGACTGTTCGTAATCCTCGACCTTTTCGAGCAGACCGAGTTCCTCAAACATCGCAACGACCTTTTCCCTTGCGGCAAAACGATCGAG
>CAZWSK010000090.1:2225-9986 GCA_964636445.1 uncultured Chloracidobacterium sp.
CCGCGATAGATCCAGCCTTCTTCGTAAAGAGTGCAAAAAACGTTGCGGACGGCGAGCGAAAGGCTGTCGTCCATCGTGAACCGGTGCCGCGACCAGTCGACTGACACGCCCTCGCGTCGCATCTGTTCGGTGATCGTATTGCCGAATTCTTCCTTCCACTTCCAACAGCGGCGAACGAACTCGTCGCGGCCGATGTCTAGCGGCGTTTTGTTCTCTTCCTTTTTTAATTGCTCGACGACCTTTCGCTGCACCGAGATACCCGCGTGATCGGTCCCGGGCAGCCATAGCGTCTTGTAACCCTGCATCCGCTTCCAGCGGATCAGCACGTCCATCAGCGTGTGCTGCAGCGCGTGGCCCATGTGCAGGCTGCCGGTGACGTTCGGCGGCGGGATGACGATCGAATAGGCCTTGGCATTAGGGTCCTGGTTTAGCTCAGGTCGAAAAAAGCCGGACTCTTCCCAGCGTTTATAGTGTTTCTCCTCGGCCAGTTTCGGCTCGTATGCCTTTGCGAGTTCCATAGCGTAAAGCGTTAATTCTAAAACATAAAAGAAGTAGCCACGAATGCACGAATAAGAGATAGCCTCTTATCCTCATTCGTGCATTCGTGGCTTCCTCTTCCTACGGCTTGCTCTCGGCGTCGAGCGCCTCACGCATCAGTTTCTCGGCGATGCGTGGAACCGCGTCCTTAGCTACCTCGCGGACGATGCGGTCAGACAGGCGGTCGATCACCACCTTCGCGATCCGGTCGATCAGCTCAGGCGAAAGATCTTTGATCAAGGCATCCTGGGCGTCCGAGGTGCCCATCTCGGTCTGCGCCGGCAGTTGTGTCTCGGGCGCGTCCTCAAAAACGAACTTCGGTAACGAACTCTCAGCCGCGGGCTCGGCCGCCTCCAGGTCTTCGCCGATATCCGAAGTGGTTAATTCCTCAACCGGGACGAACTCCTCGACATCGTCCTCAACCGACGGTTTGCTCGTCTCGATCAGCTCATCGTCCATTCCCCTGTCACCTAACAGGTCCTCGAGCGTGTCAAATTCCTCGATCTCGGCGGTCACGGCAAAACTATCGCGGTATAGGTCCTCTATGTCCGCCGTCTCGGTCCCGGCTGAGGGAGCAGCTGATGCAACAGCCGCTGACACCGCGACTTCGCGGCCAAGAAGTTCATTGACTCGAATTACCAGATCGCGAACCGAATGGAACGGCTTGGTCACAAACCCATCCGCGTGTACACGCTCGGCCTCGTCCTGATCGAAAGGAACGAAATGGCCGACTAACAGGAGCACGGGAATATTCTTTGTCGCATCATCCTGCTTGATCATCTCGCAGATCTGATAGCCGCTGGTACCGGTCAGTTCGACGTCAACAAGGACAATGTCCGGCTGGACCTCAACGAACTTGTGCATCGCAGCCTGTGCTTCGGCGGTCGAAAACACTTCGATCCCTTCGTCGGCAAACGCGAGCTCGACCACCTTTCGCACCGAGGCGGAAGGGTCGGCAAGCAACATTTTCGGCTTCTTTTCTTCCAAGTTCGTAAGGGCCCGTTCGGGTTTATGGCAGATTTTATCAAATTCAGGGTATCGCTTGCGAGATATTTACGAGTCCGGCAGCCAGCCGGATCGCCGAGATCATACTCGATGCGTCCGCAATGCCCTTGCCCGCGATATCAAATGCAGTGCCGTGGTCGACTGATGTTCGGATCAGCGGTAGGCCCAGCGTAACGTTTACGCCCTCGCCGAACGACAACGATTTTACCGCGATCGTCGCCTGATCGTGATAGAGCGAGACTACAGCATCAAACTCACCGCGATAACCTCTCAGAAAGATCGTATCGGGCGAATATGGGCCGCTGGCGCTGATCCCATGGGCTTTTGCCTTCTCTACAGCCGGAGTTATCTCAACTGCCTCCTCGCTCCCGAACATTCCGTCCTCGGATGCGTGCGGATTGAGTCCGGCCACCGCGATCGCAGGCCTTCGGCCCAGGAGCTTCGTTAGTGAGCGATCGGTAAAATGGATGAGATCTAAGAGGTTTTCAGTTGTGACCTTCTCGATCGCCTTGGTCAGCGGCAGATGAGTCGAAAGGAGTACAACCCGCAATTTATCGGCAAAGAAGCTCATGCGGAACTCCTTCGTGTCAGTCAAGGCGGCGAGGAATTCAGTATGCCCAACGTAATCGTAGCCGCCTAGGGTGAGCGAGTGTTTGCTGATAGGCGCCGTGCAGATCGCGTCGACCGCGCCCTCCCGCCAAAGCCGGACGGCCGCCTCGATATACTCGCCGGCAGCCTTGCCTGTGGCTGCCGTGCTCTCCCCGGGAACCACTTGGCCGGACAAGTTCTGGAGGTCACAGATGTCCGTCGGCACCGGTACTCTTAGTAGGTCGCCGGCCGTTTCGATCACACCGCCGTCGCCGATCACGAGCGGCCGGCAGACCGCCGCAACCCTCTCGTCAGCAAGCGCCTTGACAGTTATTTCCGGCCCGACGCCGGCCGCATCACCGATAGTTATACCGATAACGGGTAGTTCAGTCATACGTAAAGTATGCTTCAAAAAAAACGAATAGCGAAGAGGCTCGCTCCTCGCTATTCGTTCTCGGTTATCAGTTTCCGTTTTCGGCTAGTCCGCCTGCCGCCGCATGAACGTCGGCACATCGATATTGTCGACCGGCTGAAGGTCGTCAGGCAGCAGAATGTCCGACGCTTTCATCGGTATGTGCGACGGTGCTCCGACCGCACGGGTCTCTGCGACCTTCGGCTGAGGCGGCCGGGCGGCGGCGGCGGTGTCGAAACCGGTCGCGATCACGGTGATGCGGATCTCGTCCGCCATATCCTCTTTGATCACGCTGCCCCAGATAATGTCAGCCTGATCATGCGCCTCGGTCTCGATCATACCAATGGCGTCCTCGACCTCTCCGAGGACCATGTCCGGACCGCCCGTGACGTTGATAAGCGCGGCCTTGGCACCCTTGATGGAGTTTTCCTCGAGAAGTTTGTAATCGAGAGCCGCACGCATCGCCTTGGAAGCTGCGTCCTCGCCCTCGCCCTTTCCAATACCCATAAGGGCGACGCCCTTACCGCGCATAACAGTAGTAACGTCCGCAAAATCAAGGTTAATGATGCCCGGCGTGATGATCAGATCGGTAATGCCGCGAACGGCCTGCAGCAGCACGTCATCGGCCCGCTTGAAAGCGTCCATGATCGTGATCTTCTCTTCGACCTCGCGGAGCTTTGAATTCGGGATCGTCAGCAGCGTATCGACGCATCCCCGCAGATCGGCCAACCCTTGCTCGGCCTGGGCCATCCGCTTTTTGCCCTCGACGTTAAACGGTTTGGTCACAACAGCTACGGTCAACGCGCCGAGCTCGATCGCGAGGCTTGCGACGACCGGCGCCGCACCGGTGCCAGTACCGCCGCCAAGGCCCGCGGTGACAAAGACCATGTCCGAGCCCTCAAGCACATCGAGCAGCTTTTCGTGGTCCTCCAGTGCCGCCTGTCGCCCAACCTCGGGATTCGAACCAGCTCCCAGGCCGCGCGTGGATTTGCTGCCGAGTTGGATCTTCATCGGCGCTTTTGAAGCGTTTAGCGCCTGCAGGTCGGTATTCGCCACAATGAATTCAACGCCCTTAATGCCAGCGTCGATCATTCGGTTCACAGCGTTGCTGCCACCGCCGCCGACGCCTATAACCTTGATGCGAGCACCCGTGATCGGCGGTTCATCGATGAACATCTTTATGCGTGGGTTGGTCTGCAGATCATCCATTGTAATAGAGCTTGCCATAGCCGCAAATTCCTTATCGTACGGTCCAAAACTGTTATGAGGCCCTGTTAGCGGACTAACAAGATATTGTGCTGACGGGAGAACAGCATACAACGCTTTGCGATAGATTTCAAACGCGTGAGAGCAGATTTATCTGAATTTATCCCGAAAACTTCCAAACCAGTCGGCGACCTTCCGAGCCGACGAACGCGCGCCTCCGCCGTCCCTCATTTCGATCCTCATCCCGACCAAAGCGAGCCCTGCGGCAACTGCCCATTGCGGTCCTTGGACCTCGTCGACAAGCCCGCCAAAATAAGCGCCTTCGAGCAGACCGACACGGGTCGGAGCGTCAAACACTTGCTCCGCGATCTCAGCCAGCCCGTGCACCGCGGCTCCGCCGCCGGTCAGAAAGACGCCCCCTGAGATCTGGGCTTTCGCCGAGCTCACCTCTCTGGCAACGTGCTGGATCAGTTCAACCGCCCGCGGCTGCATGATGTCGCAAAGTATTTCCTTAGAAAGCGTCCTCGTCTCATCGCGGCCAAAGGGTACTATCTCGATCACCTGCTGCCGCTCGTCCTCGTCGAGCAGAAATGATGCCACACAGCCGTAGTCTTGCTTGATCTTGTTCGCTTCCGGGATGGACACGCGCAGCCCGGTCGCAATGTCCTTCGTAAAGTGCATTCCGCCGAAGGGGAAAACCGCCGTGTGCTGCACCGCTCCGCGACCAAATATCATGAGGCTCGTTAGCTCCGAGCCCATGTTCACTACTGCACAGCCATATTCTTTGTCCTCAGGCGTTAACACGGCCTCGGCAGCGGCAAGCGGTTCAAGGACCATCTCTTCGAGGTCAATTCCGGCCCGTGACACCGCTTTTTTTAGGTTCTGTCGCCCTGCTCCCGGGCTCGTCACGACATGCACCAATGCCTCGAGCCTCGAGCCGGTCATGCCTATCGGCTCAGTAATGCCGTCCTGCCCGTCGACGATGAACTCCTGCGGAACACGAGCCACTATCTCCCAGCCCGGAGTCAAAGGCATCGCACTCGCGGAATCTACCGCACGCTCAATGTCCTCGTCCGTGATCTCTTTATCAGGCCCTGCGACGGCGACGACCCCGTTCTTGTTATCACCGCGGAGGTGCTCGCCTGACAGGTTAACGACCGCCGATTCGATCTCAACGCCGCTAACACGCTCAGCCTCGGCGACCGCCCGCCGGATCGATTCGGCAACTGATTCGGTTGACGTTATCACGCCGCGGCGGAGCCCGCGCGACTCGGCCTCGCCGATTCCGACTATGTTCAATTTGCCGCTTGGGCTCGATTCGCCCACCAGACACCGCACGCGACTTGTACCAATGTCGAGGCCGACGGCCTGTATTTCGTTCGACATAACTAAAACTCTATGTACTGAATGACAGGATAGATCCCGGCCGAATCGACCGATCGTATCTTTGCCCCTTTCCCGGCAACAGCTTCTACGGCCGAACGCAGGCTCTTGCCTAAACTGTCCTTTGCAACCAGCACAGCGATCGGCTTGCCCGAATCTTCGATCGTGGCGGTCGGCTCGCGAGTATTCGACAGGTCAACGTACTTCACGCGAGTAGCGAGATCGAATTGCCGCCACTCATCGACCATCTTCGAATAGAGCTTCAGGCGCGCAAGGTTATCGATTTGTGCCTTCTCGCTCTTCGTCTCGTCCCAGCCGACCAGGGTGAAAGGCAGTTCCTTCTCGTCCTTTGCAGGCACCAGAACATTGCCCTCGGAATCCACCAGGTGGTCGCCGGTCTTTAATCTCACGACAGCCGTCGGGACGCGCTCGGTTATATCGACGCGAATGCCCGCGGGCAGGACGCGTGATATCGCTGCCGCTTTGACGAAGGGAAACTTCTCGAGCTTAGCCTTTAGCGTCGCAATGTCGCTGTTCCAGACGCCTGTTTTCTCGGTCTCCGCGGCGACAGTGCGGCGAATGTCCTCGACCGACGTCCGGTTAGTGCCTCGCACGTCGATCTCCCGAACTCTAAAGAAAGCTGAGCCCGCCGCCGTTTGATAAAACAGGCTCGCCACAACGCCGATGCAGATCAGCAGCACCGCGCTTAGCGCTATGGGTATGATCAACCGGCTCGACGGTGCCTTCGCAGACCGCGACGATGTGGGCTTTCGCCCGCCGCGCACGCGAACCGATGCAGGCCTTGACTTTGAACTTGTGCTCTTTCTCTTTGCCACTACTTCTTCTTTAATCGCTCAACTATTTCATCCGACAGTCGCGTTACACTGCCCGCGCCCAACGTGATCACGAGATCGCCGCTGCGCAGGGCAGGTACAACCTTCTCGGCGGCCAACTCCACCTCACCTATGTAAGACACGCCCTTGTGCCCGAATTTCTTTATATTGTTCGCCAAGGCCTCGGCGGTGATGCCTTCGATGGGCTGTTCACTCGCGGCGTAAATGTCGACGAGAAAAAGCACATCCGCATTGTTGAACGAGACCACAAACTCATCCATCAGCTCCTGCGTCCGCGTGAAGCGGTGCGGCTGGAATACGACGATGATCCGACGCCCGCCCGCGCTGTTGCGAGCGGCCGAAAGCGTTGCCACGATCTCGGTTGGATGATGGCCGTAATCATCGACGACCGTGATCCCGTCAACCTCGCCCTTGAACTGAAAACGCCGGTTCGCGTTCTTGAAACCGGCGAACGCCTCCGCGATCTTTTCGAACGGAACCTCGAGTTCCAGAGCGACCGCTGTCGCGGCCAGAGCGTTGTAAACATTGTGCTGTCCCGGCACCGGCATTTCGACATCGCCAAGGACCTCGCCGCGCTGGACGACAGTGAATCTCGACCCAAAGCTCTCGTTGAAGACGATATTTTTCGCCGAGATATCGGCCTGGGCGGTCAGGCCGTATGTTATGCGGCGGCGCTTGATCTTCGGGATTATGAGCTGAACATTCTGGTCGTCAAGGCAAATGATCGCGGCGCCATAAAATGGAACTTTGTTCACAAAATCGGTAAAGCACTGAACGACGTCGTCCATACCTTTGTACGACTCCATATGCTCCTTGTCGATATTGGTTACGACGGCGATGGTCGGATAGAGCATCAGGAAAGACCGGTCGCTCTCGTCCGCCTCGGTAACGAACCAATCGGATTGCCCAAGCCTCGCGTTCGAGCCCAGCGTATCGACCACGCCGCCCACGACCGTGGTCGGATCGACGCCTGCGTGGCCGAGCACTGTTGCGATCATCGACGTAGTTGACGTCTTGCCGTGGGTTCCCGAGACCGCGACCGCATATGGCTTTAGCGTCATCAGTTCGGCCAGCATCTCGGCACGCGGGATCACGGGAATGCCGCGTTCTTTCGCCTCCACAACCTCAGGGTTGTCCTCTTTGACGGCTGACGAATAAACAACAACCTCCGCGGCACCGACGTTCTCAGCCCGATGGCCTTCGGCAATGCCGACGCCGAACAAAGTCTCGAGCCGCTCGGTATTCTTCGACTTCCTGACGTCGGAACCAGTCACTATAAAGCCCAGATTACACAGCACCTCTGCGATACCACTCATGCCGATGCCGCCGATGCCGATGAAATGAATTCGCTTTACGTGCCTAAACATTTGCCTTAAGTTCTTCTATCAGATCGACGGTCGCGGCCGCCGCATTAGGCCGTCCGAGCAGTTTCGCCGCTGTCTCCATCTTAGTGATCCGTGCCGGCTCAGCGATCAGTTCGCGGAGCGTCGATGCCAAGAGGTCCGCCGACAGATCGGCCTGCAATATCATCCGCACCGCACCGGCCCGCTCGAGCGCTTCGGCGTTCTTGCGTTGATGATCGTCGGCAGCGCCGGGAAACGGCACCATGATCGCCGCCTTCCCGGCCGCCGCCACTTCAGCGCAAGTGGTAGCCCCAGCTCGGCAGATTATCAGGTCGGCCTTTTCAAATTCTACAAAAATGTCCGAGATAAATGGCCGAACATCCGCCTTTTCAAACGCCGAGGCGCTGTATGCCGCCCGAACAGCCTCAAAATC
>CAZWSK010000091.1:0-8336 GCA_964636445.1 uncultured Chloracidobacterium sp.
TCTCCGTGCATGCTGCGCGACTGTCCAATAGATCACCGGTGCATGACGCGGATCTCACCCGGCGCTGTCGCAATGGTTGTGGAGGAAATTTTCAACGTAGAGACGCAAAGGGACAAAGACGCAAAGGAAGACGAAGACAACAGTCTTGCCGAGACAGCCTTATAGGATTTCCTTTGCGTCTCTGCGTCTTTGCGTTAAAACCATCTTATGAGCCGCCCTGCCATATTCCTCGACCGTGACGGCACGCTTATCGAAGAGGTGAATTACCTTTCGCGTGTCGAGGACCTGCGGCTGTTTCCGTTCACTCAGAATGCCGTCAAGGCCATCAAGGAAGCCGGTTATCTGCTCGTCATCGTTACCAACCAGTCCGGCATTGGCCGCGGCATATTTCCCGAGTCAGCGATGCATGCGGTTCACGACGCCATTCAAAAAGAACTTAACGGTGCGATCGACGCGTTCTACTTTTGTCCGCATTTACCTTGCGACGGCTGCACGTGCCGCAAGCCGAACACTGGTCTGATCGATGCCGCCGTCCTTGATCTTGATATAGATCTCGAGGGCTCGTGGATGATCGGCGACAAGCACGTCGATGTGAACGCGGGAAGGGCTGCGGGCGTGCGGACGGCGCTCGTTCTGACCGGTTATGGTCAAAGCCATCGCGACTCACTCGAACATGAGCCCGACATCACGGCCGACAACCTCCTGACTGTCGCCGAACAGATCCTAAAGCAAAAATAAAAAGGCCGCGATCGCTCGCGGCCCTTCGTTAGTTAATTCGCAAACAGCTTACCAGCTGCGGCCGCCGTAGCCGCCACCGCCGCCCGAGCGGTTGCCACCGCCGCCGTAGCCGCCGCGTCCGCCACCGCCACCGTAGCCGCCGCGTCCACCGCGGTCGCCCTGGGGCTTAGCTTCGTTGACCTTGAGTTCACGGCCGTCGACCTCTTTGCCGTTCAGCTGAGCAATAGCCTGCTCGCCTTCGGCCTGTGACGACATTTCGACAAAGCCAAATCCGCGTGAGCGGCCGGTTTCGCGGTCTTCGATAACGTTTGACGACTGGACTGTGCCAACCGTAGCAAAAAGATCATTGAGGTCCTGATTGGTCGTGTTGAACGACAGGTTACCTACGTATAGTTTCATTTCAAAAATTTTCCTTTCCCCTTAAGGGAATGCTAAGCAGAAGGCCTACTTAATGACTTTCTTCAGGACCAGGACCGCAGGACGGCATTGGATACTTCAGAGATCGAGAGCTGCTTCTGACTGACTAATAAAGGCCTGCTCTCAAACTTATCCAAAAACCGCTAGAGGCGAAGCGCGTCACTATTAACAGACGCGAGAGTAGGATCAACAGAGATAATAATGACACCGCCCGCGCGATATTGCAATCCCTTTTCATGTTATTTATTTGCATTCACGAACCTCACCGTGTATGGTTGAAACATCGCAACAATTCTGTTGCTCTTGCGAGCGGCCTATAACAGAGAATCCGCCCGTACCGATTTGCTGCTAACGAGTCCCCCGGCCGTTCTGGCAAAACACCTGTTACGACACTTGCTGTCGAAGGAATTGCCAGATGAACTTCTTAGAAGGTGCGACGCACCAAGACCCGGACCAAGATCCATCTGTATTGTCATCGTCAACCATGTCGGGGGACATGCGTAAACACGTCCTCGCGGGACTTGCCATTGCCCGCCGCTCACTCGCTAACGCTCATGACGATGCCGCGATGGGCGTAAAGATCGATCCGGCGATCATTGCCGAGCTCGAGCGCGTCGTGAACGAATACGTTAGAATGCTCGACGAAACTAACCGTGCCCGCGCCGGAAGGTGCTCATAGCAGCCTCATATTCGCATCAGCCTGAAGAACCAGAACAGCCAGCGCTGTGATCTGGTTGAAAGGTACTTCTTATTAGTTCGCTTTAGCATTCTCGCCTTAGTGGTATCTCATTAGAACGGTCTGGCCGGCCGTTAGGGTATGCAAGGTTACTAGGGAAAGAAGAAACCGCCGGATCGCGCAATTCGCCTCTCCTTTAGCGATCCAAGCGGATCATCGCCGCCTGTGCCCTCACATATCCCGATTCCCTTCTGTCGCTCTCAACTATATGTTCAGCAGCTCGCGCGTCCGTGCACAGAAGCGTACAAACGCAAAAATTCCTTCGCCTGTAATGCAGACTACCGACCGTCGGCGTCGAGTGCGGTGTGATGTGAATGCACAGTGGTTTTGCCACGAGATCATTCGACAAGGGGAAGTAATTTATGAATACACAAACACAAGGAAGTACAGGTACACAACAGCAGAAAAGCAATTCAGGCCTCGGCCATGTAGGCACGAGCGGCGAGAAGGAAGGAATGGTCGCAAGAGCGATCGAGGAACAAACGGCAAAACTGCCGTCGGACACATTCCTATGGGCCGCGATCGGGGGAATGGGCGTTTCGGCGGTGTTGGAGCTCGCGGGCTACAAGGACAAATCGCGCTTTTTTGGCCAATGGGTCGCGCCGTTTCTCCTATTTGGAGTTTATAACAAGCTGGTCAAACAACTGGGTTCGGACAAGACCGAAAATGGCGGCCGGCAGGAGAGCATCCACTGATCCGCCGTTATTTGAAGTTCAAGCTTTGGGTCGCGTAACTCGCGGCCCTTTTTGACGCGCTTTAGAGGCGCATAAGGAGCAATGATCATGAACGAATTCTTTCGTAAATTCTCTGTCGCTTCTTCCACACTTCTCGGTTCGCCATGGATGTTCGTCGCGAACCTATTTTTAATTATCGTCTGGGCCGTTTCAGGGCCGTTTTTCCGCTTTTCCGACACGTGGCAATTGGTGGTCAACACAGCAACTACCGTGATCACGTACCTCGCGGTATTCCTCATTCAGAACACCCAAAACCGAGACGCAAGGGCGATGCACCTCAAGCTCGACGAGATCATCGTTAGCATTGAGGGGGCACGCAATCGGTTCGTCGACCTCGAACACCTTCCGGACGACGAGCTGAAAAAGCTGGAACCTCAATTTCGCGCCTTGTCCGAGAAAGTACAAACCGGCGATCAGGACGCTGTCGGAGCGATCGTGGATGAGCTTGAAGACATGGTCGAGAACAAGATCGATGAACACGAGGATGAAAAACGCGGGAACGCGGAAAGTTGAGAAGTGAATTGTTCGCCTCCATACAGCGCAACTCATCAAAACATAACGAAAATACTTTCAATGGAGACGACTATGTTGATGGACGAAAGAAGCACTGAAACAGGCTCCTCGTCGGGGGCGTCTGACGGCCGCGGGTTATTGAAGGATCTGATCGATAACGGATTCGATGGCAGCGTCGCGGCGACAGCGCTTGTTCTCGGCCGGGACGAAGCGCATCTCTCGGCGGTTCTAGACGGAGATCTCGAGGCGGACGAAGACCTATTGATGAAAATCCGCGGTATTGCGGACGAGCGAAATATCACGATCTGACTCCCAAGGAGGAGTTATGGCAAAAAATACCGGCGATGATTTCAGACGTGGTTCGGTCAAAGACCGGAGCCAGCTTAATCTGGACGAGGAAAACGGCAAGTATGTAAAACGTGACCTGGAAACGGGCCGCTTTACCGATCTGAAGGAAGATAACGAGCCGTTCAAGGGCGTCGCGAAAGAGCCTGATGAACGCAGGAAATAGCCCAGAGCGTTCGCCTTAATACAATATTTCGAGGCGATCAGCGATCTACTGAATCAACGAAAAAGGAGGCTCTCATGAATTATCTCCAGATCAGGAACTGCGGCCCCAACGACGAACCGATGTGCGCTACGTCAGAGGCAGGTGAACGGCTGTATTCCCGCGACGAGATGAGGTCGGTGGGATTCGATATCGGGCAGCGGATACTAGAGCTCTTTGGCCACCAAGGCGTGTCGAATATGGTCTTTCGGCTAAAGTCGACCGGATGCGAGGTGCGGGCCATACTCAATGGCGAACAGTTGCCCTCGATAAAATTCCTCCTCGCTTTACGCGACCAGACGGGTGTCTCGATCGACTGGTTGTTGACCGGTACAGGGCCAAAGTTCCTGATGGCGAGGCCCGATCCTGCACCCGCGTCTGACCAGCAACGGCGTGAAGCCCCGACTGTGATCGCATTCCCCGCAGCCGTAGTCGAACCCATTGCCGCGTAATGCCAGGTCGGACACAAATTAGTAGCGACCAGCGGCACTGAACATTCAATTTCGGCCGAAGTCGTCCTCTAGCCGTTCGATATCATCCTCGCCGAAATAATCGCCGGTCTGCACCTCGATAAAAGCGAGTATCTCGGTGTCGGACGGGTTCTCCACGCGATGAGCGTCGCCCACGCGCACGTCGAGGTCGGAACCGGTTTCTACTAGAATTTCCTCGCCGTTTAATGTTACTTTAGCAGTGCCGCGAACGACGAACCAGTGCTCTGCGCGGCGGGAATGCCGCTGATAGCTCAGCCGCTTTCCCGGCAGCACCTCGATCCTCTTAACTTTATATTCGTCCGATTCATCCAGTATGGTGAAACTGCCCCAGGGCCGCTCCTCATAGACTTGTGAGACGGTTCTGCTCTCTTCCATATTTATGCCGGCAAGTATGCACAGTTTAGACGAAAAGGACGACGCAGCCAATTCCCGTCACACTTGGCGGCTTCAAACACTCATCATCGGGCGTCTGATGGTCATCTTCCTCCTGCTCGTCACGAGCTGGGTTTGGAATTCCGGAACACTCAGGCTATCTTTCGACAACTTTCCGCAGGGGTTGTTCCTCGTTTTTCTCATATCGGTCGGCCTGACCATCATCTATTTCTTCCTGCTAAGGCTAAGCAGCAAGTACGACTGGCAGATCAAGACCCAATTCGTGCTCGACGCGCTGCTCATCACTTGGCTGATCTGGCGGACAGGCGACCTTTCGTCGCCGTACATCACGCTGTATATCGTGCTTATCAGTGTCGCGAGCTTTTTTCTGAACCCGCTTTCCACGCTGCTGATGGCGGCCGTATGCACGTTCTTTTTCGTATCGCTGGCCGTTCTGACCGGAAACGCGGTAGTCGATACTTTCGGCCCGGGCCTTGATCCCCGTCGGGCGGTTCAGGTTGTCAGCTTTCATGTCGTGGCTCTGCTCGTCGTCGGACTGCTGGCATCGAAACTCTCCGGCCGGCACTCGTCCGGACGTGAGCTTGAAGAGACCACGAAAACACTCGCGAGCCTGCGCGTACGTCACGAACGCATTGTCGAATCGATCCGATCGGGCCTCATCACGACGGACCTCGACGGTACGATCTATACTATCAATCGAGCCGCCGCCGAGATCACGGGCCAGAGGCTGGATGAGATCCAGGGGAAGAACATAAATTCACTGTTCGGCGACATTCAGGAGCAGATCGACCTCTCGCTCGCCGCGGCAGGCGACGGTGAACAGCTGCCGCGATTCGAAACCGACCTCGTCACGCCTGACGGCTTCGCCGTCAGGATCGGTTTCTCGGTATCGCTGCTCTTTTCGGAAACCAACGACGCGACCGGCCTCATCATCACTTTCCAAGACTTGACCGAGATCCGCTCGATGGAAGATAGCGTCCGCCGTAAAGACCGTCTCGCGGCGGTCGGCCGAGTCGCGGCCGGCCTCGCTCACGAGATCCGTAATCCCCTCGGCGCCATGCGCGGCGCGATACAGGTGCTCGAGTCGACCACACCGAAAGAATCGACGCAGGCCAGCCTGATGGACATCATCATGAAGGAGTCCGACAGGCTGAACAGCATCATCACAAACTTCCTAAGCTACGCGCGTCCCGCGGCAGGTGAGTTTGTCGAGACGGATGTGGGCGCCGCCATTCGAGACACCTTTACGTTACTCAAACACAGCCCCGACGTTCGCGAGGGACACGTCCTGGCGGAGGACCTGCCGGCGAAACCGGTCATTGTCTCCGCCGACCCGACTCAGCTCAAACAGATCTTCTGGAACCTCGCCCGCAACGCGATGCAGGCTATGCCTGACGGCGGAAAGCTCACCGTCGGTGTCAGGCCCATACCGAACAACCGAGTGCGCATCACCGTCGAGGACAGCGGCCGCGGAATGTCACCCGAACAGGTCGAGAAACTTTTCGAGCCATTCGCCGAATCTACGACCGGCGGCACGGGCCTCGGCCTCTCGATCGTCTATCAGATCGTCAAAGATCACAACGGCGTTATCAACATCCGCAGCGCCGAGGGAAAAGGCACGACCATCACCATCGACCTGCCCAAAGAGAACCGTCGAGCGGCCATGCCTCCTTCGAACGGCGAAGCCGAAGCGGGCTCCTCGCGGCTTGGTGAGTTTTTGAATGTCGATGGCAGGAGCCCGGAAATTACTTCTTGAATCACAAACCCCTAATCTGTAACAATTATCCTTGGTGCGACAGCGCTCAGTCGCACCGTCCACGACCGACAATCTGATGGCAAATATTCTCATCGTTGATGACGAGCAAAGTTATCGTCAACTGCTGACCCTGGTTTTTGAGGAAGGCGGCAATAATGTGCGCACGGCGATGAATGGCCGTCAGGCCCTGGCCGCGCTCGAAGAGGAGCCGGCGGACGTGATCGTCTCTGACGTGAAGATGCCCGATATGGACGGGATCGAATTGCTGGAAGCGGTACGTGAGACTCTGCCGGACATCGGCGTCGTGCTGATGACCGCGTTCGCATCAGTGGAGACAGCGAGAGGAGCGTTCAAGCTCGGTGCGGACGATTTTATCGAAAAGCCCTTCGATGTCGAAGAATTAAAGCTGATCGTTAAGAAAACGATCGAGAAACAGGAACTCATCCACGAGAACCGCGCCTTTAAACGTGCGCAGCATGAGCGCGGCTCGATAAAAAACATCGTCGGGTCGTCGGCCAAAATGGCCGCGATCTTTCAGATGATCGAGACAGTCGCCGAGGTCCAGTCGACCGTGCTGGTTACGGGCGAGAGCGGCACCGGCAAGGAACTCGTCGCCCGCGCGATCCATGACCTGAGCCCTCGACGCGACAAGCCGTTCATCTCGATAAACTGCGGAGCATTTACTGAAACACTGCTCGAAAGCGAGCTGTTCGGCTATGTAAAGGGCGCTTTTACGGGCGCGAATACCAACCGAAAAGGCCTGTTCGAGGCCGCGAGCGGAGGCACGCTGTTTCTCGATGAGATCGGCGAGATGTCCCCGGCAATGCAGGTCAAGCTCCTGCGTGCCCTGCAGGAAAAACGTGTGCGCCCCGTCGGTGCTCATGATGAACTCGCCGTAGATTCCCGCGTGATCGCCGCCACGAACCGGGACCTAAAGGCGATGACCGAGGAAGGCACGTTTCGCGAGGACCTTTTTTATCGCATCTCGGTCATCCCCATACATCTGCCGCCGCTACGTGAGCGGGCCGATGACATCCCGTCGCTGATCGAGCATTTTGTCGAGAAATTCTGCTCGCAGTCCGGCAAAGAGCTGACTGTCTCGCCAAAGACCGCTCAACTCCTCGAAAAATATGCCTGGCACGGCAATGTCCGCGAATTAGAGCACACCATCGAGCGCGCCGTGGCGCTTGAGCGGTCAAATGAGATCCAGCCCGAGCAGCTGCCCGACCACATAACCAATTACAATCCCGAACGCATTGCGGCCGAATTCTCGCTGCCGGACGACGGCATTAATCTCACCAGCCACATCGAAAACCTCGAAAAGACCTACGTCGTCGAGGCCCTGCGAAAATGCGGCGGCAACCAGACCCGTGCGGCCGAGTTGCTGCACATTCCCGTTCGCTCGCTTCGCCATCTGCTCGACAAGCACAGCATTCGCAGCCTGTCAGCACAAATGCGTAGCGGCGATTAAGACACGTCCCCCTCCCAAACACCATGAAAACTGAACGTCAGAATGGCTTTTCGCTCATCGAATTGCTCATAGTTATCGTCGTGATCGCGATTCTCGCCACACTTGCCGGTGCCGGCTTCCTTGCCGCCCGCCGCAGCGCTAACGAGGGCTCGACGATCTCATCGCTACGGGTGCTGCACAACGCACAGACAACCTTTGCGTCGAGCTTTGGCGGCGGCGAATTCGCCGGCAACATCGGCGGAGCGAACCTCGACGGCCTGACGACGCTGAGTTCGCTCGAGCTGATCGATCCTGTCCTCGGTTCCGGCATAAAAAGCGGCTACACCATCGTCGGCGGCCGCGAGGTCGCCTCGCCCACCTCGCCCGCGCAGTTCTTCTTCAGCTCCATCCCGATCTCGATCGAACCCCTCGTTGCCACCGGCCACTATCGCTACGGCATCGCCACCGACGGCATCATCAGAAAGGATGAGAACTCGGGCAGTCACTTCCTGAACGTAGTGAACGTCGCGACCGCATCCCCGCTCGGGAATTAGTAACGAT
>CAZWSK010000091.1:8436-9682 GCA_964636445.1 uncultured Chloracidobacterium sp.
CGCGGCCTGGGAAAGGTACAAGTATTTTCAACTTTAGGAGATTGTGAAAAAATGAAAAATCAAAAGGGTTTCTCGCTTATCGAGCTTCTCATCGTCGTTGTGATCATCGGCATTATCGCCGCGATCGCTATCCCCAACCTGCTGGCGGCCCGCCGCTCGGCTAACGAAGGTTCGGCCATCTCGGCTATGCGTACACTGCACGGCGCACAGATGACCTATGCTTCGACGTATGGCGGCGGCACCTATGCCGGTGCTACGACTGCTACCAACGCTGCTCTGACGGCTCTCGGAACACCGGGCCTCGTCGACGCGGTTCTCGCGACCGGCACCAAGGGTGGTTACAACTTCTTCGGCGGCCAGGTTGCCCCGACCTCGACGGCTCCGGCACAGTTCTGGTTCTCGGCTAACCCGACGACCGTGAGCGGTGTTACACAGACCGGTTCACGCCGATTCGGCATCGCAACGGATGGTGTTATGAGGTTTGACAGCACGGCTGCTGACCTGGGCGACACCTTCGCTAGCATCGCTGAAGTCAACGCAGTATCGCCGTTGGCTAACTAGTAGCTAGTTCTTCGGAACTCGAACATGAAGGAGGTCCTTCCCGGGCCTCCTTCTTTTTTGTGTTAAAATCGTCGCGTTCTTGCCTTTCCGCCTGATGACCCGACAATCCGATATCAGATCTCAATGGGCGTTTGTCGTCGCCTTTACGGCGATCCTGCTCGCGGCATTAATGCCGTGGCCGCGTGCTTCGGCGGGGACGAACCAACCGTGGCGGGTAGAATTGATCGCGGCATCCGTTTTGTTTGCCATCGCGTTGTTCGAGATCGTGCGGTCGCCGAAGAAAACAGCCGTCACCGGCCAGACAAAACCGATATTCCTCGCCCTCGGCGCATTCACCTTTTGGAGCGCCGTTTCGGCCGTTTGGGCGGCGTATCCGCTGCCGGTCGTGCATCACACGCTGGTTTGGGCGATGTATTTCGCCATGCTCTATCTGGCGCTGCGAAAAAAGGGCGTTTGGGCCATAACCACTGTATCTACAATAGTTTCGCTGATCGTCGGCTTTGCCGCAGCGGCCGATATGCTGACGGTGCCCGATTTTGCGTCGAGCGAATTTGCCATTCGCTCGCGCTACGGCAAATACGCGGAGATGCTCGTTACGATCTTGCCGGTCGTATGGGTAACGAGCCTTTATCTAAGCGACCGGCGGCACAAGATCGGACTGATCGCCGTAGCAGTCATCGGCTGG
>CAZWSK010000092.1:0-9642 GCA_964636445.1 uncultured Chloracidobacterium sp.
CCGCCGACGCCGACGCCGACGCCGACGCCGACCCCTACACCGACACCGACGCCGACTCCGACTCCGACACCGACACCGACGCCGACGCCTACGCCTACGCCTACGCCGACACCCACGCCGACGCCGACGCCGACGCCGACGGTGACGCCGAGCCCGACTCCGAGTCCGAGCCCGACGGTGACGCCGAGCCCAACGCCGACACCAGCGATCCGGTTTAACTCGCCGACATACACAGAAGATGAGTCGCAAACGGCGACGATCACGCTCATCAGGACGGGGAATGTCAGCGGCAGCGACTCTGTGACGTTCTCGACCTCGAACGGTACCGCGATGGGCGGCGCAGCCTGCGCCGCGGGCATTGATTACGTATCTGTGGCGGGGCTGGTCGTGACGTTCAACCCGGGCGAGGCAAGCAAAACGGCCAACGTGACCGTGTGCGGCGATTCGATGAACGAACCGACGCAAACGGTGAACCTGCTGATCACAGGCCCCTTCACGCGGCCGGGCGAGGAACCGATGCCCGAGGCACAGAACGCGGTGTTGAACATCAATGACACAGCGAGCCAGTTTAGGAATGCGAGTCCGATCTGCGTGACCGCGGCGGGAACGGGCGACGTCTATCCGTCGACAATAAACGTGAGCGGGGCTCCGATAGCCATCGGCTCGATGCGAGTTACGCTCTACGACCTGTACTACACGATCCCTGAC
This sequence comes from uncultured Chloracidobacterium sp., assembly GCA_964636445.1. Classification (GTDB taxonomy): domain Bacteria; phylum Acidobacteriota; class Blastocatellia; order Pyrinomonadales; family Pyrinomonadaceae; genus OLB17. Next base: position 709 of record CAZWSK010000092.1, read on the forward strand.
CACATCGACGCGCTGCTCGTGGGGCCCGGCGGCCAGAAGTTCGTGATCATGGGAGACGCGGGCGGCGCAATCTCGATACCGGCAGACAACACGGTGACGCTGAGCCTTACCGACGCCGCATCCGCAGTACTGCCGAATTCCGGACCGCTTGTGACCGGCAATTTTGAGCCTACGACTTGGGAAGGTCCGGTCAGCAACTTCCCGGCCCCGGCCCCGGCAGGACCGTACAATGAGGCCGGCAGTTCAACGGGCGGCAGCGGCACACAAACGTTCTTTGGGAACTACGGCCACACGAACGCCAACGGTGCGTGGCGGCTATTCATTCGCGACGACGCGGGCACTCTTGTCGACATACCGGATGCAATATCAGGCTGCTTTGCGGGCGGATGGGGTATCGAGTTCTTCCCCTCGACCGCAGCTAACGCCTCGATCTCAGGCCGCGTGCTGACGGCGGACGGACGAGCTATCCGGAACGCGACTGTAACTGTAACGGGCCATTCCCTGCCCGAACCCATCGTTACTCAGACCGGCAGCTTTGGCTACTACGCTTTTGACGGGCTGAGAACCGGTGAGACCTATGTCGTAACCGTGTCGCAGCAGCGTTACACGTTCCAGGCCCCGAGCCGGATCGTGTCGCTGACCGACAACATTGCGGACCTCGACTTCATAGCCGCGCCCGGTGGATCGGTAGTGGATCTTGCCGAGAATTAGCCGATCTCAAGGCCTTTGGCCTTGAGGGTGCGCCGCCAGAGTTCGCGGTAAGAGGTGAAGCGCGAGACCAGCGTGTTGAAGTGATAGCGCTGAGCGTAGGTGAGTTGGCGATTGTCAGCGAGCCGCTTGATGTATGCCTCGAGGCGGGCGCGAGCCTCTAGCGGCGGGCGCTTCGTCGCACCGTTGAAGTAGATATCAAAATCGATCTTTAGCTTGCGAATGTCGTCTTCCATCCGAGCAAGCTGTTGATCTATTTCAACGGCCTCTTCCGCCTTTGCCTGGCTCTTTCGATATAGTTTATTGCCGACTATTGCCATTCTTGTGCTCGCTCTGCGGGTGTGGAAGGCGCGGGAGTGCCTATTTAATAAAATCAACAAAAGGGCGCTAGTTCCACGTTTTTCCGACTTTCGGTTAACATCTGTTGAATGCCGAACAACGAAAAGACCGATCTGCGCGAATTGCCGTCTGTCGACCTCCTCCTGCGAAGCGAGATCGGCCAGATCATAGCCGCCGAAGCGGGACGGAACCACGCAACACGAGCGGCACGCACAGTACTTCATGCCATGCGAAAACGACTTGGCTCGTCGCCGGCAAAAAGGGCCTTGAACCGTTCCGCATTGCTCGACGCGGCCGTCAACAGTCTGCACTCCACCTGGACGGATGAACGACGCTCCGGGGTGGATCGCGTGATAAACGCGACGGGCGTCGTGATACACACTAATCTCGGAAGGGCACCGCTCTCGTGTGCAGCCGTTGACGCGATCACGCGGGCGGCCGGTTACTGCACCCTGGAATACGATCTGACTACGGGTAAGCGTGGCCGGCGAGGGGGCCGTGTCGAGGATCTCATAAAGCAGATCACAGGCGCCGAAGACGCTCTGATCGTTAATAACTGCGCCGCTGCCGCTTTTTTCGTGCTGAATGTTTTTGCCGCCGGAGGCGAGGTTGTCATCTCGCGCGGCGAGCTGGTCGAGATTGGCGGGGATTTTCGCGTTCCTGACGTCCTCGCGGCATCGGGTGCAACGCTGCGTGAAGTGGGAACGACCAACCGGACCAAGTTGAGCGACTATGAACGGGCAGTGACGCGGCGCGCAAAAATGATCCTGCGGGTTCACCCCTCAAATTATCGCGTCGTCGGTTTCACGGCCGTTCCGACGCTGGCCGAGCTCGCGAGCCTCGCTCATGCCCGTAAAGTGATGCTCTATGAGGACCTCGGGTCGGGAGCATTGATAGACCTCGGTCTTGATGAGCCGCTTGTCACCGATTCGATCGAGGCCGGTGTGGACCTTGTCACCTTCAGCGGCGACAAGCTGCTCGGGGCCGCGCAGTCGGGCATTATCGCGGGGAAGCAGAAATATGTAGCCAAGCTGCGCCGCCACCCGCTGTATAGGGCACTTCGAGCGGACAAGCTCGCGTACGCGACCCTTGAAGCGACTCTATTATCTTACCGGCGGGGCACGGCGAAGACGGATGTTCCGGCGGCTGGGATGCTCAGTGCCGGCAGGGCTCAGATCAAGCGGCGGGCGAAGGCGTGGGTGTCGAAGATCGTGTCCCGAGGCGTTTCGAATTTGACATTTGAGGTCCTGAACGGCGTGTCTGCGACGGGCGGCGGTGCGGCGCCCGGTGTCGATCTTGAGACCGCGTTGATCGCCGTCTCGCATTCCGAACGGACGGCAATGAAGCTTGAGCAAGGTCTGCGGGCCGCAGATCCGCCCGTTATCGCACGTATTACCGGCGATCGTTTGGTTATCGACCTCAGGACGGTATCTGCAACCGAAGAAGATGAGTTGGCGGCAGCTGTCCGGTCGCTTGACTAGCCGTTGCGGGAGGCAAATTCCTTCATGAACTCGACTAGCGCCCTGACGCCCTCGCGAGGGAAGGCGTTATAGATCGAGGCGCGGATGCCGCCGACCGAGCGGTGTCCTTTGAGCCCGTCGATACCAAGCGCCGTGGCCTCAGCGCAGAACTGCTTTTCCAGATCTTCTGAGGGCAGGCGGAAAGTGACGTTCATCAGCGAGCGGCAACCGCGGTCCGCGTGGCCCGTATAGTATCCATCACTCGAGTCGATGGCATCATAGAGTAGGGCAGCTTTTTCTTCATTCTTGTGCTCTATGCCCGTTAATCCGCCCTGCTCGCGGAGCCAGTCGCAAACAAGGCTGATGATGTAAATCCCCCACGTATTTGGCGTGTTGAGCATCGAGTCATTCTCGGCCAGGAGGCGATAGTCGAGCATCGAATGCTGGTTGTCGGGCACCTGCGCGATCAGGTCATCACGAACGATCACGAGGGTAACACCGCTTGGCCCGATGTTCTTTTGCGCGCCGGCATAGATGAGGGCGTACTTCGAGATGTCCAGCGGCTTCGAGAGGATGTTTGACGATGCGTCGCAGACCACGGGCACACCCTGACCGTCAAGGTCGTACTTGAACTCAACTCCCTCGATCGTCTCATTCGAAGTGTAATGAACGTACTTTGCGTCAGGCGCAATCCTTAACTCCGACTGCTGAGGGACCGATCTGAATCCACCCTCTGATGATGAATAAGTGACGTTGGTCGTCCCGCAGCGTTTCGCTTCCTTAAGTGCCTTCTTTCCCCATGCACCGGTTATAACGTAATCCGCGCTCTCGCCCTCGGCGAGAAAATTCATCGGCACCATCGAAAACTGTAGCGTGGCCCCGCCTTGCAAAAAAAGGATGCGATAGTTTTCAGGAACGGCGAGCAGATCCCGGATGCCGCTCTCGGCCGCGGATAGTACCGCCTCGAACTGCTTCGAACGGTGACTTATTTCCATCACGCTCATGCCGATGCCGTTAAGGCTAAGCATTTCTTCGCGGGCCCGTTCGAGCACAGATTCGGGCAAAACTGCGGGTCCCGCGCTGCAATTAAATATCCTCTTTGTCATTGTTTTCCGCGGCCGCTTTAGACCGAAATCCTAACGATATCACACGCCATGGCGGGAACAAATCAGCCATCGATTTCACCGGTGATTTGGTATAAAATAAGCGCAAATGTAACGAACCGCCGCTCGTGAGCGGGCATCTTACATTCTCGCGGCAGGAACCGCGTCATCTTGGAGGAGTCATGCAATACAGAGCGTTCTTTAGCACATTAGCGGTCGGGATCTTGGCGATCGCTGGTTCAATAACCGTCGCTGCTCAGACGGCCCCGGTCAGCGGGAAGGTCGAGCTCGAGGCCGACGGTAAGCGCACGCCGGTCGTTGGCGCCACGATCGAGATATACCGCACAGATATAAAAGGAGGTTTTCCTGGCACTAAAACGAATAAAAGAGGCGAGTTCGGCATCGCCGGCCTTCTCATCGGAGGCGAGTACACTTTTTCTGTCAGCGGACCGAATATTTCACCGACCGTTTATCCGAAGATCCGCGCCGGTCAAGACGGTATCGTGATCGTCGTATATCCCGGGGACGGCCGTAAGTTTACGGAAGCGGAGGCCCGACAGGGAGCAATGGCCGCGACCGACACTAATGCGTCTGCACAACTGACGGCTGAGGAAGAGAAGGCCCGGGCTGAGTTGGAAGCAAAAAACCGTGAGATCGAGGAAAAAAATCAGAAGATCACGAAAGCCAATGAGATCATCTCTCGCGCTGTCAAGGAGGGCAACGAGGCGTACGCGGCCAAGAACTACGAGCTTGCGATCGCGAAGTATACTGAGGGCTACAACGCCGATCCGGAATTCATCGGCAGTGCACCGACCTTCCTTAACAACCGAGGCGCCGTTCTTGTCGCCCGCGCTGTGGACAACTATAACAAGGCTGTAAAGAACACTGACGCCACAGCAAAGATCGCGGCCATGGGAAGCGTTAAGAAGGACCTCGCTGATGCCGCCGCGAGTTACGTCAGCGCGTGGAATATGCTCAAGAATGCGATCCCGGGGCCGGCACAAAAGGCCGGGGTAGATAACAATCGCACGGCCACGCTTCAGGGTGCGAAAGACGCTTTCCTTAAGGCCGTGCGGACCGAGCAGATCGACCCGTCTCTGGTGGACGCAGCAAAACTGCTTCTCCCCGAGATCAAAGCCGTCGAGGCGGATCAGGCTAAGAAGTCGGAAGCAGACCTCATGATGGCGGACATCTATCGTGTTCTGGGCCAGTCGGAGGAGGCGGCCGCCGCTTATAAACAGATCCTTCAGACATCGCCCGATAATATTGACGCTCTTGCCTATGCCGGGTTGGTCTTGGTCGACCTGAGCTGGCTGAAGGACAACGATAAAGCGTTGGCACAAGAGGGGGCAAACTATCTGCAGAAATTTGTGGCCGTTGCTCCGGATACCCACCGGCTAAAAGAGGGTGCCGTTGAGTATCTGGCGATCTTGAAAACGCAGAATGTCGTCCCGGTCAAAGCGACGCCCGCCAGGAAGCGGAACTAAGGCGTCTCATCGCACACACTGTCGGCCGGGTCCCACGTGGCTCGGCCCTTTTGTTTTAGATATGGAATACATGCTGCGCGCGGCCGTCGCGGACGACTTGACCGCGATCGTAAGGCTGATCCGCGAGTTCGCCGAGTTCGAGGATCTATCGGCGTATTGTGAGGTGACCGAACAAAGGCTCGGTGCTGCCCTATTCGGCGAGAACGCAGTTGTTGAGGGTCTGGTCGCTCTTGAGGGCGGAGCGATCATTGGCTACGCGTTGTTTTTTCCAAACTTTTCGAGTTTTCGCGGGCAGCGCGGGTTCTATCTCGATGATATTTATATAACCGGGAAATATCGCGGGACCGGTGTCGGCAAAGCGATCCTGAAAGAGATCGCCCGGCTAGCCGACGCACGCGGTTACGAGAGGATCGACCTGCTCGTCCTGGACTGGAACACAAAGGCTGCCGATTTTTATCTCAGTCTCGGTGCTACGCGCGACAACGGCGAACGGCATTTCAAATTCACTGATGACGCTTTTCGGCGTCTGGCATCTTAGAAACTTGTCATTATCCGCAGCCTGGCGGTGTTCTTGGGATGTAACGCTTCTCAAGCAACAATTTTTGGAGGTTCCCGAATGCGGAAAAAAGATCTTATCAAGTCAACGGCGACGCTCTTTCTTGCCGGAATTATCATAATCGTCGGCAAATACGTAATTGTCGCCCAGAGCCCTATAACCGGCGAGTGGACCGCGGATACGCGTAGTGAAAAATCCGAAAAGGCGGACAAGATCCATCTGTCGTTCAAACGCGAAACACAGTGGGGGAAAAATCAGAACGGCCAGAGCTATTCGTATGACGACCTGCGCGGCCTGACAAAACAGCAGGCTGAGGCCGGCGGCGCCGTGGCTTTTAGCTTAGTTCGCGAGGCCGGAACGGTCGAGTGTCAGGGCAGTTTTTCGAACGGCAAAGGCAGCGGTACATTCACCTTTACTCCGGACAGGTCCTTTATCGACGCGATGCGTGTACGCGGCTTTGACTTTGAAAAGAGCCGCGGCCACGGCAAGCATGACGATCTCGAGTCGCGCCTGTTTACCGCCGCAATGGTGAACGTGACGACCGCCCTGGCTGATGACCTGAAGGCTGCCGACTTTGGTGATCTCGACGTTGGTGATCTCTTTAAGGCCGCGATATTCAAGATCGATTCCAAATTCATGGCCGAAATGAAAGCGTCAGGCTTTCCTAACCTTTCGATGGAGGATCTCGTAAAAGCCCGCATCTTTAAGATCGACGCAGACTACGTGCGTCAGGTCCACGAGATGGGATTTACCAATAAGGGCTTTGAGCAGCTCGTGAAATTTCGCATCTTCAAGGTCACGCCGGAATTCCTCTCGGAATTAAGAGCGGCCGGTCTCGATAACCTTGATGCCGAAGACATCGTCAAATGCCGGATCTTTAATATCGATCCCGAGTTTGTCCGCAAGGCCAAGGCTGAGGACCCAAACGTAACGATCGAGGAACTCGTCAAGATCAAGATCGGCGTTCGCCGTTCCGGAAGCGTGATCTGAGGCTTTACGCTTTCGGAATGGTAAACAAAAAGGAGAAGCCCGCCGGCTTCTCCTTTTTTGACATTGATCAGAACCGGGAGCGGTAGCGACCGGTCTCTTTCAGCTCTCGGCGTTGAAATAGCAGGAATCCGGTCGCTACCGCTCCTGGTTCTGACCGCTTATTCAAACTGCTTCCTGAATTCCTCGAACATCGCTTTAAGCTCGGCGACCTCTTCCTCGAGTTTCGTAATGCGGTCTGCCGCAGAATCCGCCTGTGCGGCCCGCGACGGCTGTGCAGCGGCGAGGGCGTCGACATCGATCTCACCGGAGAGCAGGTGAGCGAAGCGCGCCTCCTTTCGGCCAGCCTGGACCGGCAGACGCAGCACGAGCGGCTCCTCTCGCCGCATCAGGCGGTCAAGCGTCTCCTGCGTTTCGCCGAGATTCGCGAATTCATGCAATCGGCCGGTCCGCTCGCGTATCTCTCCGAGCGTTTGCGGCCCGCGAAGCAGCAGGACGGCAATTACGGCCACCTCGTCCGGCTCAAGCTCATACACGCTCGGGAGCATGTGCTTATATTTAGGCACGCGGCTCGTCGAGCCGTAGAACACGTAAACCAGGTTGCGGTCGCGCAATTCGTCGAGCGCGGCGCTCACCTCCGCTTCGGTCAACGACATCACGGGGTCACGGTTGTTCTTTTGATTGCACGCCGTCACCAGGGAGTTGAGCGTGAGCGGATAATACTCCGGTGTCGTAAGCTGCTTTTCGACGAGGGCGCCCATAATTCTGGCTTCAGTCTCATTCAATATCTCTGGCATAGGAACGCAGGGTTTCAGTGACCTGTCATTAGTAATTTACAATCTGCAATGTGGATATTCTAGTAGCTCGCACGTCGGACGAACTGCTCTTGGCATTTGAGCGGCTGGCGACAGCACCGGCGCTTGGCTGCGACACAGAAACGTCCGGGTTCGACGCCCGCAGCGGGCGGCTCTTCTCCATCCAGTTCTCAGATGGCCATTTTAGCGTTCTCGTACCTACCAGCGAGGGCATCTCGCTTGGTCCACTAGGTGAGCTTTTGAGCAGCCCAGCGGTGACGAAAATCTTTCACAACGCAAAATTTGACCTCGACTTCCTAACAGCCGCCGGCCACAGGACCGAGAACCTCTTCGACACGATGATCGCCGAGAAAGTTCTCACGCGCGGTGCCGGCCAGTCTTCCTCGCTTGCCGACACGCTATACCGCTACTTTGCCGTCGACCTGGACAAATCCCAGCGTGCGAAATTCAGCCGAAAATGGGATGGCATTTGGACGGACGAGTTGGTCGATTACGCGCTGTCAGACGTCTTCCATCTACCGCGATTGATGGCAGAGCAGATGGCGTGGCTCGAGAAATTAGACCTAACCGGCGAGTTTGATACTCAAATGCGAAAGGTCTTGTCGGACCCGCCTGTGTAAGCGGGCGGCCAGTTCCGAACGCCTTCGCCAACCCGAAGCTGATAAACACCTCGACCGAACTGGCCGCCCGCTTACGCTGGCGGTTCTGCTACCAACGGTGATACGCCGGATGCCCTTCTTTGACCGCGACAAAAACGCCTCGGCATGTATCACAGACCTTTCCGCCGGCTATCAATTCTGCCTCGACCGTCGCGCGATCCTCGCTCGAATCCACAACGCGAGCCCTAAGCGTGATCGGCCCGTCGATCGGCGTCGGCCTTAGCAGCTTAACGTGGAATTCCGCGGTTACGGTGCACGGAGCGTGGTCCATCCCGTCGCGCTTCATTAAGAAATGCGCCGCGGTCCAATTTGAATGGCAATCGAGCAAAGCGCCGATAATACCGCCGTTCAAAATACCCGGAAATGCCTGATGGTGCTGTTCGGCATTCCATTCAGCGACAACTTCATCACCGTCGACAAAGCTGCGAATGCGCAGCCCTTTTTCATTCGCCGGTCCACAGCCGAAGCAGATGCCGCCGGGCGAATAGCGCTCTTGGAGTGATAGCTCTTCATTCATGACTTTTCACTTATAACTTATCACCTTTCACTTATTCCGACGCCCTTGCCCGCAACCGAGAACTGTCGTAAATTTAACCGTCCAATCCTGAACAACTATGCTCACGCTGCTCGCGATCGCCGTCATTGCCTGGCTCGTTTTCGGTTACTTTGCCTATGGCCGGTGGGTCGCGCGGCAGTTCAAATTAGACGACGCCAATGAAACGCCTGCCAATCAGGTCAATGATGGAGAGGACTTCGTCCCCACAAGGCCATTCTATCTATTCGGACAGCATTTCTCGGCTATAGCCGCTGCTGGGCCTAT
>CAZWSK010000093.1:0-9390 GCA_964636445.1 uncultured Chloracidobacterium sp.
CCGCCATGTCCTCGGCGTATTCCTCGTCAAATGCCGTCAGCTCGATGCCGTTTGGCGTCTCGGTCGCGAACAACGTGTCGCCTTTGCCGACGCGGAGGCGTTCGAGAATTTCGCGGGGCAATACGATCCCGGCAGAGTTGCCGACGGTGGTGACCTTGAGTTTGGTTGGCATGGTGGAATTATAACGGATGTTATAATCCGGTGTCAATCAAAACCTCGAGCGCTTGTCGTCGCACGCGAATCCGGTCTAACTCCGAAGCCGGCCGACCTACTACTTTTTCTTTGCGGGCAAGAAGCCGATCTTTGTTTTGGAGGAAATGGGCGGGAGCATTAGCTTCTTGATCGCGTCGAAGACTATCTTGAATTGCGCGTCGTATTTACTCTCGAGTGCGTTTATCTTTTTGGCGAGTTCGGCGTTTGAAGCTAGCATGTTCCGCATTTTGACGAATGCGCGGACGACCTGCACGCTCGCCTCGACTGCGCGCTGGCTCCTTAGAACGTTGGCCGCCATGAGTGCGCCGTGTTCGGTGAAGACCAGCGGTAGTTTCCGTCGTCCACCGCGGCCTTCGTTTGATATGCCAATTTGGCATATCAAAGATTCATATTCGTCCTTTGTTAACCTAAACACGAAATCCTCGGGAAACCGATCGATGTTTCTCTTAACGGCCCGATTGAAATGCGAGGTTTCCACTCCGTAGATCTCTGCAAGGTCGCTGTCGAGCAAAACGCGTTCGCCGCGTATGTCATAGATCTTTCGCTCGATTCGCTCAATCGGAATAAGTGAACTCATTGGTATGGCTATTTGATATCACAATCTGTGACATCAGGCTAACAGTGGGTATCGGAAACGCGATCTGCAGCCGTATCAGTGTACGTTTGAGGCGCCAATTTGGCGCCGCATGTTGCTCCCTTACAGGGAGCGGAACGGGTTCTGGCCTCAACCTAGGGTTGCACCCTAGGCTTTAATGTTTGTCGCCTTCAGCGACGATCCGGCAGCTACAAATTCCTCAAAATAAACTCCGTCATCATCGTGTACCAGTGTTTGACCTGGTAGGTGTTGGTGATGCCGTGGGCGTGTTAGTCGCCCGCGGACGGAATGGGCTGATCGGTTGCGGTGCCAAAGGTGGTGACCGAGAGGCCGGTTGAGCTTTGGTCCACGTACCACACGCCATTGCGATAGACCGCGACGTCGGTGGAGCCGTCTCCGTCATAGTCGGCAGGGACGAGCGTATCGGATGCGAGGCCAAAGGCGTGGTAGCGCGGCTGGCCGTTAGAGCTTTGGCGTATGAACCATATTCCGTCCCTGAACACGCAGAGGTCGGCGGCGCCGTCCCCGTCGTAATCCGCGGGGACAAGCCGATCTGCCTCTGCGCCCCAATGCTCGTAGAGCGCCTGCGCATTTGAGCTTTGCAGGATGTACCAAATGCCGGTCGCCGGCCGGAATACGGCGGCGTCGAGGCGTCCGTCACCGTCAAAGTCGCCCCGTACAGGTTTGTCGCCTGCCGTGCCCCAATTCACCGTGATGAAATCGACGCCCGGCTGTGTCGACGGCCTGTAAAAGAATTGCCCCTGGCCGCCGGTTTCGCGGTAGACCGCCAGGTCCGCCTTATCGTCACCGTCCCAGTCGCCAACGACGGAATGCGTGTCACCGGTGCGCCCGAACTGTTCGATCCGGAACTGGCCGTTCGAACTTTGCAGGATGTAAAAAGTGGCTCGGTCGGGGTCGCCGGGCTCTTCGCGCCAGACGGCGATGTCGGTCCGGCCGTCACCGTCATAATCGGCCGGTGCGAGGTTGTCGGTCTCGATGCCCCATTCGGTCGCGTACATCACGGTGTCGGTACTTCGCCGGATGTACCAAAAATTCGCCGCCGGGTCAGGCATCGGTCGAAACACCGATAGATCCGCCCGTCCGTCGCCGTCAAAATCGTAATCGGTCTCGCCCGGCGTCGGCGACGGGCCAGGTGTGGGCGTAGGCGTAGGCGGCGGTGTTGGCGTCGGCGATGCTGAAGGCGTCGGGGTCGGCGATGGAGTTATACATCCCGTTCCGTCCGGCCGTGCAGAGTACTGATGTGCCGGCTCGGCTGCTGCCGGGGCGGAACTTGCCAGGATCCGAGCTACACCAAACAGTCCTCGGCCGCGTCCGCCAATAACGAGGCGGCCCTCGCCGTCGCGGACCATAGCCGACGCGCTGTCCTCAAACCCGCCGAAGTCAAAGGTCATAATACCGTCATCACTAAACGTCGGGTCGAGCACTCCGGTCGGGCCGTACCTGACGACAGCAACCCCGGCCGGACTTAGGATCGACTGGAAGATCGAGCCCGCGGCGACTATCTTTCCGTCCGGCTGGACGATCAGAGATCGGGCCTGTGAGCCGCCAGGATCTACGGCCGTGATCACTTTTCCGTCATCGTCAAAAGACGTATCCAGCGTGCCATCGGGGTTGTAACGCACCAAGGCAAACTTCTCGACCGCCCCGCCCCCGGTGTATCCGGCGGCCACGATCCTGCCGTCGGCGTGAAGTGCAAGAGCGCGGACGCTATCCGTGCCTTCGATATCTGTCGTGATCTTCCCGTCGCATGCGAAGGTCAGGTCCGGCGAGCCGTCCGGGTTGAACCGAGCGAGAGCGAAGTCCACAAACATCGTTTGCCCGCCGACGACGATCTTTCCGTCCGGCTGAAGCACCATGCTGTTGCCATCGTCGGCAGCAGTACCGGTGCCGATCGGCATTGTGACCTTTCCGTCGCTGTCGAACGTTGTGTCGAGCGTACCATCCGGGTTATATCTGGCGACCGCAAAATCGTCACCTGTACCCGAGACAGAGGCAACGCCGGCGGCAAGTATTTTGCCGTCAGGCTGGATCACGATCGATCGTATCCGGGAGTTGCGGTTAGTGAAGAATACCGTGATTATCTTTCCATCCCCGTCGAACGTTGTGTCGAGCGTGCCGTCGGGGTTGAATCGCACAAGGGCGAAGTGGGCCACCACGTCCGAGACATTGCTGAATCCGCCTACCACTATTTTGCCGTCGGATTGCACCGCGACGGCGGTCGCCTGCGCCCTAAAGGTCCCGACCAGGACCGAAACCTTGCCATCTCCGCCAAAAGAAGTATCAAGCGTACCGTCGCTGTTAAAGCGCGCGACACCCATCTCATTACCGAAGCCGAGGCCGATAGAGCCGCGGGCGGTCTCACCGGCGGCAAGCACTTTGCCATCCGGCTGCAGAGCAACCGCGGCCACCTCCGCACGGCCGTTCCCGATATCGGTGGTCACCCTTCCGTCTCCGTCAAAGGCAGGGTCCAGTGCTCCGTTTGCCTGAAGCTGGGCTACCGCAAAATCCGGATGCAGGTTCAGCACACCATTACTTACGCCCTCGTTTCCCAGGACGCGTGCGCTTCCGGATATCACGATCCGGCCGTCGAGACGAATATTGACGTCAAAGGCGGACTCGGTAAAATTCTCGTGCCCGGTGGCGATAATTGGAGTGGCAAACCCGTCGCCGTCAAACGAGGTGTCCAGAGAGCCGTCGGAATTGAAGCGCGCCAAAGCAAAATTCAGATCGTTCCCGCTGCCTGATGAAAGTACCGATCCGGCGGCTATGATCCGGCCGTCAGGCTGCACCACCAGAGAGATCGCGTTGGCCGATGAGTTCGTAGATGGAAATTCGGCGAATGCTGTGCCGTCACCATCAAACGAGGTGTCGAGGCTGCCATTCATAAGGTAGCGCGACACGGTGAAGTTTCGCTGGTTGCTCGATCCAACCAAGGCCGTACCCGCGGCCAGGATCCTTCCATCCGGCTGCAGCCGCAGGCCATTTATCGTATCGACGCCGACGGTGCCGGTTCCCGCCGTGTGGATCACCGTACCGTTGGTGCCGAAAGAAGTATCAAGGCTGCCGTCGGTATTAAAACGAGCCAGCGCATAGCTGCGGTTCGACCCGACCTGAACAAAGCCGCCCGCGAGGATCTTTCCGTCTGGTTGGATGGTCAGCGCGTTAAGGCCGTCACGGGCGGTCCCGATCGGGCTGGTCACGATGCCGCCCGTGCCAAATTCTGCATCAAGCGTGCCGTCAGCGTTGTACCTGACGAGCAGGAAATCGGATGTAGCCGTCGGGCCGACCGTTCCGCCGGCAACGATCTTCCCGTCGTCTTGCAAGGCCCCGGCCGTGATGCCGCTGAACTCCGGCACAGTGGTCGTCACCTTGCCGTCGCCGTCGAAATCGCTGTCGAGCGACCCGTCTGCGTTGTACTGCACGAGTGCCACGCGGCCGCCTGACGACTGGCCAATGGTGATGATCTTGTTATTGGGCCGAATGAATACCGCCGCCGGCACCTCTGCTTGGGCGCCGACCACATCAAGGTCTATGTTGGTGCTTACTATACCGCCGTTTCCAAAAGAAGTGTCCAGCGATCCGTCGGTATTATAGCGGGCGAGACCGAACATCTGATCGTTGCCGTGACGCGAATTGCCGGCGACCACCAGTTTTCCGTCAGACTGGAGCGCCGATCGGGCGAAGCCTTCATCGCCGTTCCCAAACCCGGCCGTGGCCAAGCCGTCACCATCGAACGTCGGGTCAAGAACGCCGTCGGCAACCACAACTGCCGAACCATTTCCCGTGGAAACGGTCAGGGCGGAAGTCGTCCGATTGCCGACCTGTAAACCGAGCACCGCGAAAGCGAGCACTGCGGCCGTCGCCACCGCTATTGTCGTTACATTCCTCGATCCCCGGACCATCGCCGCGCGCGCAGTGGTTGTTGCCGCATCCATCTTTTGGTTCGTCATAAATTACTCCTGAGTTTGTATCCCTCTTGCGTGTATATGCGAGAAAAGTCTCCGCCGGGCGTCAAAAAAGTCTGAAGCTCGCTCGAAGAGATGGCTGTGCGTCGTTAACAACGGTCAACGACCGGCATTGAGGCCACAGATCGTGACCTCAAGCGCACATTGGATGTCCCGCTGAACTATAGATTTCGCAGGATGTAATCTGTCATCATCGTGTACCAGTGTTTGACCTGGTAGGTGTTGGTGATGCCGTGGCGTTGGGTGGGGTAGTACATGACGTCGAACTGCTTGTCGGCTTTTTGGAGTTCGTAGATGAACTGGGTCATGTTTTGCATGTGGACGTTGTCGTCGATGCCGCCGTGGATGAGGAGGAGGCGCCCCGATAGGTCTTTGGCGGCTTTGGTGACGGAGGTGCGGTCGTAGCCTTCGGGATTGTTTTGCGGCGTCATCATGTAGCGTTCGGTGTAGATGCTGTCGTAGAGGCGCCAGTCTGAGACGAGGCCGCCGGCGATGCCTATCTTGAAGCTCTTGCTGTGCGTGAGCGCGTAGGCGGTCATGAATCCGCCGTAGCTCCAGCCGTGGATGCCGATGCGCGTCCCGTCGACGTAGGGGAGCGATTTGAGGTACGAAACTCCGTCCTCGATGTCTTGCAGCTCGAGCACGCCGAGGCGTTTGTAGGCGGGCCAGACGGATTCTTGGCCTTTGCCGCTCGCGGTGCTGTTGTCGCAGACCCAGACTATAAAGCCTTTTTGCGCAAGCATTTGGAACCACATCGCGCGATTGCCGCCCCAGCGGTTAAACACCTGCGGAGCATGCGGGCCGGCGTAGGTGAATTGGAACACGGGGTACTTCATCGACGGGTCAAAATCGGGCGGCTTGATCATCATCGCTTCCATGTCGAAGCCGTCACGCGTTTTGACCTGCATGAATTCGGGCCGGCTGAGCTTGTATTTGGCGAGGTTGGTCGCGGGATTTTCGTTGATGACGCGAACGAGGCTGCCGTCGGCACGGAACAGGCGCGTCTGCGTCGGCGTGAGGATCTCGCTGAAGTTCTCGACGAAGTGCGTGAAGTCCTTATTGAACGCTGTCGCGTGCCAGCCGTCGCCGCGGGTGATCCTCTCGGGCTCGCCGCCCGTGAGGCGGACGCGGTAGGCGTTATCGTTGATCTGGCCGTCCTTGTTAGCAGAGAAGTATGCGTAGCCGTTTTTCTCGTCGATGCCGTAGAGATTGCGGACCTCCCATTTGCCGTTGGTGAGCTGGCGGACGAGGCTGCCGTCGTTGTTATAGAGATAGAGGTGCGTCTGGCCGCTGCGTGCCGACAGCCACACCATCACCGCACCGTCGCCGGCGGTCGTGGTGAACGTCGGATTGTCATAAACCTCGACCCACGCGGGCGTCGTCTCGGTCAAGACCTTGGTGAATTTGCCGTTGAGGTTTGCGGAATTCAGGTCGAGGAACGTCTGTTCGCGATTCAAAGCCTGGAACATCACGTGCTGGCTGTCGGGTGCCCACGCGACGCGCGCGATCAGCAGATCGTCGGGTTTGTAGGGAGCGAGATCGACGAAGCGAACAGCGTCGCCGAGCCGCTGCAGCGACGGCGGCAGGCGGTTGCCGACGGCGGGAATTCTGCCGGTATTCGGAATGATGGCTGACTTGCCAACGTCGGCGATGCCCAGTTTTACTGTCGGATTTGGGTCGCCGGCCTGCGGGTAGAACGTCGTCTCGACGTGCTGGTCGTTTGGTATGTCGTTGGGAATAATGAACTTAGGCACCTTTTCCTCGTCGAGGCGGAGGAAGGCGATGTATTTCGAGTCCGGCGACCACCAGTAGCCGCGTTTGTTGCCGCGGCCGTAGAGTTCCTCTTCATAGATCCAGTCGAGATAGCCGTTGTAGATCGCTTTGTCGCCCTCGCGGCCGTCGCGGGTGAGCTGCTTTTCGTTGGCCCGTGCGATGTCGACAACGAACAGGTTATTACCGCGAACAAAGCTGATCAGACGCCCGTCGGGGCTGAAATCAGGCTCCAATTCCTCGGCCTTGTCGTTCGTCAGCCGCTTGAGGGTGCCCGCCGCGATGTCGAAATGCCACAGGTCGTCGTTGTGGTTCAGCACAATGCCGCTCTCACTTTCGTTGAATTGCAGCACCGGCGAATTCGCCATCCGTCTCGCGTCCTCGGCCTTTACGCCCACGCGCGTCAGCTCCGACGCCAGCCGGTCGCTGTTGAAGTAAGCGACGGCATTCCCCGTCGCCGCATCCACGCGCATCAGCCGCCCGTTGACCACCTGCTTAAACGACCGCCCATCCGGCGCCCACTGCACCGCCACCGGCGTCCCCGCAAACCGCACCCGCCGCGCGGAGTCAGTCGAGAAAATGTCATCGATCGTCAGGAGCTTGTCCTGAGCCAGCGAGACAGAAAAAAACGCAAAAAGGACGAAAACCAGCGAGGGCACTTTTTTCATATTGTTGTTATAAAGGAGAGCGATTTTGGTTGAATGATACAGCAATTTGGCGAGGGAATTCCACCTACGCCTTTGGATGCGCTTTGTCATACACCTCGATCATCTTTTCCATCGATACCTGCGTGTAGATCTGCGTAGTTGAGAGCCGAGCGTGGCCGAGAAGTTCCTGGATGTCCCGCAGGTCGGCGCCTTGGTCTAGGAGGTGGGTGGCGAAGGTGTGCCGCAGTGAGTGCGGCGAGATGTCGTGGATATCGGCGCAGTGGCGGATGTATTTGTCGATCATCCGGCCGACGGAGCGTGTCGTCAGGCGGCCGCCGCGGCGGTGGAGGAACAGGGCGTTCGTCCGCTCTGCCTCGGGGGCACCGGAGAGGAATTTGGCCCGCGTTTCCTCGAGATAATGCATCACGGCCTGTGCCGCGGGCTCGCCGAAGGGGACGATCCGCTGTTTTTTTCGTTTGCCGGTGACGCGGACCAGCCTCTCGCGAAAGTCCACGTCGCCGAGATCGATATTCACCAGCTCGCCCACGCGAATTCCCGTCGCGTATAAAAACTCAAGGATCGCCCTATCGCGGCGGCCGAGGTCCGTGTTGATATCAGGCGTCTCGATGAACCGCACGGCGTCCTCCATCGACAGGTGGTTGGGCAGCTTTCGCTCGATCTTTGGCGTGGCAACGAGCTTGGCCGGATTGGATTCGAGCTTGCCCTCGCGAACGAGGAATTGGAAGAAAGTGCGAAGCGACGCCAGCTTTCGCGCGACCGACGTCTTCTTATGATCGCCGTGCAAACCCGCCATCCATTCGCGTATCGTCAGCCGGTCGATCTGATCGACAGGCACATCGTCACGCTTCTCGACATTAAAAAGAAACTGCTGAAACTGCGCCAGATCCGACGCGTAATTCCGCAGCGTGTGCGGACTCACGTTGCGCTCATATTTTAGGTGCTGGAGGAATTCGGACACGTCGGACCGCAGGCTGCCAGCCTGCGTGTGTTCCCTACTCATGACGCCTCGCACAACCGAATTCCCAATCAAGAGGTTCGACGCATAAGCCTGCTTTTACAGGATTTCTGTGAATGTAATTTACGACATTGTTATAGTGGGACCCATCGCGAATAAACCGGTCGTAGTACTCAACGCTCCAGAAACTGCCCGTCCGGTCCAGCACGCGATTAGCTTGATTTGCCGTGTATGACTTGATCGAATGCATGATCTTCGCAAGCGAGTGGTCGTTCAAGATCTTTAACAATACATGCACGTGGTTCGGCATCAATACCCAATGAAGCACGGAGTATTTCTCGCCGTCGAATCTAAGCAGGTTCTCTTCGATTATCGCGGCAACGGCTTGTTGGCCAAGATATGAGGGGCCAAGTCCAAGATCGAGATATCGCTCTACTCTGCGATGATATTCGATTTCGGTGATGTCTTCGCGGTCGAGTTGAGCCTTTAGTTTGGTTAGGAAATTTCTTGGCAGCGAGTCGGCCAGGCGATAGGTAATGAACTGTACGACGTCGTGCCCATCAAGGTGGGGCAGATAGCCGCGTGACTTCCACCCGGACTCAGGATGGTCTTTTATCCAGCTGTGGAGTGTCGGCATTCATCCATAAAAGACACGCAGGCTGGCAGCCTGCGGTCCGACGGGTCACCTCACGTTCTTACCTACGTAATACCCTTTCCGTGCTCTGACAGTCAAGTTTTTTTGGGATTTGACCGCCACCTCGATCGTGCGAAGCTCGCCGGGCTTGCCGGGGTCGTCTTCGGGATAATAGCTCAACACGTACTGTTGCGACAGGTCGGCGGCGATCTGGGTGAAGGCCTCGCTCATCTCGTCTTCGTCGATGGGCGAATGGACGGCGCCGCCGGTTTGTTCGGCGAGTTCGAGCATGCGGCGTTCGGCGGTGAGAGTGCGGATGTTGGCGTTGCCGCCGCGCACGCCGGTGCGTTTCAGGTTCTCAAAATCTTTGGTGCGGACGACGTAGACCTGGCAGTCGTTCACCTGCAGCGCACGCAGCACGTCGTCAAGCATCGTCTTGAGGTCGCTGTAGGTGTCCTCGCCGTCGGAGACGATCACTATCACGCGCCGGCCGTCGGCGGATTTAAGATACTCCGCGACCTCGATGATGCCGTCGAGCAGTGCGGTCGCGCCCTTTGGCTCGGGGAACA
>CAZWSK010000094.1:0-9375 GCA_964636445.1 uncultured Chloracidobacterium sp.
TTGCGTTCCTCGTGATACGGCATCGTCATCCGAAGAGCCGAGATGCCGACGCGGTTGAAGATGCGTGCGAGGTCGAAATACGTGCCGGCCTTTGCATTCCAATGCGGTAGGATGAGGACGGCTGTTTTGTTGCCTTTTGGGTTTGGGAAGTAGTGCGCGTAGACGGTGTTGTTCTCTTTCGACGGCGTTTCGAGGCCGCTGGTCCAGGTTACGACATGATCCGAACTTGAGATTTGAGATCTGAAATCTGAAATTTCGGGAAGGAAGAAGAACTGGTCGCTGTTCTCTACGGCGTGTTTGGAATACTCCCGGAACGCGTGTTTGGGGTCCTCGGCGTTTATATGCCCGTCGATAAACTCCGTGCCCCATCCAAACGGGTGCACGACGCGATCGTCATCGCGCATCGCGTGCTTGCGTTCCAGTTTGTGCATGTAGCGTCGGAGCATCCAGCAGAGGGATCAGCGATCACCGAAAAAGCAGCATTAGCGATTGCCGACGGCTGATAGCTGAGAACTATTTACAACTTTTTCGTAGTAGGCGATGTATTGCGGAATGATCTGTTCGGTTGAATATCGTTGGACCGCGAGTTCGCGGCCTTTTTGGCCGAACGAGCGCCGGAGGTCTTCGTCGCCGAGCAGTTTGAGCACATCAATGGACATCTTTTCGACGTCCCCAACATTGCTCAAGAACCCGCTTTCATTGTCGGTTACAACCTCGGGAATGCCGCCGATACGCGTCGCGACAACGGGGGCTTCACAGGCCTGGGCCTCAAGGGCGGCGAGTCCGAATGATTCGAGTTCAGAGGGCAGAAGAAACACGTCGGCAATGCCCATGTAGTCAGCGATATTCGCTTGTTTGCCTACGCAGACCAGACTGCCGTTCATGTTGAGCATCTCAGCGCGATATTGAACGGCCGACATCTCGGGGCCGTCGCCGACCATGATCAGGCGGGCGTCGACTCCGTTACTGCGGACATTGGCGAGGATCTCGACGCAGTCTACCGGGCGTTTGACGGCACGGAAATTGGAGACATGAACGAGCAGTCGTTCGCCGTTTGGGGCAAGTTCTTTGCGTATCGGCGATTCGTCGAGATGACGGTAATGGTTCGGGCAGATAAAGTTCGGAATGACCTCGATGTCGTCAAAGTCGAAGGTTTCGATCGTCGCCGCTTTTAGGAACTTCGATACGGCCGTCACGCCATCCGACTGCTGCAGGCCGTACCGCGTGATCGGCAAATAGCTCCGGTCTGCTCCGACGAGTGTAATGTCTGTACCGTGCAGCGTCGTTATGACGGGAACATACCGTTTGTCCTTGATCGATTCGCGGGCGAGGATCGCGGAGATCGAGTGCGGGATCGCATAGTGAACATGCAGCAGGTCCAGTTTTTCGGCGCGTGCGACCGTGGCCATTTTGGTTGCCAGAGCCAAGTCGTAAGGCTGGTGCTCAAACAGCGGATACGACATCATCTCTACCTCATGAAAGTGGATCCGCTCATGCGGCTCATTTAACCGCATCGGCATTACAGACGAGATGAAATGCACATTATGCCCGCGATCGGCCAGGTCGCGTCCCAACTCAGAGCCGACAATGCCGCTGCCGCCGTATGTCGGATAGACCGTGATGCCGATATTCATACGTTAAATCGTAACAGATACAGTTACAGACTAAAACTGAAAAAAGGCAGGGCCGGTGAGGCCCCGCCTAAACTCGAAGGCGCGGGACGGTTTACGGAAGGTACGCTGCAGGTATGGGCGTATCGCCGGCCACGCCAAATTGGGCGGACATTACGCTACCGTTGGTTGAGCGTATCATCCACCAGGTTCCGTCGCGATAAACGGCGACATCTGTCTTTCCGTCATTGTCATAGTCGCCGGGCACAGGGCGATCAGACGCGAGGCCCCATTGGTTGATCTGAAACTGGCCGTCCGAACTGCGCTGTATGTACCAAACGCCCGCGCGAAAGACCGCGATATCGGCCTTGCTGTCAGCGTCATAATCGCCAGCCACAGGGATGTCCCCAGCGATGCCGAACTGGACCTGTTTGAAACCTTGTGTCGTCATAAGCAGATACCACACGCCGTTGCGAAACACGACCGTGTCGGTTCGGCCATCGCCGTCAAAATCGCCGAGAACAGGGGCATCGCCACTTGCTCCCCACTGAACACTAGCGAACGTCCCGTCCGAACTGTGCAGCTTGTACCACATTCCGGTCGAGGGTCGAAATACTCCGAGGTCAGCGAAACCGTCTCCATCATAGTCACCCGGCCGCGGAAGGTCACCGGCCGTACCGAACTGACGCAGTTCAGCCTGGCCTGTCGACGAGCGGAGTATCCACCAATCGCCGTTCCGAAAGATCGCGACGTCCGTTTTGCCGTCCCCATCATAATCGGCGGGAGCGATCAGGTCAGACGCGACGCCAAAATTTATTCCGGAGAAGGCCCCGCTGGCGGAATCTGACCGGTACCAAGCACCGACCGATGGACGGTAGACGGCCACGTCGGATCGGCCGTCGTTGGAGAAGTCGGAGTAGTTGCCATTGCGGGCACTCGTATTCTGTTGTGTGGCGATCGCATAGCAGTGGAATGACCCGTTGATGTAGCACGCACCTTGATAGCCGATCAGATTGATACGCCCGTTCGGCCGGAGCAGGATCGAGCCGACCGCGTAATCGAGCGTCTGTCCATTAGGAAACAGCACAGGCATACCTGCCCGGCCCAGGAGGAAATTTACATCATTCCAACTTCGGTTCCCGAATGATTGATCAGATGTTCCGTTCGCATTGAACCGCACGATGTCGCCGTGATAATTATCTCGGCCGAGGATCTTCCCGTCGCTTTGCACCTGCTCTATTAGCAGGTAAGGCCGTTGGGCCGAACCGGTGGGCGGTTCGAGGTACTCCATAGTTCCGTTCGCCGCGAAAGTTGTATCAACGGTTAGATTGCTAAGGTGCAGTCGCGTCATCACCGCCCGATCGGCGTTAGAACCCGAGACAAGGACCTTGTTACCTTTGACGAATGCAGCAGTAAATGCGGCGTTACCGCCAAATCCGCTTGTGTTGATGTGGGATTGGAGCCGTTCGGTCTCGAGGATGCCGTTTGCGGTCCAGCGCGTCACTGAAAACACGCTCCCGAGCATACAGCCTGTGCCAGCCTGAGCATTCGCTCCGGCGTGGCCTAGAGCAAGTATCCTGCCGTCGGGCTGCAGTTTTACTCCATAGAATCGGTGTTCGGTCCAACAAGGCGAGCCTGGCTGGCCCGCGTCTGAGCCGGCGTAACGGACCAGACCGCCGGTACCGAACGTCACGTCAGGCGATCCGTCGGGGTTTAGACGAACCATAAAGGCAGACCAGCCTCGGACCGAAAATGTCGAATTATGGTCGCGTGTGTAACCGACGACCACGATCTTTCCGTCAGGCTGCACGGCAATATCGCTGAGAGTGCCGCCTGTGCCAAACAGTGCGCCGTCGCCGATGAAGGCCGTTTGGAACATCAGCCGCCCTTGCCCGATCGGCCACTGTTGCAGATTCGCTCCGCCAGCCGTCGCAGTGAATACGATGTTGTTGCCAAAGGACGTATCTATCGACCCATTAGCGTTGAGGCGGATCAGGCACGCGTCCTGGCCATAGTCCCGGAATCCCGGCGGGGCGGTGATGGTGCACTGGCCGCCAAAGAGGATCTTTCCATCAGGCTGGATGACTAGCTTTGCCGGTGCCTCGGTCGACAGGCCGTTTGCGGGATCAAAATGGCTGCCCGCAATGCGCTGAAAGAAATTCACCAGGGCGATGCCGCCTGTCCCAAAGCTCGTATCGACAGCGCCGGTCGGCGTGTATTTCTTGACGTAGAAAAAGTCAGGGGACGAATGAAGTCTGCCTCCAGCAAGTATAGAACCGTCGGGCAGCAACTGGGCCGTGTAAAGGATAGCGTTCTCACCTTCGAGTTCCGGGATGATATCCGTGGGGTCGATCGTATAGCCGTTGGTCGTGCCCCACGTCGGGTCGTACCCGCCATTGAAAGTAAATTGTGCCGTAGCGGTCGTGATGCACAGTAGCATAGATAGCGATAATACCGCCGTGATCAAAATAGTTGTCATTTTCTGCGTTCTCATGATACGCCCTCCAAAATTGGTCTCTCGTTTGTTAGGGCGAGAGCAGGGAACGGAAAGGGACAGAAAAAATTTCGCCTCGTTAACTGTCGGGTTGTATAATGCAAAATAACTGAAAACCTCATGGCGGAAACGGCAGATGTAACGGCCCTCTTGACCGATATCGGCAATGGCGACGTATCGGCGCCCGACAGGCTGCTTCCGCTCGTCTACGCAGATCTGAGGAATCTGGCGGGTTCGTATTTTCGCAACGAGCGCAGCGGCCATACTCTTCAGGCGACAGCCCTTGTGCACGAGGCCTATCTGCGGCTGGTTAATTGGGAGAATGTAACGTGGCAGAACCGCGCCCACTTCTTTGCGGTTGCGGCGCAGGTGATGCGCAATGTTCTCATCGACCACGCCCGGGCCAAAGGTGCCGCCAAACGAGACGGTGGCGACCGGATATTACTCGAAGAGGCGGACCGGCTTGCCGTCAGCACGGAGATCGACGTCATACGTCTTGAAGAAGCACTGCAGCTACTCGAGAAGGTTGACCGGCGGCAGGCAAAGATCGTCGAAATGAAGTTTTACGGCGGATTGTCGAATGCCGAGGCCGGGCATGTGCTAGGTGTCTCGGAACGCACGGTCAAGCGTGAGTGGGCGTTCGCTAAGGCATGGCTCAGGAGGGAACTCAGACATTAACCGCAATGCGGGATCAGGACTGGACGACCATCAAGGATATTTTTGCCGAGGCGAGCGAGATGCTGCCAAGCAAGCGAGCCGCATATTTGAATAAGAGCTGCGGCGGTAACACCGGGCTTCGCCGAGAGATCGAGTCGCTCCTCGCTAACCACGACGCCGGTGGCGATGAGTTTGAGCGCAATGCCGTAAATCTCAGGCAAAGTGTAACAACGACGGGCGAAAAGTACTCGGGCCGGACCTTTGGACGGTTTTCGATAATCCGAGAGATAGGCTCGGGAGGCATGGGCAGTGTTTTTTTAGCAGACCGTTCTGACGGTGAGTTTCGGCAGCACATCGCTCTAAAGGTCATTCGAAACACCATCGTCGATAAAGAAACTGCGCGTCGGTTCAGACTCGAACGGCAGATACTTGCAAATCTTAACCATCCGAATATCGCAAAGCTATTGGACGGAGGCATCTCGTCGGATGGCGAGCCATACCTGGCGATGGAGTATGTCGAGGGCCTCTCGTTACTTGACTATGTGGAGGGCAATGCCCTCTCGATCGAGGACCGACTGCGGCTGTTTGTCAGGATCTGCTCGGCGGTCAGCTACGCACATCAGAACCTAACGATCCACCGAGATATCAAACCCGCAAACGTGATCGTAACATCCGACGGCGAGCCGAAGCTTTTGGACTTCGGATTGGCAAAGATACTGGACGAGAACATGTTCGATCAGGACCGGACGGCCACTGTCTATAGGGCGTTCACTCCGGCATACGCCAGCCCCGAGCAATTCCTTGGGAAGAATGTAACGACTGTCAGTGACGTCTATTCGCTCGGAGTGGTGCTGTACGAATTGCTGACGGGTAAACGGCCTTTCGATTATGAAGGACTGAGCCTCGACGAGATCATCAAGACCCAATCGGACGTCGAGCCCCCAAAACCGAGCGAATCGTCGAGCCGGGACGATGTGTCCCGACCCTTCGGCGGACAGGTTTTAAAGGGGGACCTCGACAATATAGTTGTTAAGACCCTGCAAAAGGAACCAAGCGAACGGTATAGATCGGTTGAGGAACTGATCGCCGACATCGAACGATATCTCGACGGCCGACCGGTCGCTGCGCGTCCGGCGACATTTACCTATCGCGCAACAAAATTCATCAGGCGGAACAGGGTCACGGTCGCCGCCGCCAGCGTGGTCGTCGTAGCGCTGATCGCCGCGTTGGTGGTTACGCTGTGGCAATACAATGAGACGCGAAAGGGGCGGGATCTAGCCGAGCAGCGCTTCAATGATGTCAGGCGGCTTTCTAATTCGTTGTTATTCGAGATTGCACCTCGGCTCGAAAAGTTGCCCGGCTCGATCGGAGCGCGGGAGATAATAATTAATCGAGCGCTCGAATATCTCGATACGTTGGCAGGGCAGTCAGTGGAGGACATGCAGCTCCAAGCGGAATTGGCCGCTGCTTACGCAAAGATAGGCGATCTACAGGGTAATCCAGCCAATCCGAACTTCATCCAGTTAGATGAGGCGATCAAGAAT
This sequence comes from uncultured Chloracidobacterium sp., assembly GCA_964636445.1. GTDB lineage: Bacteria > Acidobacteriota > Blastocatellia > Pyrinomonadales > Pyrinomonadaceae > OLB17. The sequence continues at coordinate 6,306 of CAZWSK010000094.1, forward strand.
TACGAGAAAGCCCTCGGCATTCGCCGCGGGATACTGGTACGAACCCCCACGGACCGGACGCTTCGCCTAACGATCGCGGAGAACTACAGGGTTCTGGGCCGCATCTACGGCGAAACCAACGACTACGACGCCGAACAGACCCACTTGGATCAGGCTCGTGAGATCCTGGCGGAGCTCCTTGCTTTGGAGCCGTCATCAAATGAGATCAGACGCGCTCTAGCGCAAACCAACTACGATGCCGGTGTAGGACAGACGAGCCTGAAGAGTTATGGCAAGGCATTGCCGTTCTATGACAACGCGATCCAACTCCTAGAACCTGTCGCAGAGGACCCTGCAAATGCTCGTTTGCTTGGCACATGCTACGCGCAAAAGGCGTATTCGCTGTCGTGGGAAACTCGCCAGAGTGAGGCTGAGGCCGAAATGGCTAAGGCCGTTAAAATTCATGAAGCCCTCGCTTTGAACGCTCCTCAAACGTCGGATGTTTTGTGGCTGACCTACTGGCTAGCCGGAAACATCAATGAAGAGATCGATAATAAGAAGTTCTACGAGTATCAATCAAAGGCGGAGCGCTTGGTACGTGAGTCGACGGCAAACGATCCGTCGGACATTCGGGCCAAACAGCGGTTGGCCAAGACGCTTTCGCACCTTGGCCAGGCAGCGAGTAACATCGGCCGCACCCGCGAGGCTTTGTCCCATCTTGAAGAGTCGAGCCGCATCTACCGTGAGATCATCGAGAGTGAGACACGCAACGGCCGCCTTAAAGCGGATCTGGCGGGATCCCTCTTGCGACTCGGAGGGGCACACAATAACATTGGCGACCTTGGGCGGGCGCTGGACTTGTTCACCGACGCCCTTTTACTCTACGAAGACGTTAACCGGGCGTTTCCGAACGACAAGCGCACGAAAAACAACCTTGCCACTGCCCATGGTGAGATCGCGAAACTGTACGACAGAAACCGCACTCGCCTGCAAGACGCTGACGGCAGGGCCCGCGAGCATTACAACACTGCTCTCTCACTAATGGTCGAGATGGAAGAGCAGCAAAACATTCTTTCGACCTACGATCTGGAGTTTCTTGAGGAGATGAAGGCCGCCGTAGCCGCCTTATCGAAGACTACCGGCAAGTAATGAGACAAGCGTAAGACCGACGAATGCCGGTAGGCACGTTTTTGACGCGGGCGTGTTTGCGTTATCGTTCGAGGGTGTACCTGCGTCCGTCAGTGGTTCAGTCTTTTCAGCGATCGTTGTCGACGTTCCCTTTCGTCTAACTAGATATACGGTGCCGGTAAAATCGTCGGTGAGTAGGAATGAATTCGCATCGAGCTTCATGATGTCGCACGGTCGGCCGTTGACGGTGCTGCCGGCGAGGAAGCCGGTGATAAACGTCTGCAGCCGCTCGCCTTTTCGCATGATCACGACCTGATAGCCATGGCCGATAGCCTTGTTGGTCGAGCCGTGAAGCGCGACGAGGAAGGCGTTCTTGATCGATGCGTGCGCATCTTCATCATCAAAATAATCGAAACCTAGCGCAGACGAACGCGCAGGGAAGTAGGCGTACGGCGCAGGGACATTGCTGCATTGGCCCGCCCGCTTGAACTTCGGATCGGCAAAGATCTTTCCATTGGATGAGTGGCAATATGGCCAGCCGTAATCGGCACCGTCCTTGATCGCATAGAATGTTTCGTCAGGTTTTTGCAGTCCGAGATGGTCTGAGCCCTGGTTGGTCGCAAAAACATAATCGCCGATCGCACGCAAGCCGACAGCGTTGCGAAGTCCGCGGGCTACTTCACGCTGATTCGATCCGTCGGGGTCCATCTCGATAATGCTCGCGCGGATCTTCTCTTTTTCGATACAGGCATTACATGACGATCCGACGGAGACGTAGAGCTTGCCGCCGGGCGAGAATGAGATCGTTCGAGTCAGGTGCCAGCCGCCATATTTGTACGAAAGGCCATAGTCGGGGAAGGTCGCAAGTATCTGCGGTTGATTATCGGTCGGCTTAGTCTCGCCGCGGGTGAATTTTCGCCGTGTTAATTGATGCGTTTCGGCCAGATAGAACCACTCTTGCCCAGTGGCGTCGCGATAGAACTGAACGCTGTTAGGATTGCGAAGGTTCGTCATATACGGAATGGCGCGCTCGAATTTTCCCTTCTCAGCGTCCCAGCCATCGAGTATGTAAACCATGCCGCGTCTGTTATCGGTCAGGTTATACATATCGGTCACGAATATTCGGCCGTCGGGCGCCTTTGCAAAGAAGCGCACTCGTTTGAGGCCTTCCAATGCGGGGACGATCTCAAAGCCCTCGGCGACATTCAGGTTGAAAGCCTTGCCGCTCTTAAGCGTGACTTTGTTTGGAACGAGCCGAGGTTGTGCCATCACCGTAACGGACGTCGCCATGATCAACGTTATCAATAGCTTTTTCATATATTTCGTGCTATTCGTGTCTTTTCGTGAGCAAAACTATGAACACCGAAAACTTCCGTGTTACGGGCGGCAGGCTCGATCTTGCCGACCATCCCACCGATTTTACCGGCGATTATACCGACAAAGACGCAGCGGTGAAAGACCTTGCAGAAAATGTCAAACGGCTGCGAGAGCTGCAAGACGTTCTTTATGCGCAGGACGTCTACGCGTTGCTGATCGTCTTTCAAGCGATGGATGCGGCGGGCAAGGACGGGGCGATCGAACATGTGATGACCGGCGTGAATCCTCAGGGTTGTCATGTCGTCTCATTCAAGCAGCCGTCTGCAGAGGAATTGGATCACGACTTTTTGTGGCGCTGCCAAAAGGCACTGCCTGCGAAGGGAATGATCGGCATTTTTAACCGGTCGCACTACGAGGAAGTCCTGGTCGTAAAGGTCCATCCCGAATATCTGGGTGCGCAGCGGCTGCCGAAAGAGGTACGCGAGTCGCCTGACTTCTGGCAAAAGCGCTATGAGCACATCCGCGATTGGGAGCAGCACCTTACAGAGAACGGGACGCACATTCTGAAGTTCTTTCTTCATGTCTCAAAGGATGAGCAGAAAAAGCGGTTTCTTGATCGAATCGAGGAAGAGGACAAGAACTGGAA
>CAZWSK010000095.1:0-9363 GCA_964636445.1 uncultured Chloracidobacterium sp.
CGCGTAGTGTGGCTCGCCGGGACCGGATAACGCCCGACAGCCGGTGCGTGGCAATAGGTGCACTGAAACGCGGGTTGCTTCGCGGTGACGCTCGCCTCGCGTTTTCCGATCTCCTCAGCGATCTGCTTGCCGTGGCACGAGCTGGTGCTGCACGTCTGGAACGGCACGTCGGCGTCCTTCATCTTTCGCACGTCGGAATTTTGCGTGATACGCACGTGGCAGACGGTACAGTCTTTGTTCGCGTGGTTTTTATCAGCGTGGTTGAACTTCAGCGAATATCGCTCCGTCACAGGCGAATCCTTGTACGCTGCCGTCAGCCCATGACAGCCCGCGCAATCGGTACGCGTCGGCTTGACGCCCTGATAGTGGCAAGAGAAACACGCCGCGTGCGAATCGGGATTGTCCTTAAAGAACTCGGGTTTTGCCACAAAGGTCTCGGCCGCGGCATCGGTCAGCGGCTGCATCGCGGCGGGCACACGAGGCGACGTTTTCGGCACTGACGAAGGCGTCTTATGACAGATCGCGCAGTTGTTGAATTCCGGCACGTCGTCCGCCGAAAAGCTCGCCTGAATAAAATGCCCCGCCGAGTACGGGCGGCCGCGTGTCAGCTTTGCGATCAGGTTCTGATGCACGTCGTGGGGAAAGATGGTGTTGAATTCCTGAGTTCGCGTCCGTACCGGAAACGGGAATCGCGCAACGCCCCGCGGCCCCGGCGTGACATGGCAGCCCGCACAAAAGGCCGGACGGTTGCCCACCAGCACGCTCCTCAGGCTGTGGCAATTGAAGCAGGACGCGTGGCCCGGAAAGTCGGCGACGTCAGGAAATTTTCGAGCAGTTTGCCAGTTAGACGTCGGTATCTTATGACACGACGCACAGGCGGTCTGTTTATGCTTCGGTGTGCTGTGCGAGAAGTCGCCCTTCTTTCGCTGTGCCGATGATGGTGCAAACGATCCGCCCGCCAGTACAGCGGCCAGAGCGATCACAAAGGCAGATCGGGCGGTGTTCCTCATTTATCAGGACAGGCCTCGGTATTGCATATCTTCAGGTCGCGCACAAAGACCTCGCAGTTCTTGACCGGCTTATTGCCTTCCGGGACCAATAGCCGCATAGACGCGGGCTTTTCCGTGCCGATCTCTACCTCGCACGCCCAGAGGTAACTTTTTTCGCCAAACTCGATCGGGACGATATTCGATACCAAGAACGTCTCGCTTTTGCCTGCCGATGCGATCGGAATATCTATAAAGGTTGCTTTGATCGTAACGCTGTCCGTCATTGAAGACTGTATAGGCGTGAGCCCGCTCAGCAGTGTATCCGTCAGCTTGCGCCGTTCCTGATAAAAGCCGCTTGTAAGGGTCGGTGCCAGGTTGGTCGTTATCCAAGTGAGAGCGACGTCCTTAGCTCCCTTATACTCGCTAAGGCCCTTCTGATAAGCAGCCTTGAACTCCGGCACCCGCTCGGCCTCATCGGCCTTCACACTGCGGCAGTAGGGCGATTCGCAGTTCTCTTTCTGAAGCCAGCAGATGAATTGCGGGCTAGCTTTGGCTTCGGAATAGTAGCAATTCCTCGATCGGATCTCGGCCGCACGAAGCCTGTCGACAAGCGATCTGTTCTCCTCCAGCCCACCTTTCAGCAGGTAAAATCGTTTCCGGGAGAGCTTTTCCTGCTTACCGCCGATCTTCACACGGCCGGAAAGTTCGAGCGAGCCTGTGCCCTGCGCGTGAACACTCACAAGGCCGGCGCAGGCGATCACCAGGGCCAGCAGTTTGCTCCAACGGTTTGCCATCTCTATTGGTCCAGGAACGGCCGCGCGGGGAATTTGAGGAAAGGCAGGCGGACTCCGCGAACAAAGAACTTATCCGACCTGATAGCGTCGGGCGGCGCGAATTGAGCAGCCCCGCCGGCAGCGATCAGATCATCCTGCTCGATCCCGTCGCCGCTCACGCCGATCGCCCCGACCAGGGTCGACCCGCGATACAGTGGTATTCCACCTGCGAAGATCTGCATGCCGTTCCTTAATTCCGGCACTGCCGTACACGGGCACGGAGCAGCGGCGAGCATGAGGCGTTTCGAATACGCAGCTGTCCGGCAGACAGGCGGCGGCAGCGTCGTCAACGCTGTCAAAACAAGATCAAGCTGAAGCCCATTGTTAAAAGGGCTCCAGTCGGAAAGCGGCGTGCTAAAGGGTCCTGCAGTCGTTCCGTTTATGCCGTCCGGGAAGAGCGGCCTGTGAAGAAAACCGAGTCCCCGCTCGCTGAAAGCGATCGTCCCGTTAAGGGCAAGCCCATCGGAGGCGGCACGCGAGACGTATGAAGTAAATCCGGCAGCCGAGAGCTTAGTCCCGGCGTCTGAACGTGCAAAGAAAGCAACGGAGCGGGCCTTCTGCACCGCGACGTCCAAGCCAAACACCGGTGCATCAGGCTGGCGGAAAATGCCGAGGACCTTTCCGTCAAGGTCAGTGACCGCCATAGTCACCCGCGCGTTGCTCCCGATAGGCTGGCGAATAGCCGCCCGTGCACGGTTCGCGTAGTCAGCTGCGGACCCGAGTATTTGCGTGACTTCGGCGGAGGACAAAGCCGAGCCGGCGACGATAGGAAAGCGCGAACTGTATTGACCGTTCACACCGTTAAGGACCGCAGGAATAAAATCGCTCGGAGGAGACGCCATGACCGCCGCCGTCACAGAGCCGGGCAGGCTGCCAAACGGGATCTGCGTCACGGCAGGGGCACTAGCGATATTCGCAAAGGGCAGACGAATTCCCTCGACGAGAATGTTATCGGCCCGAACCAATGCGGGTGATTCAAAACCGCGTGTCGCCGCGACGGCGATCAACTCCTCGAATGGCTGGTCGTTATCCGTGGGTATTCGGTCGACGGTGTACAAACCGTCGCCCTCGATGCCGACGCCGCCCACCGCAACTCCGTTTTTATACAGGGGCAAGCCGCCGGCATCACCCGATAGTCCAAGAGGTAGGCCCGCGATCGCTACATCCGAGCACGGCAAGCTCGAGAATTGAACACCGTAAAGCGGTCCTCCGGGCCGATTGTTGATACCCGGGGGAAAGTGTTCCTGGATAATGAAAGACGCGGTACGTGTTGTGAACGCATTCCCGCCCGAGGAAAGAAGGCCGGCCGTTCCGGCCTTGGAGTGCGATGCGAGGTTAGATGGAACGGAGATATTCTCCAGACCTTGGCCAGCACGGCCGACGCTCCTGATCAGCGTATTTGCCGCAGCCCCCGTCATCGTAAAGGTGCCGAGTAGGTTGCCCTCCTGATCTGTGACCGACACGGTGATCGGCCGATCGATCGCAACTGCCGTCGAAACCGCCTGTGCGATCACGAGCTGCACGTCAGCGATGGTAAGGCTCTGGGATCTGGTTGGGAGGGCTGAAAACAGGAATATCACAAAGGGAACAGTCCACGCTCTGGTTGTCAGGCGTCCCAGCTTCTTCATGATGTCTAAGGAATATTATACAAACCGGCGGATTAGTCAAGCCGTTTGCTCGACAAAGGCCGTCGACAGTTCAGCAAGTCAGTAGCCCCCGTCGTCAAAATCGTATGAATCAAGATCATCGGAGCCGTTCGTCTCGCCCTCGTCGTCCTCATCCCTCAGATCAAGTTCGATAGGATCAAGCCCGACCACGACCAGTCCGGCGCCGCATTCGTCACATGAAACATTATCGCCCTGCTCTGTCTCGGCTTCGACGAAAACCTCTTCGGTACACTCAGGACAAATCGATGTCGGCATTTTGCTATCCCCTTATATACTATCCGGTCGTATTTCAATCTAACGTGTTACGTATTGCATTGGCAAGACGTTGTGCAGAAAATCCTATCATGCCGGCGAGCCCGTTGACGTTAAAATTTGTATAGACTTAATTAGCTTTTTTGCTATACAATTATTCCGTGGCTTCCCACATGCCACGCGCTCTTCCCGGTCCTCCATCTGCGTGTCTCGCAGGTTATATTCCCTTCGGCTTCGCCCTATGGATTCCAAGATAGGCCTGATCATTCAGCTAGCCGGCGTTAGCCTTATCACGTTACTGACGTTGTTTCTACGCCGGTCGATAAACGTGGCTGCGCTGCGCCATTGGACCAATGCGTGGCTTTTCCTCTCATTTGCACTCTTTTGCCTACGGCTTGCGTTCAGTTACGAGGAGTATTCGACACAGCTTTTCAGTTTTTACTTTCTGACGGAGTATTTATTCGGCTTCCTCCTGATCGCGGGCTGCCGCAGTTTGGACGAGTCCTGGGAGATGAAAGTGCGGCAGGAACTGATAATCCTTCCGTTCATTCTTGTCGCTTTCGGACTACCGTTCTTGGCGGATGACTTCAATCTCGTCTTTAACGCCCACTCGCTGATCCTCTCGGGGTTTTTCGCCATAGCCTTGGTAGCACTTCTGCGGATCAAAATGCGAAGCTTCGGCTGGCGCGTGATGGTGATCGCACTTGGATTGCTGGTCGTCGATTTTCTCCAGTATTTTGTCGTCTTCTCGCTGCGCCAGTACATGGTGATCGATTTTGATTACCTACAATACAATTCTGTTATTGATCTCGTCCTGCAGATACTCCTGGGATTTGGGATGGTGATCATCCTGCTCGAGCAGGTTTTGGCGGACGCCAAAGTCGCGAATGAGAAACTCCAGAAGGCGCACGAAAAACTCGAGGAACTCGCCCACATCGACCCTTTGACAACCGCGCTAAACCGTCACGCTTTTCATGGCTATCTAAAGCGACGGGGCAATGAGGACCAGCCCGTGTCGGGCTGCGTCGGGTTCTTCGACATCGACGACCTAAAAATGGTAAACGACCTCTACGGACACGCGGTCGGCGATATTGTCATCCGGACGGTTGTGCGTGCGATCAGGGACGTCATTCGCGCTGAGGACCTGATCTTCCGGTGGGGCGGCGATGAATTCTTCGTTATCATGATCAGTCTTGATGCGGCGTCAGCGAGCCAGAGAATGAAACGGATCGAGGCCCTTCTGTCAGGGGTCCGGATCGAAGGGGTCGATAGGGCATTCGACATTGGTGTCTCGCATGCGTTTGAGGATTTTGCGGGCCTGAACGATCTGGAATCGGCAATTCACCGTGCTGACGAGGGCATGTACAAGGTCAAGCAGGCACGCAAGGGATTTATTATCGACGACGCAGACTTTCACCTCGACAGGCTCGGGGAACCGCTCGCTATCGTCGAGCAGCGACACTGACCAAAAAGCCGCGGAGTACTCCGCGGCTTTCGTATTTTAGAGATGGTCCTGAAAGAAGGCGACCGCGATCGCCCAAGCGTCTGCGGCGGCCGTAGCGTCATAGACCTCGGGCCGCGTGTCGTTGAAAAATGCATGGTCCGCATCATATTTGACGGACCTGACGGGCAGCTCGAGTCGCTCTGCGGCGTCCTCCAATCCCGCGACCTTCTCTGGAGTGATCCATCCATCCCGCGTTCCCGAAATAAAGATGGTCGGTACGGTCAACTTCTGAAGCACTTCCTCATCCGGTATGTCGCCATAGAAAGGCACGGCCGCGCTAATGCCTTCAAGTTCGCATGCTGCCCGGAGGGCAAAAGTGCCGCCCATACAATAGCCTGTTATCCCGAAATGCGAGATGTCGAGGCTGAGCCGTGCCGCATCGATCGCATTCCCGATCGTGTCAAGGCCGTCCTCGATGGCGAGAGCGTGCATCATCTCAGACGCCTCGGACGGGTCCGTCGCGACCATACCTCGGTACAGGTCCGGTGCGATAGCGACAAATCCCTCGGCAGCCCAACGTCCTGCGATATCCTTAATGTGGTCGTTCAGGCCCCACCATTCCTGTATAACGAGAACGGCCCTTTGGCCGCCCTCATCGGGCATAGCGACATAGGCCGTGGTCGGCCCGTTAGCGGTCTCGAAGGATAACGTTTCGGTTCTCATGAGGCAAATTATACACGACCTAAAAGAACCTGACCGTATAACTGAACCTAACGTTCCTGCCCGGCTCGGGCGCGAGATCCTTTATGAACGACAAATGGTTGCGATATAGCCGGTTGCCGAGGTTCGATGTCGCCACCGAAAATATATGAGCGAAATGTTCGCTCGCAACCGTATACGACGCGTTCACGCCGAATAGAGCATAACCGGCGGTCGGCGTCTCGAGCGAGAAAACGTCATTCAGCTTTTTGGCACCTGAGAAGGCCACCTCAGGACGGACGGACAGGCCCTTGTGCCTGACATCGAGGCCGAGACGCAGCCGTGCGGGCGTTATGCGCGGCAGCGGGCCGCGGTTGTTGCTCAATTCGGCGTTAACGATGTCAGCGTTGACGAATATGCCCAGCCATTTTGCCAAGTCGGCATCGAGCGACACGTCGGTCCCGACAAATCGCGCATCGTCCTGAACGTAGCGGCCCACCGGCAGGTTGTCCTCTACGTCGACCAAGCCGTTGCTATCCTCGTCCTGCGGCTCGATGAAGATAAAGTTGTCGATCCGGTAATAGAAAAAGCTGCCGTTCAACCTGAGTTTCCCGGCGCGCTGACGCAGGTTGAATTCAACGCCGTTCGACCGCTCACGGGTCAGGCCCTGATCGCCGATCTCAAACGTCACGGTGCCGATGTGCGGCCCTTCGTTATAAAGCTCCTCCATGGACGGTGAGCGATAAGCGCTCGTGAAGTTTGTGACGAATGACGCGCCGCTCCAGAGTCCGACCCGCACACCCGCGGCTGCCGACAGGCCTAAGAAGTCACGCTCGGCATAGTGGGTCGAATTTTCAGGCCGATAGCGGTTCGATTCGAAGCGGCCGCCGAACTGCAGAGAAACCCGGCCGAGATCAAATTCCTCAAGCCCGAAGACCGCGAAATTCTTTTGGCGCACGCGTCCGTCGATCAACGCCTCGGCACCCTCGGTCAGATAATCGCGGCTATAGCCGTCGAAGCCGAACTGGCCGGTCAACCGTTTGTATTTCCGCTGCTGAAACGTACCGCGGTACGACGTGGTGTTGTTCAAAAAGCTCGTCGCTATCTGATCCGTCCCCGCCGCATCGGTCTCGATCTCGAAATGCCTGTATCGCGTGAGATTGACCATGAAATTGCCGCGCTCTACGGGGCCGTTCACATCGCGAAAGCCGCCGTGGACCTTGAAGTTGTTGCGCCGCATCTTGATATCGATCTCTTCATCTGGGACTTCAGGCAAGACCCGGCTGAACCGGTCACGGATCGCAAAGATATCGTACTGGCACTCGCCGCCCTTGCCACCTTTCGGCCCGCAAGGGTTGCCATTTTCGTCGGTCAACAGGACGCCTTTCTCGAATAACGGGGCATACGGCACGCCGTAACGCCGCCTCTCAAACGAAAAATTGCCCCCAAAGAATCCCTTCTTCCCAAAATATCCGGCACCGGCGGCACCGCCGTGCGCCCTCGAAGAGGAATTGGGTATTCGTCCGAGCGGCGTGTTGAAGTCGCGCTCGCGAATGGCGTTGCCAGACCCTTTGATGAGTACGTTGCCCAGACCGAACTCGAGAGCACCGGACGCCCCGCCCTGGCGATTATTCGTAGCACCGAGGCCGGAAAAGACACCGCGTACGCCCTTATGCGGGTCGTCCTCGTCAGACGTGACGGCGTTTACGACGCCGCCGATCGCGTTCGAGCCGTAGAGCAGCGTCGCCGGGCCTTTCAAGACCTCCAGGCGTTCAAGGTTGATCGGATCGATCGGTTCGCCGTGGTCGGCGGACTGCGATGCGAGAGACCCGACTCGGACGCCGTCCTCGACCACCAGCACGCGATCGCCGTCAAATCCGCGGATGATCGGCCTTGAACCGCCCGGGCCGAACGATCGTTTGCCGACGCCTGCCTCGCGTTCTAGGACCTCGCCGATCGATGAACTTGCCTGCTCGCGAATGGCCGTCGAGCCGACAGAATTTATCGACTGGAACGAATCGAACACCGACTGCTCGTCGCCCGTCGCAGTAACGGTAACCTCCTCACGCAGGGCCGTAAGGCTTAGCGTAAAATCAGCCGTGAGCGGTTCGGTCGTGACGACGATATTGCGCGTCTGATCGGTAAAACCCTCGAGGTGAGTGAACAGGGTGTAGCGCCCGGGCGGGACGTTAGTAAATTCGTATACGCCATTGTCGTCGGTCTCGACGTTTCGCCGCAAGGGGCTGAGCTGGACCGTGACGCCGTGAAGCGGCCGGCCCGTCGAGTCGCTGGTGACGACACCGCGTATTGAGGTCTGAGCGGCCGCAGCACCTGCCGTCGCGATGAACAGTAAAAGAAAAAAGCACGTTCTGACTATCATTTTCGATTCTCCCCGTTTGTCAGGCCGACAGTATGGCCGGCAGCAAAACAACTGCGTATTCATACGCCGATATGACACGCTGTTTGTCGCGGGGCGACAAAGCCTTAGCGGTCACTGAATTTTTCGGTGATTACGCGGTTTCCGGAGGTCGAAAATGCGGATCGGGAGGACGTGAGAGGGCGCCTGCCCTTTGGCTCGGGGTAGGCACGAGATCATCTGTGGCTGCGGTCGCGATATCGAGGATCCCGCACGGCATGCTCGCCGCAGGGCTGAGGTCGTGGGCGACGTTTGGAAGCTGCTGATCATTCCGCCCGCTGTCATTACAAAGCACGAGCGAGCCGTGATGATCGGGATGTTCAGGACGAACGGTAACCGCAATGGCGGCGGCCCGGACGTTGTTGATGTGAACGATCGCGTGCGCGCTCCACTCCGCCAAGAGGAAAAACAGGAATGCCGCCGCGACGATATATCGGGCGAGTTCCTTGTTCGCTCTTAGCCGACTTTCCACAGTTATAGATTATACGCGAATGGGCCTCAGCCACAATTCGGCCCACTTGTCAGTGACGAAGGAAGTTGACAACAAAAAATGCTTACTGTATTTTTGTGTCACTTACCTTCAGTAGGCTAAAACTAAACGCTCTTCGCTTAGGATCGTTTTATTTGGCTCCCACGGGTTGGAAGGTAGCCCTCTAGGGACCAGGGTCCGAAGTAAAATATAAAGCGTCAGATTTAGTGGCATTGGTCGGCGAGGCGGCTGTATGCAGCGAATTTCTGAGCAAGAAATACTCAGTGCCGTTGGCTCCTTTTACGAAGCGGCACAAAAAGCGACACGTGAGGCGTGGATAGAGGTGTGGCGGCAGCTTGCCGTGCTCTTCCGCTCCGGCCTTGGCGGTTTTACCTTTTACGACACCCGCAACGACAGATTCTCGACTCTTATAACGGACGCGGACATGAAGGTGCTCGCCCGCTATCAACAGGACTACGAAGCGGGGAGCCGAGTTCGCAGGGAATTGGCCAAGCTCAATGCCGGCGAGCGCTTTAACCGCAGCGACCATATCCCTGACGACGAATTTGTCGCGAGCGAGATCTACGAGGGCTT
>CAZWSK010000096.1:0-9238 GCA_964636445.1 uncultured Chloracidobacterium sp.
CGTCCGTTGCGGTGTTCGTGTTCGTCTCGGACGCAGGGGACGCGGGGGCTGATGCCGATATGGAGCCTCTTGACCAGATCTGTGCGAGATTATCCTTTGAGATCGTGAAGATGATCCGGTCCTTGTCGGCGGCGGCCAACGGTTCGCTGGGCAGGGTTATCGGCTTGCCGTTGATCGTCATTTCTACCGCGGGAGCGTTCCAGCGGCTGTAGTTCAGGACGAGTGTTTCCTTGGGTTCGAACGTCTGCGACGATCCGGCGGCGATGGAATTGTTCGATTCGGAACCGTCGACAATAGCTCGCAGCGGGACGGGACGGTCCGTAGCCTTGAATTCGACCTTGAGCGACGCCATCTCCGGCACGTCACCGGCTGCGGGCACGTCGCCGGGCGTGGCCTCAGGCGAGGCATTCGCCGCCGGGCGTGTCGTGCTGGCTATAGGCTCGTCCGCGGGCTGCCGTAAATAGTTGACCAAAAAGAGGATACCCGCGGTCATTGCTCCCAGTATGACGACGGCAAGGATGAGTGTCGGCAGCATTGACGGGCCCGAGTCGTCGGTCAGCACCTCGGGGCGGTAGAGTTTCTGATCGGCGTCCTCCGCGAGCTCGGCCTCCGCCATCAGCTGCGAATAGTCGGCGAGCGCTTCCTGATCGTTAATACCGACAAACTTCGCGTAAGATTTTACAAATCCTTTATTAAAGATCCCGCCGGGGAGGCGACGGTAGTCGTTATTCTCAATGGATTCGAGATAAAGTGCGGAGATCCGGGTCTGTTCAGCCACCTCGGCGAGTGTAAGTCCGCGCGCCTCGCGGGCCTCCCGCAATTTTTCTCCCAAGGTCATTGACATGTCTGATCCGAACGAGCTGTGAGCCGAGAAACGATGGCCGTCTTTGACTTGAAATATATCGCTCCTATCGTCATTATGTCAATGGATTAACAATGATTTACGCCCTATCTCGTCGTGCCGCGAGGGTTTTTCGAATTGCGTTTTGGCATTAGGGCGACATATATTATTATCGGTAGAGCAATCCACTAAGTGAGGAATCATCAATGAGTTTAGAAGCTCTCGGTATGGTCGAGACAAAAGGCTTTGTCGGGGCTGTCGAGGCAGCCGATGCGATGGTAAAGGCTGCAAACGTTAGACTTATCGGCAAAGAGTATATCGGTGCCGGTTATGTCACGATCTTTGTTCGCGGCGACGTCGGTGCGGTAAAGGCTGCGACCGATGCCGGAGCGGCGGCAGCGAGACGCGTCGGCGAGCTGATCAGCGTTCACGTCATTCCGAGGCCGCATAACGAGGTCGAGCGGGTTTTGCCAAAGGGCGGAGCCATCGGCTACAGCCCTGACGAAAAAGCTCTGCAGGGCGGCGGCGGACGTCAGCTCGGCTCCGGCAGCGCGGGTTCCGAGACGGGAACAGGGGCCGGGAATCGGGGCAAAACAAAAGCCTAGGGCCTGATCACACGGCCTTTCTTGGCTTGCTATGGGCGACAAAGACCTGATAGCTCAACAGGAAGCACGCGACGCGGTTGAGGCCGCGTCGTTTGCCTTTCAGACCGTCGCGCAGTTCGATCAGGAAAAGATCGACTCGATCTGCGACGCGATGGCGAGCGTCGCCTTGGCGGAATCAGCGCGGTTGGGAAAGCTCGCAAACGAGGAAACGGGCTTTGGCAAGGCAGAGGACAAACGCGAGAAGAACCGCTTCGCCGCCGAGGACGTTTGGAAAGCATTTAAGCCCTTAAAGACCGTCGGGGTCGTCAGCGACGACGGCAATGTCGTCGAGATCGCCAGCCCGCGAGGCGTTGTCGCGGCGATCATTCCGTCGACAAATCCAACCTCCACAGCAATTTACAAGATCATCATCGCGATAAAATCGCGGAACACGATCGTGCTCTCGCCGCATCCTTCGGCCGCGCAGTGCATCGCCGAGACGACTCGGATAATGCGTGACGCCGGCGTGAAGGCCGGACTTCCGGCCGACGCGATCACGTGTCTCACGACCTCGACCATCGAGGGCACCGAGACGCTGATGAAGCATAAGAAAACGGCCGTTATCCTCGCCACGGGCGGTACGGGACTCGTGCGGGCGGCGTATTCGTCGGGCAAACCGGCGTTCGGCGTCGGACCCGGCAACGTGCCCGTTTTTATTGAACGGACCGCTAATGTCGAGAAGGCGGTCGCCGATATCCTGACGGGGACATGCTTCGATAACGGCACGATCTGCGCGTCTGAACAGTCGGTGGTGTGCGACGCGCCGGTGGAAGCCCAGGTCAGAGAACAATTTAAACGGCAAGGCGGGCATTTTTTGAATTCGTCCGAGGCCGACGCGGTGGCGAAAGTGTTGCTGACGCCGCAGCGGACTCTGAACGCCGGCATCGTCGGTAGATCGGCGAAATACATCGCTGACCTTGCGGGAATTTCCATTCCCGATGGCACACGCTGCCTGATCGCGGACTGCGGCGGTGTCGGGCGTGATTTTCCGTGGTCGGTCGAGAAGCTGTCGCCGACACTGGCTTTTTTTGTCGTCGATGGCATCGATGCCGGGGTCAACCGTTGCGAAGAGATACTTCGATTCGGCGGCATGGGCCACACGGCGGGAATGCACACGCAGGACCGCGACGCGGCTGTCCGTTACGGTAAACAGATGCCCGCGGCGCGTGTGATCATCAATTCGCCCACGACGCACGGCGCGATCGGGCTCTCGACCGACCTCAAGCCGTCCATGACGCTCGGCTGCGGTTCGTGGGGCGGCAACGTGACGTCCGACAACATTTCGCCGCTGCATCTGATGGATATCAAGCGGGTGGCGTTTGAGACGAAGCCGGTGAATGAACTGCGGGCGGTGGGCAGCGGGCAGCCGGCAGCGGCAGCAGCACCGGCAGAGGCGCCGCCAAGTCGGAAAGTGCCGAAGCGGGAAGACATCGCGGCGATCGTGGACAGTTTCCTGAGCAAAAAGTTGGCAGAGATGCCTCCGCCGCCTCCGGAATCAAAGCCGGAGCCAAAACCGGTGGCGCCGCCTGAGCAAAAGACCGTCGTTCACGAGATCACGCCCGAGAACGCGGTCCAGAAGCCGGTTCCTATCAAGCCGGTCGATTTTGTAAGCGAGGACGACGTTCGCCGCGCTGTGGCCGACGGCAAGAAGATATATATTTCGAAGAAGACGATCCTGACGCCGTCGGCGCGTGACCTCGGCGAGGAAAAGGAAGTGTTCGCAACGGTTTAAGATGGCTGAGGCTGTTCTGGAAAAGGAAAAATGCGGCGAGTGCGGCGTCGATGTGCGCGAAGGAACGACGTTCTGCTACAACTGCGGCGCACGCGTTGCCGGCGAAACGCAGGCGATCGAGGCCGAGCCTGACACAGTGCCGGAGGTTGCTGAGGACGCTGCCGCGTCGAATGACGGCAATTCAAATGCCGAATCCGACAAACTCGCCGCGGCGGCGACCAAGAGGAAACGGGCGCGCGTGTCGCATCGCAAGAGCGCGGAGTATGTGTGGGAACCGGCCCCGGCCGACAGCGCTCGGTTGGCGTTGGTGATCGCCGTCGTCATGTTTGTCCTGGCCTTGGGCGTGGTCGTATTGATGCTGGACTGGTAGAGGAATTATGCAAGCTCTCGGAATGGTGGAATGTTTTGGCCTCGTCGCGATGATCGAGGCCGCCGACGCAATGGTGAAGGCCGCAAATGTCGAGCTCGTCGGCTACGAACGCATCGACGCCGGCCTCGTCACCGCTATCGTCCGCGGCGAGGTCGGTGCCGTAAAAGCCGCCGTAGACGCCGGCGCATCCGCCGCCCGCCGCATCGGCACTGTCACCGCTGTGCACGTCATTCCGCGGCCGCACGCGGAGGTTGATGACGGGATCCCCGTATTGAAGACCGGAGAAACCACGAGAAAGAAGATCTCGGGGAGCGTGCCGGAGAATTAGGGAGTGCGTTACGATTTCGAATGGGATCTGGAAAAGGCGAATGCGAATATTCGCAAGCACGCGATCAGCTTTGAACGTGCCGCGAGCATGTTCCATGACCCAAACGCGCTGTCGATTCCCGACGAAGATCATAGTGAAACCGAAGAACGATGGATTACAATCGGAATGGATGCTAGCGGCATCTTACTCGTTGTGGTGCACACTTTTACCTATGCACAAGCTCAAGCAGCTCGGATCAGAATGATCTCAGCAAGAAGGGCTACGACATTCGAGAAGGAAAGTTATGAAGAAGGAATATGATTTTTCAAAAGGTGTGAGAGGTAAGTTTCATAACCCTGATGCTGAGATCCATCTCCCCATCTATCTCGAAAGAGAGATCTCGGATTTCGTTGAAAAGCTATCCGCGGAAAGAAAGATCGACAGGAATCAGGTTGTAAACCAACTGCTGCGAAAAGACATGGAGATCATCGAACTTTAACGTCGGCGGCTTCCAGAACATCGAGTACGTAATCGCGTTCCCACCCGGGTGATAGCATCCCCTCTTCGATCGCTAAGGAAAGAGCCTCATCCTCAGCGCCCTCATCATCAACCTTGGCCCGTTCGATCATTTAGGGTTTCTTACGGATTCTTCCCAGGCGTCGCTGTCGGCTTCGGAGTTGACGGTGTCGATCCGTCGCTCTCCGCGGTACGTCCCGCGCGGGTGATGGCGATGCGCTTTTGGGCGTTGGGGCCGTCGGCGACCTGGACCTTGATCGTGCGATAGGTGCCGTCGCGGCGGTCGTTAGACGGGATATAGCCGATCGAGTATTGCGTGCGAAGCTCGTTTGAGATCTCGCGCGCGAGATTCGGCAGTTCGGCCGGGCTCGAAGGGAAGTACGCCTTGCCGCCGGTCTCGCCGGCCATTTTTTCGAGAAACGCTTTAGCCTTTGACTGCGGGCTCTTGCTGATAAATCCGCCCTCCTTGCTAAGTTCATCGACAAATCCCACGACGTAAATCTGAACTTCACTTTCACGCAGCAGGTCAAAAAGCTGCTTTTCGTTGTAAAAGCTGCTGCGGTCTTCGCCGTCAGTGACGAGGATAAGAGCTCGGCGTTTGCGGTCCTCATTGCGTGACGATGACTGATGTTCGTCAATGTTCTCGACCGCGAGATAGACAGCGTCGATGATCGCTGTCTGGCCGCCTTCGATATACATATTCTCGAGAGCGTCGTTGAGGTCAGTTTTGTTAGAGGTGAATTCCTGCAAGATCTCGATCTTACGGCTGTCGACAAATCGAATGATCAGTGTCTCGTCGAGCGGCCTGTTTGTGTCTACAAGCACCTTGCCGGCCTCGATGACCTTGTCGAGCTGCGAGCGGAGCGAGCCTGAATTATCGACGACGATGCCGTAATTCGTAGGCACCTCGGACTTTGAGAAAAAGTCTATCGCCTGCAGCTTGCCGTCCTCAAAGATCTTGAAATCGGACTCCTGCAAATTGTTTACAGGCCGATTGTTGCGGTCGACGACGCGGACGTTGAGGTTCACGAGCTCGGTGTCGATCTTAATGATCTCGTCGGGATCGTCGATGGCAGGCGTCGGCTTCGGAGCGATGGTCGGCGCCGCGACGGGCGTCGGCGTCGGGCTCGGCAGCACCGAGGCGGCATTTGACGCAGGGGAATCGGTCAGGAACAAGCAGGCGAGAAGCATCACGCCCAGCACCGGCAATACGCTTTTTTTCATCGTGACAAACCTAACGATAACTGGTATTTGGCGTCGCATAGTAGCCCTCGCGACTGCGGACGGTTAGACGCGGAAAACCTCTAGGAGGTTTTACCTTAACTTTCACTTTACGCCATTTCCCGTTTGGTTGGAAGTCTTTTGGAACGTAGCCGATGGAGTATTGATGCCGAAGCTCGATGGCGATGCGCTCGAATATCTCGTCCATCTCGACGTCGGATTGCGGATAGAAGGATTTGCCCCCGGTGACCGAACTCAGTTCATCGAGGAATGACTGTCCCTGCATGCCGATCGGCGAGCCGGCGTCGCGGCCGTCCATGATGCCGACGGCATAGGTAACGACGTCGGATTCCTTCATCAGGCGGCGGACCTCGCCAAAATTGTAGCGTGACGAATTATCCTGCCCGTCGCTGATGATAAGCATCGCTCGCTTCTTATGAGTGCCGCGCGTTACGCGTTCCGCGCCGAGATAGACGGCGTCATAAAGCGCGGTGTCCGCCTTGGGCTCGACAAGGGTCAATTTTCTCAAGACCGCTTCGCCGTCGCGGGTGCGGTCCATCAGGAGCTGTGCACGGTTATTAAAGGCGATAAGGAAATATTCGTCCGACGGGTGACTTGTGTTGATGAACCGTTCCAGGGCCTTCTGAGCCTTTCGGATCTTTTCGCCGCTCATCGATCCGGACACGTCGAAAAGGATACCGACGGAGACCGGTGCGTCGGCGTCGCTAAAGAACGTTATCTCCTGTTCCTCACCGTCGTCCATTATGGTGAAGTGCTTCTTTCCGAGGCCGGTGACGTAACGGTTGTAATTGTCGGTGACGGTCAGCGTGAGCGTGACGAGGTCGGTCTTGATCCGCACGGGCGAGTCCGGGTCATCAGGAGGCGTTTGCGCAGGTTCCTGAGCGAACGCCGCAAGCGAGCCGAGCATCACCGCGCATAATACGGCGGCACGACAAAGATATGCCTGCCAGCCGAGAGAAGATGCTCGAAAAACGCCCATTCTGTATCGTGACGGATCAGCTACATTCTATTAACGCCGCTGCCTTTCGCGCAAGATGCCGTTATGATGCGGAGCGACGCGTTCCGGTTGTTCTACGCCGTGTAAAATACGCAATAGGTGCAACAATTCAGCGAACGGCGCGTGATATAATTCGTGCATATCGGGCAAGAGGTTTCCGCTTTGCTCACGGTTTTCAGATATATATGACCGAATTCATCTGCCGGCTTGGTACACCGTCGGGCGAGATCGTTACGCGTGTGGTCGAGGCTGCTGCCGCGGCCGACGCCCGCGCGCGACTCGAGAGCGAGGGATTCAAGGTCTTTGCGGTCTCAAACGCAAGCGAAGGCCTCTCGGCCGTTCTGTCCTCTGCCAGCCGGAAGGGGCGCGTAAAGCAGGCAGATTTTCTTCTTTTTAATCAGCAACTATCAGCACTACTAAGGGCCGGTATTCCTATCCTTCAGGCGATAGGACTTTTGAAGACGCGTTCGGCATCGGCTAACCTGCGCGCGGTTCTCGTTGACGTTGAGGACAAGATCAAGAACGGTATCCCGCTATCCGAGGCGTTCGAAGCGCAGGGTATTTTTCCCCGCATCTACACTGCCTCGATCCTTGCCGGCGAACGCAGCGGTGCGTTGGACGACGTCCTGTCGCGATTTGTCACCTATCTGAAACGGAGCGTTGGCGTTTCGCGAAAATTACGGGGCGCACTCGCTTATCCGGCATTCTTGCTGCTCGCGTCGGGCATCATGGTCGCGTTCCTGACGCTTTACATCGTCCCGCGAATGTCGGACCTCTTTAAGAGCCTGGCTTCGAACCGCACGCTGCCCACCGTGACGCTCGTTGTTCTCTGGATCTCGAACACGATCATCAACAACATTTATTGGCTCGCGCCGGCCTTGTTGGTGATCGGGCTTGCGATATTCATCTGGCTGCGGTCGCAGGGCGGCAAGCTCATGCTGCATAAATTCCTGCTCAAGGTCCCGATCGCCGGTCAGTTGATCCGCAACATGACGACCGCGCAGCTCGCGAGGTCGCTCTCGACGCTCTTGTCGGGCGGGATCACGGTGCCGGAGGCTTGGGA
Source organism: uncultured Chloracidobacterium sp. (assembly GCA_964636445.1). Lineage (GTDB taxonomy): Bacteria > Acidobacteriota > Blastocatellia > Pyrinomonadales > Pyrinomonadaceae > OLB17. The sequence continues at coordinate 7,713 of CAZWSK010000096.1, forward strand.
AATATCGTCGCAGGCGATAAATAATCTCGAACTTCGCCGCCGCAGCCAGGGCGTCCTGCCGATGATCCGCGAGGGGCGCGGATTTACAGATGCGCTCGAAAAAGCCAACTGGCTCCCCGAACTCGCGCTGGACATGATCGGCATCGGCGAAGGCTCTGGCAGCCTGCGTGAGATGCTTGACGAGGTCGCGACATTTTACGACGCCGAGGCCGAGGTGCGGCTCGAACAGTTCACAACCCTGCTCGAACCGCTGATACTATTATTTATGGCGGCGATCGTCGTGACGATCCTGCTCGCGATCTACCTGCCGATCATCCAAATGATATCGGCCGGACCGGCAGGCGGAAGGAAATAGAAATGAGTACGACAACCACAAACGGCGACGGCACGTATACGTCTTCACCGAGCATTCAGGTCAACGATTTTCTCGACAAAGAGCCGCCCGAGGTGACCGAGGCAAAGGCGCTCGCGCGGCGGTATCGGATGCCTTTCATCGACCTGCTGCCGCCTGAGCAGGAATCCCCGGTCGACCCGGAGCAGTTAGCGGCGATCCCTGTTGACCTGATGCTGCGGAATCAGTTCGTGCCGCTCAAGCGGGACGGTAACAATTTGCACGCAGCGATGGCGGACCCGACGAATCTAGAAAGGCTCGACGAGCTCGAGAACGTTCTGAATGTCCGCATCGTGCCGTATGTGGCGACCGCAGGAGCTATCGACGTCGTGCTTCGAAAGGGCGACTCGACCTCACGTGTGCTCGCCGAGGCGGCATCGACATTCAAGATCTCGCTCGTCAAAGAGACCGAGCACGGCGAAGAGGTGCTCGACCTCGACAAGCTCGCTAACGACACCGAGATGTCGCCGATCATAAAGCTTGTCGACACAATACTTTACAACGCGATGGAATCGCGCTCGTCCGATATTCACATCGAGACGCGCGAGCGTGACGTGCAGGTAAAGTTCCGCATCGACGGAGCTCTTTATTCAAAGGTCGATCCGATCGATATCGCGTTTCACCAGACACTCATCTCGCGTATCAAGGTCATGTCCGAGCTCGATATCGCCGAGCGGCGAATTCCGCAGGACGGCCGTTTTCGCGTCATCTATAAGGGCCGGACGGTCGATTTTCGTGTGTCGATCATGCCGACCATCTTTGGCGAGGACGCGGTTATCCGTATTCTCGACAAGGAGCAGATCAACGAGGAATTCAAGAACCTTAACCTCGACGTCGTAGGTTTTGACGCGGACGACCTTCAGCGATTTCGGCTCTATATCAAAGAGCCCTATGGCATGGTGCTCGTCACAGGGCCGACGGGTTCGGGTAAAACGACCACGCTTTACGCCGCTCTGAATGAGATCCGCAACGAGGAAGACAAGATCATCACGATCGAAGATCCGGTCGAGTATCAGCTCCACGGCATCGTGCAGATACCTGTCAACGAGAAGAAAGGACTGACATTCGCACGCGGGCTTCGCTCGATCCTTCGTCACGACCCTGACAAGATCATGGTCGGCGAAATTCGTGACGA
>CAZWSK010000097.1:0-9172 GCA_964636445.1 uncultured Chloracidobacterium sp.
GCGGCCAGGATGATGCCGATGATCTTAATGCCTGTCAGTCTTTCGAAGCCTGCGATGGCACCGATCGCCAACGCGAAGACTGGTATCATCACCGCGAGCAGGGAAGTATTTGACGCGGTGGTCAGCGACAGACCGCCGATGAAGAAGAGCTGGTTGAGCACGACGCCAAAGAGGCTCAGGACGGCAAAACGCCAGTAGTCACTTTTCTCCCTCAACCACAGCCGGCCGCGGAAAGCCTGAATGACGAACAAGATGAGTGCGGTGATCGTCGTACGGATACCGACGAGGGCGATCGGCGGAATTACTGCCAGGACGACCTTGCCAATTACCGGCAGCGAGCCGAAGAGGAGCTGTGCCGGGACCAGTGCGAGTACGGCCGATGGCGATCTTGGTTCGTCTCTCAAGCCGACATCATGCCCGGAGCCTCGAGCATTTGTTTGAATGTCTGAAGGAATTTCGCTCCCGTCGCACCGTCAACGACGCGGTGGTCGCATGACATCGTGACGTTCATGATGCTGCGGACGACGATCTCGGCGTCGCGAACCACCGGCGTAGGCTGCGCCGCACCGACTGCAAGAATGCCGGCCTCGGGAGGATTGATGATCGCCGTGAATTCCTTGATGCCGAACATGCCGAGGTTCGAGATAGAGAACGTTGCGCCGGTGTATTCTTCGGGCTGAAGCTTACGGCTTTTTGCTTTGGCTGCTAGGCCTTTTATCTCGGCGGAGATCTCAAGGAAGCCTTTGCGATTAGCTCCGCGCACGACAGGCGTGATCAGTCCCTCGTCAACGGCGACCGCGACGCCGATGTCGGCTTGGTCGTAAAACTTGATCGTTTTGTCTTGGTAAGACGAATTCGCAAATGGGTGCTTTGTCAGCGCCATCGCGGCGGCCTTGACGATGATGTCATTAACGCTGATCTTCTGCTCTTCTGGAACCGTTGCGTTGACCTGTTTTCGCAACGCCAGAGCATTGTCCATCTCGATCTCGACGGTAAGATAGAACGTCGGGATCGGGCCGATCGATTCCGCGAGACGGCTCGCTATGACGCGGCGCATCTGCGAGGTTGGTTCCTCACGGTAGCCGGCGGCCCCGACCTGAGTCGAAGGGACAAACTGGGCCGGCTGAGCACTGGCGGCTGACGGCTGACCGCTAAGGGCTTGTTCAATATCTCGCTTAATGATGCGGCCGTTCGGGCCGGTGCCGGTGACGGTCTTGAGGTCGAGGTTGTTCTCGGCGGCCATGCGGGCGGCGATGGGCGAGACGATGAGGCGGCCGTTGGCGGACGATGTCGGCTTCACTGGTGGCGGCTGGGGCACACTCGCTTCCGCTCGTGTTTCTGCCTGGGTGGCGACAGTGGCGCGTTCGGGTTGAGGTTCTTCTCTTTTCGCCCGTTTGTCGCTCGATGACGCGGTCTCTGCAGCCTTCGAGGGGGCGGCTGAGCCGACTTCCGAGAGTATCGCGGAAATGTCCTCGCCTTTCTCGCCTGTGATCGCGATCGCTTCGCCGAGAGCAGCGGTGTCGCCGGCTTGTTTAAGGATCTTGAGGAGCGTGCCGTCGGTGAGGGCCGTCATCTCCATCGTCGCCTTATCGGTGTCGACCTCGGCCAGCGTCTCGCCAGCCTCGAATGCGTCACCCTCATTCTTGGCCCAACGCGCGATCTGGCCTTCCTCCATGGTCGGCGAGAGTTTTGGCATTAAGAATTTTTCAGCCATATCGTTCGGTCAATGTGCCGCTGACAAAAGGGACTCGGGCAATCTTTTCGGCACGCGTTCCACGTCGATCTTTGCCTTCATCGCGACGTTGCGCCATTTGCCGGGTTTCTCCTGAAAATAGACGTAGGCGAGGTCGACGCCCTTGCCATTTATCCGGATCTCCCAATAGTTCTCGCCGCGTATCGGAAAGAGCCCGATCGACTCTATCCGTTCATCGACCGCGGCCTTGTCGCCGCACGGTGCGCAATAGTGCTTGATCATCTCGTGCCTGGCGAGTATCTCCAAAGCCTTCGCCGCCTGCGCACGCGAGACCCAAGCGGCCTGATCGGCAAAGGTCGGGGCCGCGAATGCCGTCAATAACACGGCACAAAAGACAGTCCGCAATCGCTGCATTATAGGTAACAGACCTCCTTCACAGCCGCCAGGATCTTCTCAACGCTTGGCAAGGCCGCTGCCTCCAGGTTCTTGGCGTAGGGCATCGGCGTCTCGGCGGTCGAGATCCGTTTGATCGGGGCGTCGAGATAGTCGAACGCGTGATCCATCACCTGATGGCTTATCTCGGCTCCGACCGAGGCGAATTCGTGCGATTCCTCGGCGATAACGAGACGGTTCGTTTTCTTTATCGAGCCGACGATCGTGTCGATGTCGAGCGGTTTGATCGTACGCGGGTCGATGACCTCGACCGATACATCAAATTCGCTCTGTATCTGCTCGGCAGCCTGCAGAGCGAGAGGCACGGTCATTGAACGCGCAACGATAGTGCAGTCCTTGCCCTCGCGCTTGATGTCGGCTACGCCGAGCGGGATCGTGAAATCCTCATCCTCGGGAACCTCGCCTTTGAGGCCGTACATGCGCTCCTGCTCCATGAAGATCACAGGATTATCATCGCGGATCGCAGACTTCAAAAGCCCTTTCGCGTCCGCGGCGGTCGAAGGCATCACGACCTTGAGGCCGGGGAAGTTAGCGTACATCGCCTCGAGCGCGTGCGAGTGCTGCGACGAGACCTGATACGCCGAGCCGTTGGGCCCGCGAAAGACGACCGGCACCTTGAACTGGCCGCCAGACATGTAATGCATCGCTGCGGCGTGGTTGATGATCTGGTCTGACGCAAGGACCGAGAAATTCCACGTCATGAACTCGATCACCGGCCGCAATCCCGCCATCGCAGCACCGACGCCTACCGCCGCAAACCCGAGTTCAGTGATCGGCGTATCGACGACACGCTTGTCGCCGAACTCCTTCCACAGCCCACGCGTGACCTTATAGGCGCCGTCGTATTCGGCAACCTCTTCGCCCATGACGAAGACGTTTTCGTCTCTGATGATCTCTTCGCGAAGCGCCTGATTGAGTGCGTCGCGTATCGTAAGCACTGCCATTTACAAATCATAGGACGCATGGGTCCTATAGGTCCTAATTTGACTCTAAGCCAGGACGTCCGTGAGCAACTCGCTCTCATCCGGAAACGGGCTCTCATCCGCAAATTTCACCGCTCGCTCGACCGATGCGGCGGCCTCTCGCTCAACGGTTTCGATTTCGGCCTCGGTCAGTACTCCGGCCTCAATCAGGCTGTCTTTGAACAGGACGACGGGGTCGCGTTCCTGGTACTTTTTGATCTCGTCCATCGTCCGGTACTTGCCGGGGTCGGACATCGAGTGGCCCATGTAGCGATAGGCACGTACCTCTAATAAAGTGGGCAGCGACTCATTGCGGGCACGTTCGATCGCTCGACGTGTTGCACCGCGGACGGCCATGACGTCCATGCCGTCGACAAATTCATTAGCAACGCCGTAGGCTTCACCTTTTTTGGCGACGCTGGCGATGCTCATCGCGCGTTTTTGCGAGGTGCCCATGCCGTATTGGTTGTTCTCGCAAATGTAAATGATGGGCAGCTTCCAGAGCTGGGCCATGTTTAGGGACTCGTGAAAAATGCCCTGATTCACCGCCGCCTCGCCGAAGAAGCACAGCGTAACCTGCTTTGAACCCTTATATTTAGCGGCGTAAGCCATGCCGGTGCCGACGCCGATCTGGCCGCCGACGATGCCGTGGCCGCCATAGAACTGATGCTCGGCAGAGAACATATGCATCGAGCCGCCCTTGCCCTTAACACAGCCGCCGATCTTGCCGTAGAGCTCGGCCATCACGCTCTCGGGGGAAAGCCCCTTGACCATCGCCTGCACGTGGTCGCGGTATGACGTAATGACCATATCGTCGGGCTCGAGCATCATTATCGAGCCGACGGCGATGGCTTCCTGGCCGATGTAGAGGTGGCAAAAGCCGCCGATCTTGCCTATTCGATAGACCTCGGCGCACTTTTCCTCAAACCGCCGGCCGAGCACCATCTGGTAGAGCATCTCGCGGAGGACCTTGTTATCGACCTTCTTGATCGCCTCGAGCTGCGAGTCCCGCCGTGCCTTGTACTCCGCGATGGCTTGTTCAACATCGACAAAATCGCCGCTCTTAACGGAAGTCGTCGGATTGCCGTTTGCGGCCACCTCGACTGCTTTGGCTGACTGCTTCTCGCGTGTTGCTGACTTTGACAAGCTTAAAATTCCTCCGTCTCAGGCCCGTAACGCCTATAAATCCAAATTATAGGTGAGGCGACAATAAACTGCAAAAAATCGGCGTTTTCAGACATCAGAGCGGGCGTGAGGCCCAACTCGGCGCATCGACGCCGGAATCTGCAGCTAGTGCCAATCCGCCGGGCGAATGGTATATTTTGATTAGTCGCCCGATGAAGAAGCTGTTCCCGCTTTTACTGACCGTACTGCTCTCGACGACGGCCCTGCTTGCACAGGACGACCCAACGCGGTGGAGTCTAGCCTCCGATGCTGCGGGGAAGGCGTTGAAAGCAGGCGATGCGGCGCGTGCGGAGGTAAAGGTTGAACTCGACACTGGCTGGAAACTCTACGCGACCGACCAGCCGCCCGGCGGGCCATACGCCACAAAGATCAGCGTCGCCGAGGGCAAGCCATTTGAAATGGCGGGCAAGATAGAGTCGTCAAAGGCTACCGTTAAACCCGACCCGCTGTTTTCCGACTTCGACGGCAAACCGCTGATAACAAAGTTTTTTACCGAGACTGCGACATTTACGGTACCGGTCAAGGCAACGGCCGACACCACGAGTGATGATCTGGCGATCGACGTTCGCTTTCAGGTCTGTAACGACAGGGTTTGCTTGCCGGCAAGGACGGTCCGCCTGACGTCGACCGGCTCTGAGGTGGTCCAAAGCATCTTTAGCAGTTCGAAGCCCGAGCCCTCTCCGCAGGCCGAGAGCCCAACCCTGATAACGAACAACCAGCAGCCGACCGACATATGGCCGTTCATCTGGCTCGCGATCACGCTCGGGGCGTTGTCACTCCTGACGCCGTGCGTGTTTCCGATGATACCGATCACGGTTTCGTATTTTACGAACCACGCGGCAGGGAACAGGGCGAAGTCCGTCAGGCTCGCTCTGATCTATTCGCTGGGCATCATCGCGACATTCACGCTGCTTGGGATGCTGCTCGCGATCTTTGTCGGAGCGGCAGGAGTCAACCTGTTTGCGGCAAATCCTTGGATCAACCTGCTCATCACGGGCATTTTCCTCTTTTTCGCCTTTAATCTCTTCGGTGCCTACGAGATCACGATACCGACGAGCGTCTTAACGAAGCTCGACAGCCTGACACGGTCGCAGGAAGGCGAGGGGAGCGGCGTCGTCGGGGCGTTGTTGATGGGGCTGACGTTTACCCTCACGTCATTTACTTGCACGTCGCCATTCGTCGGGACGATCCTCGTGTCGGCGTCGCAGGGCGAGTGGCAGATGCCGCTGATCGGCATGCTTGCGTTCTCAACGGTCTTTGCGCTGCCGTTCTTTGTTCTGGCTCTCGCGCCGCAGCTGGTATCCCACATGCCGCGTGCGGGCGGCTGGATGAACTCGGTCAAGGTCGCGATGGGCTTTCTCGAGGTCGCGGCGGCGATGAAATTCATCTCGAACGTCGACCTAGTGTGGAAGTGGGGCATTTTCACACGCGACGTCGTGCTTGCTGTCTGGATCGCGATCGGCGTGGTCCTCACTCTCTATTTGCTGGGCAAATTCCAGCTATCGCATGACTCGAAGCCGGAGCGTCTCGGCGCCTTGCGGATGTTCTCGGCCGTAGTGACGCTGGCCGTCAGCTTTTATCTCTTGACCGGCTTGTTCGGGGCGAAACTTGGTGAACTGGAATCATTTCTGCCCCCTGATCTCGGTAAGTCTTCATCACGCCTGCGCGGGCCGGGCGAAAACGAGCCTAAGTGGCTGAAAGACGATTATCCCGGAGCTCTCGCCAAGGCAAAGGCCGAGAACAAGAAGGTGTTTGTCGACTTCACGGGCTACACCTGCACAAACTGCCGTTGGATGGAGGCGAACATTTTCCCGCGGCCCGAGGTTGCGGCGGAATTAGAGAAATTCGTACTCGTATCGCTTTATACCGACGGCGAGGGCGAGGTCTATGCACGTCAGCAGAAAATGGAGCAAGACATGTTCGGCACGGTCGCGCTGCCTTTTTATGCGATCATGACTGGCGACGGCAAACCGGTCGCGACGTTTCCGGGCCTGACGCGAAACGCCGCCGAGTTTATTGAGTTCCTGAAGAAAGGGCAATAGAATATCTCACATCGAGGGCGTTTAGATGGTCAAAGTCGAACATTTGATCGAGGGTCTGAGGGAAATTCCGAATACGGAATTCACCTGCGAAGGGGTATATCAATTCCTCGGTGAGAATCCTGTTGAGGTGGACTCGATAAGCAGATATCTCCACTGGAGCCCGTCGTTTTACACCCGCAACCTGATCTACAAGGACGACCGCTTCGAGATGATGGCCATCTGCTGGGAACGGGGCCAGGCGTCCGCCGTGCATAACCATTCTGATCAGAAATGCTGGATGATGGTACCGGTCGGCAGGCTGGCGGGGCAGAACTTCGCGGTGGATGAGATCGATGAATCGCGCAGCTATTGTCGCCTGCGCGAGACCGATCGATTCGAGTTGTCGGACTGTCTCGCGGCAAAGGTCGAGCTCGAGGAACCGATCCACCAGATCCTTAACCTTGCCGAGTTTGACCAGCGGGCGGTCAGTATTCACATCTACTCCAAACCCTACGCGAGCTGCCTCTCTTACTGCCGTGACACGCACACATTTAAAGAGGTCCAGCTTTGCTACACGAGCATCGACGGTACACTCTGCGGTCCTGCAAGCTAGTTAATATCTATTAATTAGTAACACTCATACATGGACAGACCGCGCCGAGCTGCAATCGCCCTGACCTTCGTTATGGTAGCGGCCTATGCAGCGGCGCGGTTCTGGCGTCTGACGGAGGCGTGCCTATGGTTTGACGAGATCTTTAGCGTGCACGCGGCCGAGCACGGTTGGGGCGAGATCCTGAATTTCGTCGCTCTCGACCTGATACATCCTCCGCTGTTCTACCTGCTCCTCAAACTCTGGATCGCTCTCGAGGGCGAGGGTTTATTCTGGCTCCGGCTGTTCCCGGTTCTCTTTTCACTCATAGCGGTCTTTCCCTTTTTGCGACTGTGCAATGAATTGAAGATCGGCAAATGGACGCGCCTGCTCGCTCTGTTCCTTTTTGCGGTCAACGGTTCGGCCATCAAATATTCTCAAGAGGTGCGAATGTACGCGCCGCTGATGTGCCTTTCGTTGTTTTCGCTGTGGCTGTTTGCAAGGTATTTCGTCAAAGGGAAGAGCCTTGTCGCCCTCATCATCGTGAATGTGCTGATGGTGTACACGCATTATTTCGGCTGGCTGGTGGTAGGAACAGAGGTCGCGGCGATACTGATCTTCCAGCGGATCAAATGGCGCCCGGTCATGCTGATGTTCGGTATCGTGACGACAGCGTTCCTGCCGTGGCTGATCACGGTGATCAGCATCGGATACAGCATGCCGCGCGTGAGCGAGAACATCGGCTGGATCGCTCGGCCCGGCCTGAGGGACGTCGGCATCTTTGTGATGGCGCTGTTTGAGCCGTTCTATTACCAGACCGTGACGACCGAGCCGGCGTCGATATTTCGTGTGACCATTCCGATCGTGCTGCTGACGGTGCTCGCAGCGGCGATGCTCGGGGCAAGGCTCAAAGGGCAGGGCGAGGAGCAAAGGCGCGCGCTGTATTTGTTGGCGATCTTCGTGACGGTCCCGGTCGCAGCGGCGTTCGGAGTGAGTTGGATCGCGCCGCATTCCGTGTGGGGAACGCGGCACCTGATGATCGTTTTTGGGCCCGCGGCGGTGCTGGTCGCGAGCGCGTTCGCATCGGTGCGGCCCGCGTGGGCACGGACGCTGATGATCGCGTTGTTGATCTTATTTAAAGGGTACGGCCTGGCCGTCACGCTCGGCCGGCCGCCGAGCGTAGCGGTTTGGTGCGGATTTGACGAGCTCGCCCGCCAGATCAAGAGTGAGCGGCGGGAGCCAATATACCTATTCGAAGACCTCGCAGCATACCATGTCTGGTTCACAACGCGAGACGACCTTTCTCAGCCGCCGGCTAAGATCACCGACGCCGCAGAGATGCCGGAAGATACCGCTTTCTTTTTGCCGCGTGGATTTGACGGCGTTCGCCGCGTCACGAGCACTGAGATATCCGACGAGCGGCTATGGATCATCTATCGCGGGCTGCCGCCCGACGCGGGATCACCGCCGCTCAACCGGTTCGCCGCGATGGGCTATGCGGCCGGCGAAGTCAAGACAGTTCCGCACAAGGCGGGAGCGATCTACGCGGTATACCTCGAGCGCTCGCTGCGTTAGAACGGCATCACCTTCGTTTCCAACGCACGCCATCTTTTGTGTCCTCGAGAATGATCCCTTTCTCCGCTAACTCATCCCTTATCTCGTCGGAGCGGGCGAAGTTACGTTCGCGGCGGGCTCGCTGCCGTTCTTCGATAAGGGCCTCGACGTCGGCATCGAGTAGTTGATCGTCCTCGGGGCCGAAGATGCCGAGGACGGCATCGAATTTGGCGATGGCGTCGTGAACGGCGGTTTGCTCGTCGGCCGTGATGCCATTGGCGGCCATGGCTGTGTTCACCTCGCGGAGCATGTCATGTACGGCGGCGAGTGCGGCGGCGGTGTTGAGGTCGTCATCCATGGCGGATTCGAATTTTGCGAGCGCGGTTTGCGTCGACGCCTCTATATTCGACGGGGCACCCTCGCTACCGCTCGGGTTTCCGCCTGTCTTGGCATCGCGGACGAGCGATCTGAAATTCCGTAGCCGTTCGACCGTTGATTCCGCGCCTTGCAATCCCTCAAAGGTAAAATTCAACTGCTTGCGATAGGGAACCGACAGCAGTACATAACGGATCGCGAGGGCTGAGTAGCCTTGCTCACGGAGATCTCTAAACGTGAAGAAATTTCCCTTCGATTTCGACATCGTGACGTCGTCGATCTTTAGGAACTCGCTGTGGATCCAGTATTTGGCGAACAGCTTGCCGGTCGCGCCTTCGCT
>CAZWSK010000098.1:0-9102 GCA_964636445.1 uncultured Chloracidobacterium sp.
GCATAAAACATGTACCTCTGGCCGTCGTCATCGGTAAATACATGCGCGTCGATCGCGAAATCCTGATGCGTCAGCCGCTGCCCTGCGTCCTCAAACCCTCTGTCCGGCCTGTCGGACACCGCGACCCTGATCTCCATAAGGGCCTCGTTGCCGGCACTGTAGTAAAGGTAGAAGAGCCCGTTCCAATAGGTGACCTCCGGGGCCCAATAGAACGGTGGAAGCGACGCCAACGGGCGCATCGCAAAGCCCGCTTCCGTCCAATTCACCAGATCGCTTGATGACAACACGCGAAAGACCTCGTCCTCGCTGTCGGCGAAGCCGGTGCAGTAGGCGTAATAGACGCCTCTGCACTTGAGCACGAACGGGTCGGCAAAAGATCGTGGATATACGGGATTTTGGTATGTCTGACTTTGGTCAGCAGGCATTGCCGGCAATGCGGAGACTATTCGGCAACAAGCCTAACACCAGCCGTGCGGCAAACCTCGGCCATCAGCGGGAGCATCGTTGCCGAGCCGTCCCTGACGAGCATCACGTCCGGCCAGGAATCGGTCGTAAAATCCGAAAGCCTGTCGATAGCCTCGCTGATACACGCCACCTCGATCGTCGACTGGCCGGCTGCCGGCCACCTCAACCTCACCTTTTGGTGCGGCTTTTTGCCAAGGATCACAACAATACTGTCTTTCGACCGGTCCGTTTTCAGGGAAAGTGCCATAGCGGTGATTATCCCAGTGAGGATCGACTCCCTATGTATGCTTCCCTACGCCCGCGCATCAGTACGCGACCGTACAGACGTCAGACCGGGTGGCATCGAAAATCTATATATCCCGTAAGCGGGCATTAGGACGCGTTTTTAGAACGCTGGATCGAACTATGGAATATTCCCAAATATCTCCTCAACCGACCTTCAATTTGGTCTGTTTTTCACACCTTCGATGGAATTTCGTGTTTCAGCGGCCTCAGCACCTGATGACCAGGTTCGCTCGCGATAACAAGGTGTTCTTTGTTGAAGAACCTATTTACGACGTCCCGCAGAACAGTTTGGACATAGACGAGCGCGCACCGAACCTATTCGTGTGCGTACCGAATCTGGTCAGCGGCATCGACGAACACGCGGCGGCTCGTTTTATCTCGCAGAGTCTCAATGAATTTCTCACTTCTGAGGCCGCGGAAAGCACTGTCGCATGGTTTTACACACCGATGATGCTTGCCTGGGCCGAAGGTCTCGATCTGGACGCGATCGTTTACGACTGTATGGACGAGTTGTCTGCGTTTCGAGGTGCACCGCCGGAGCTTATAGAACGCGAAAAAGACCTCTTATCGCGAGCCGACCTCGTGTTTACCGGCGGGCGCAGCCTTTACGAGGCTAAACGCTCTAAACACCGCTCTGTACACGCATTTCCGTCGAGTGTTGACGTCGGGCACTTTGCTCAGGCGAAAGACTGGAATCAAGAGATGCCGGAACACGGAGCGGTCCCCTCACCGAGGATCGGTTACGCCGGCGTCATTGATGAACGGCTCGACCTGCGGCTTTTAGCTGAAGCTGCATCGGAGCGGCCCGAGTGGAGCTTCGTGATGATCGGACCGGTGGTGAAGATAAGCGAGAGCGACCTGCCCCGAAACGAGAATATTTATTACCTAGGGATGAAGGACTACACCGACCTGCCCGGCTACTTCGCCGGATGGGACGTCGGAATGATGCCCTTTGCTTTAAATGAAGCTACTAGGTACATCAGTCCGACAAAAACGCCCGAGTATCTAGCGGCAGGCCTGCCCGTCGTCTCGACCGCGATCACCGATGTGGTCGACCCGTACGAGTCAGCCGGACTGGTACGTATCGCGCGTTCGGCAGATGAGTTTGTAGCCTCGATCGAGGCGGCCATGGCGGAGGACGCGCACACACGCAACGCAGTCGCCACAGAGTTCCTTGGCCGGAATTCGTGGGATATCACGCAGGCGGCGATGGCCGAACTGATCTCAGGCGTACTCGAAGAGAATTCAGCCGAGCCTAATAAGGCTTTCGGCGATATCGATATTTTGCAGCAAGAGAGGAGTGTTCAATATGTATGATTATTTGATCGTCGGCGCCGGATTCGCGGGCAGTGTAATGGCCGAGCGCCTCGCGAACGGCCTCGGTAAAAAAGTTCTGATCTGTGATACGCGGCCGCACATCGGCGGCAACGCGTATGACCATTACAACGATGACGGGATATTAGTCCATAAATATGGCCCTCATATTTTTCATACTAATTCGGCCGATATCTTTAACTATCTCGGACGGTTTACAGAATGGCGTGAGTACCAGCACCGCGTTCTGGCTTCGGTTGACGGCATGCTCGTCCCGATTCCGATCAATCTAGATACCATCAACAAGCTCTACGGCCTGAAGCTGACCTCGCTTGAGGTGCAGGATTTCTTCGACAGCGTTCGGGAACCCATCGAGCATGTGAAAACGTCGGAGGACGTGGTCGTACGCGCCGTCGGCCGCGATCTTTACAACAAATTCTTCAAAAACTACACGAAGAAACAGTGGGACCTCGATCCGTCGGAGCTGGACGCATCGGTCACCTCGCGAGTGCCGACCCGGACGAATCGCGACGACCGTTACTTCACAGACCGCTTCCAGGCAATGCCGAAACAGGGCTATACGCGGATGTTCGAGAAGATGCTCGACCACCCGAATATCACGATCGCGCTCAACTGCTCTTATGAGGAGATCGGTCAAGCGGTCGATTACAAGGAATTGATCTATACAGGGCCGGTCGACGCCTTCTTTGATTATCGATTCGGCAAGCTGCCGTACAGGTCGCTTGAGTTCAAGCACGAGACGCATGACCGTGAGGTCTTTCAGGAAGCGCCTGTGGTGAATTATCCGAACGAGCAGGCCTACACACGCGTGACGGAATTCAAGTACCTGACGGGTCAGCAGCATCACAAGACTTCCGTCGTCTATGAGTATCCGATGGCCGAGGGCGATCCGTATTATCCGATCCCGAGGCCGGAGAACGCAGAGCTTTATGCGAAATACGAGGCGTTGGCCAAACAGCGTTCGGACGTCCACTTTGTAGGCCGGCTGGCAACCTACAAGTACTACAACATGGACCAGATCGTCGGACAGGCTCTGACGCTGTACAAGAAGATCGAGGCCCGCAGCGGCGCCACGCGCAAGGCTGCCGGTGCCGGAACAGTCACTTATCTGCCTGTCGCAGGAAATGGTTCGGCTCAGCGTCCTGCGACAGCCGCTCTTTGAGTCGATGTTTGTTCGCGAATGGCGGATTCCAGCGGGGCGTAGGCTTCGCGTCCGCCATTCGCATTCGGGTAATCCCACAACCCGTTGCAGCAATGGCGTCCGTCGACCCAACCAGGATGATTAACGATCGGATAGAGGCACAGAGCGGAAAGCGGGACACCCGCCGCTCTGGCCTCCTCGGTCTCACTGATCATAAAGCGAAACCAGCCTTCCCGCTTGTCATCCTCGATCCCGGTTTCGGATATGAACATCGGCCGACCGTAACGTTCGTAGATTTCTATGAAGATCTGGTGCGGCGCTCTGTACCTCGGGTCATCGGGCCACACCGTCCTGCGGCCGGGATACGTCCACTGATTGTGGACGTAGTAGTTCAGGCCTATCACATCCAAATATTGAGGGCCCCCGCCAAGTTCGGGCTCGCGTCTGCCGGCGAGCATATCGAGAGCCTCGAATTGAGATCTGGAATAGTTCGACGCTCCGCGCCGAGCTGCGGCAGTGTTATTTGCCGGGATCACATGGATCGCGGGTTCGGTCATCACGACACGGACATCCGGACAGACTTCTCGTACGGCGTCGATCGCCATGATTGCAGCCCGAACGAGCTGCCGTTTGATGGCCGTTGCTTTGGTCTTTTTGAACGGGTGAAAGATGCCGACACGCCCTGCCGCCCAGGAAAAGAACGAAATCTCATTGACCGGACAAAAAACGAGCGGACGCCCCGTTTCGGCTATCAGATATTCGCTAGCGGCTGCGGCGAACCTGGAAAACCGGATCGGAAACTCCGGACTGAGAATATCGAGGTCATCAGGAAATCCATAATGAAAGTAGTCCCAAATGACATCGATGCCCGTAGCTCGCACCGCCGCGGCCTGCGACCGAAGGCTCGAAAAGTCGTATTTGTACGGCTCTCGCTCGATCAGGTGCCAGCGCAGGCCGTCCCGCGCCGACTGCATTCCAACGCTGAGCAGACGTTCGTAATCGGCCTGAGCGAACCGGTCGTGCTGCGTCGCCTCGATCATGTCGAGACGGCGGCCGGGACGCGTTCGGTGCGTAGAACATTCAAAACCGCCCATAAGGGTGATACCCTTGGCGCTGCTTGTAAAGTCGATCATCGCTTATGAATATCTTGGTTACCGGCGGTGCCGGCTACATCGGCTCCGTCGTCGTAGAAGAATGTATCGCGGCGGGACATAACGCCGTCGTTATAGATAATTTGAGTAAAGGCCATCAATGGATGGTTCACGATAACGCCGCGTTCACCCGCGGCGAGCTTGCGGACACTGAGACCGTCGCCGAACTGCTGAGGTCTCACTCCGTCGACGCAGTAATACACATGGCCGCCTCGTCGCTGGTCGGCGAGTCGATGTCGAACCCCGCGGCCTACTATCAAAACAACATCGTCGCCGGCCTGAGCCTGCTTGAGGCGATACGGCAGTCCGACGTAAAGAAGATGATCTTCTCGTCCACGGCCGCGGTTTACGGCGAGCCTGAACGCCAGCCTATCGACGAGGACGCCGCCCTCGCTCCGACGAACGCCTACGGCGAGACCAAACTCGCTTTTGAAAAAGCGTTGAGGTGGTTCGATCATGCCTATGGGTTTCGTTACGCCAGCCTTAGATATTTTAACGCCGCCGGTGCGAGCCAGCGGTGCGGAGAGCTTCACGACCCCGAAACGCACCTCATCCCGCTTGTCCTTAACGCCGTTGACGGGACGGCCGATAGTGTTCAGATCTTTGGCGATGACTATCCGACGCCCGACGGTACGTGCCTGAGAGATTACATCCACGTGACCGACCTCGCCCGTGCCCACGTTCTTGCTCTTGACGTACTCGACAGACAAAGTGCGATCTATAACCTCGGCTGTGGCGGCGGGTTTTCGGTCCGCGAGGTCATTGAGTCTGCCGAACGAGTAACAGGCCGCGAGGTTCCGGTAATCGTCGGGCCGCGCCGCTCCGGTGACCCCGCAATTCTCATCGCCTCGTCCGAAAAGGCGCGCGCCGAACTCGGCTGGACGCCCGAGAACGAGAGTATCGACGACATTGTCGCTTCTGCATGGAACTGGCGTTTGCGGCATAAGGATCAGGGCGTTGGCTCTAACTGATCTACAGGTTACCAAACCGGGGAGCGTCGGGTGTGTATTCGAGAAGACCGCTCATCGTATGGCTGGCGGTTCAGATCGAAGACTGCCATTCTTTTCTGTCCGATGATGCGCGAATGCTATTATTACTTTCGTGTCCACGCTCCTGCAGGCATTGGTAATTGACGACGAGCCGCAAGTTCGAGAATTTGTGGCGAGCGTCCTCCGGGACGACGGCTGGTCGGTCAGCACCGCGGGAAGTGCCAACGAGGCGATCGCGCAGCTGACAGCAGAGGACTGGAAGCTTGTCTTTTGCGATGTCGTGCTCGGCGGGCCGGACGGATATTCAGTACTTCGCCATTTTTCGGAAATGCGGCCCGGCTGCCGGTTCGTGCTGATGACGGGACAAGGGTCGGCGGCAGGCGCTCTCGACGCGACCTCGACCGGAGCTTACGATTATCTTCTTAAGCCATTTTCTATCGCCGACGTCCTGCGGATCTCAGTCGAGGTTAGGGCGTACATTCTGGCCGCAAAGCGTAGAGGAGGTGCCCGGCCGAAACCCGCCGGATATGAATCGGACCTGCCACTCATCGGCATCGCGCCCAAGTTCGTCGAATGCTTAAAGATGGTCGGGCGAGTTTCCCGCACCGACCTCCCTGTCGTGATCACCGGAGAATCCGGAACGGGCAAGGAGGTGGTGGCACGCGCGATCCATTTGCGCAGCAAACGTGCAGACCGGCGGTTTGTCACTGTAAACTGCGGTGCGATCCCAACCGAGCTCATCGAATCAGAACTTTTCGGACACACTCGCGGCTCATTTACTGGCGCTGACCGCGAGCGTGTCGGGCTCTGGGAAGAAGCGACCGGCGGCACGCTGTTCCTCGACGAGATCACCGAAACGAACCCATTGTTCCAGGTAAAACTTCTTCGAGCCCTGCAGGAAGGCGAGATCCGTCGGGTCGGTTCCAACCGAACGATCAGCGTCGATGTCAGGGTGATCGCGGCATCCAATCGCGACATCGAGGCACAGGTCGCAAAGGGCTCCTTCAGACAGGACCTGATGTACAGGCTCAACGCAGTTACGATCGATCTGCCCCCGCTTCGCCACCGGGCCGAAGACATCAGCCTGCTCGCCGAACACTTCTGCCGCCGAGTCAATCCGCGCCTTTCATTCGCCGCCGAGACGATCACGTGTCTCGAAGGCTACGCCTGGCCCGGGAACATTCGCGAGCTGGAGAACGCCATTCTGCACGCTGCGTCCCTCAGCGACGAGGTCGTCTATCCTGAACACCTGCCGGCCCGCGTAAGATCTGAAATACACGATCCCATCACGGCGGAGGACGGATCGCCGGTCACCAGGCGCGTATGGCCGACCCTTGCCGAGGTCGAGGAACGCTATGTTCGGGATGTACTTCAGCACACTGAAGGCAACAAGCAGGCGGCATCCCGTATTCTCGATATCGATAGAAAAACGCTCACTCGCATTGTGAATAAGGCGAGCGGTAAGGCTTGATCCCGAGGACAAAAAAGCGGCCGACTCACGCCGGCCGCAACCGCATTAAAGCGTAGGGCGGATCACTGATCCTTTCGAGCGTAGTTTCTGGACGCCGCCGTTATCGCTTTGTAACGTGCCGAAATGATCCGCACGTAGTTTTGCGTCTCGTTGTATGGCGGGATCTGGTTTCCGTATTTCATCACCGCTCCCTCGCCCGCGTTGTAGCCCGCGAGAGCGAGATTCACATCACCCTCGAACAGGTCCAGCAGAAAGCGCATATACTTCACGCCGCCCTCGATATTCTGTTTGGGATCGTAAATATCGGTGACGCCAACGATAATCTGAAAGATCGTAAGGTATGCATGAGAGATTTCTCCTGATAGGTGGGAAATGAAGTAATTGCTTACCTAGCGATGTTGACGACGCGGTTCTTGACTGGCCCGGCGGGAAGATGCTCTGGGTTTCCATTTGACCGCGCCGCTCCCTTCGACCAGCGGTCGTTTTTCTCTCATCGGAAACGTGTTATATTCAGCCGAGAAGATAGTCCATCTGGATTGTCTCTTTCGAGTGGACGAAAGGCGTGTTTTCGACACGCCTTTCGTTTCTTATTCTCGGAGACGGGTACCACATTCACGCTGTTCGCGATAGGCTATGGAACACTCACGATCTATGCACTCGACTTGGCGGCTCCAGCGAGTTGATTCCCGCCTGCTCTTCGTTCTAGTTTTGATCTACGGTCAAGTAATCAACTTCAATCTTACTAGAGCCATACAAAACGAAACCAAGCGTAGAATTCGAATTAAATGATTCAAACGGGACGGTTTCGGCCAAATTACCGTTGAGATAGATCAGTAGCTTTTTGCCGAATTTGGAAATCATCAGTTCATTTTCTTCAAAAAATCCCTTGTTCAAATATGGTGAAGGTTTTGGCTTTCCGAATGCCGGATTTTGTCCGTTCAGACGTTTGCCGTAAAACCAGGTGCCGTCGGGATAAATGCCGAGTTCAAACATATTCCGGGTATCGGTCAGCCCCCAAACCAGACCGACGGCATTAAGATTTCTCCCGCTGAACAGAGTGAATTTCGTCCGGATCTGAAAATTCTTGGTCTGGTCGATTTTGGGGGCTTTTTCTAAAGGGATCCAAACCGTATTTATTCCCGCACTTTTGGTTTCGATCGAATAGGCGTTGAGCTCAATTTTCAACTCGGAATTTTCATTTTTGCCGACGACCCAGCCGTGTCGATTATCAGCGAATTGTTCGGTAAAAAGGCTGCCGGAAACCTTCCCGTCTGCGTCCGCCTGTTGGGCGGCTGTCGCCATTCTGAGGCGCAGCTCCAAATCTTCAGCTTCGTCCCTGAGTTGATTAAGCTCAAAGAGTTTCTTAATGTCCTTTTTCGCCAAGTCATATTTCTGCAGATCTATATAATTGGACGCGCGTTCATAATACGCCTTGCCGTAATTCGGATCGACTTTGATGATTTCATCAAGCACGAAAATGGCTTCCTCAAATTTTCCGCTTTCCGCCAGGTTGACGGCCGAAGTCAACTTGTTTCGTTTCCAATCAGATCGATCATCCGCTTTGAGGCAGGGATCAGTGACCTTTCCGCCGAGGATGAGAACTCGTTTTTCATCCGCGGCCGCCAGATCGGTTTTGCCCAGCTTGCAATAAGAGGTTGCCCGGCCGATATAGGCATTCCACTTATTCGTGTTGAGATGTATAGCGCGGCTAAAGTCGGAGATCGCTTCCTCATAACGCCCTTTCTTATTAAAGATCACGCCGCGATTGTTATAGGCGTCATAGCTAGTCGTCGTGAATCGAAGAGCACTATCGTAATCCGCAAGGGCCCGGTCATAATCTTTTAGGTCTTTGACATACATATCCGCCCGGCTGATGTATGACTGGTATGCGACCGGATTTACCCGGATGGAATTGCCAAAATCGGCAAGTGCCGCAACTGTTTTGCCAGTCCGTTGATATGCCAATGCCCGGTTATGAAAACAAGTCCAATTGGTCCGCTCAAGCTGAATACACTTTGTAAAAGACGCGATTGCCGCCGCATTTTCCTTTCGTTGAAGCTGCCCCAAACCTAATTTTGCGTAGTCCTTCGCCGTAGTTTGCGAAAAAATGGAAATCGAACAAAGACTAAAAACAAGAATGACCAGGCCCGGTCTTCTCATAAGAGCTACCTCCCGAAATAATCTCATAATTCTTTGCAAACACAGGTCAATAGTCTAGGCAGACACATTTCTTGGGTCAAGTATCTTCCTCGGTACAGCTCCTGT